>JAFZPN010000035.1 GCA_017550315.1 Clostridia bacterium
CAGGGACGGATCTTTCAACACGAGCAGCATGGGGAACGTATGCAGGAATTCAAAGGAGGAGATCTGCCGCAGATACCCGACGGCTGCCTCACGGTACGGGGTATAGGGATTGACGGCAAGGACCGAGAGATAGATCGGATTTTTCGCGTCTTCCGCGATCAGGGGGGCCGCCGTCAGCAATCGATAGGGTGTCTGATGATTGAACTCGTTTCTGCGCCATGAGTACAGCGGGATCCCGTCGCTCCCTCCCGTCTGCACAAGTCCTTCGTCCGCCATTTGGTAGTAAGCGGTCAGCGCTTTTCTAAGGTCTTCCCGGCGGTCCTCCACCTCTCGTTTTTCGTAGTTGCAGTAATTGCTCAGGTAGGAAATAGCCATCGAAGCGTATTTCCAGTCGTCGATCAGGAAAAAGTCTTCGACCCCCGCTTCATCCGCCTTTGCTTTCAGCCCGCGTCCCCATTCGAGCGTCTCCTCCCATGTCATGGGTTCGGCGGGAAGTTCTTCGCCGAGCTGACCGAGCAGTTCTTCGTTGACGCTGTACACTTCAAGATTGAACCAGTATTTTACCGGAACGCCGCAGAGAACGTCTCCGATCATACAGAGATCTTTCACCCCGTCGATCATGTTGCCGAAATTCTCTTCGATGACCTCGTCGCCGGACAGATCGATCAGTGCGTTGACGGAGGCATAATAGGCAAGGCTTTCGGGCACGATGCCGTAAAGGTCGAAATCCGTATCTCCCGAAAGGAGCTTGAGGCGGATCTTCGCATCTTCGGATAGGCTGTCAAACACCGTCAGGCGCACCTTCGTCCCGAGCAACTCTTCCACCGCGTCCATCATGGGCTCGAAGGTCGTCGCCTGCATCCCGAGCATCAGGATATTCAGAACATGGCCGTCGTCCGAATCCGCCTCCCCCGTCCCGACCGGAGCCTCGGACAACTCATAGATCATGCCGCTGTCCACGCTTACGGCATACAGCCGATCCTTCAGGGGGAACAGTCCGTTCAGGATGTACGAGCCCTCCGCGGACTTGACCATATCCGGCCCGATGTGGTAAAAAACGCCGCTTTCATTCTTTGAGAGGGAAACATACGAGATCTTCCCGTCGCTCAGGACCCAGACCAGATCCCGTTCCGCGTCGTACTGGATGTTCACGGCGTCGGTCGCATCGGTCAGCCGGCAGACTTCAAGGGAGATCTTTCCGTCGTAAGGGTATATGTTTCCGCTGTTCAGGCCAGAGGCGCCGCTCAGAAGAAGGACGTCCTTTTCCCGAACGGTCCCGGCCCGAAACTCGAAGTCCGACATATCGCTCAGAATCTGCGCTTCGCCTTCGGACAGGTCGATGCAGACGAACATATTCCCGATGGAATACTGCCCGCGGTCGTTCAGTCTGACACTGCGCAGGGAAATCAGGACATAGGTTTCGCAGACGTCCAGCTTGAACACCCGGAAGCCCTCCGGGATCTCGGGAATCCCATATTCCCGCACCGCCGTCCCGAGGGAAAAGTTTTTGTACGACCGGACGCTCAGACGGTTTTCCGACAGAAGATAGATAAAGCCGCCGCGGATTTTCATGCCGACGGTTCCCTCCGGGAGAGGCACCGGCCGGCTCGCGGAAGGCGGATCGGAGGGATCGAGGACGGTCAGCCCCGCGTCCGACAGAACGACAAACTTTCCGTCAGCGAAATCGACCGCTCTCACGGAGGAAATGCCGAAATCCGAAAGCGAGGTTTTTTTCAGGGAAACGCTTTCTGCCTCAAGGAGATCCTTCCTCTGCTGACAGCCGGAGAGCAGGGGAAGCAGTCCCGTACAGAGAATAATGAGGAACAGAGCTGCGGAAATCAGTCTTTTCATTTTAGCATATCACCTCTTAAGAATACTCCATTTGGCACAGAAGCAAGAGGATCGAAGCGAGAACGGTGAAGAGCCTTTTCATACGGCAAAACCTCCCGGCGGCAAGAGAACATTCAATTGAAACAATTATACCATTCGGACGAATACCGTGTCAATACCGGCCTGTGTGCGGGAGCAATAAGAGCAGGTCGGTTTTCTTTTTCATAGTGTTATCCCTTCAGCTTGTAAACAAACTCTTCGCACAGGATCTCCGCGCAGTCCGCTGCGATCATTTCGCCCTTGCAAAAATTCTTACTTACATTATACAGGACGTGACAGTATTTGTCAAGCGAAATCATTCTCGGAAGAAGTCTGTCTGCACAGATGGCACAAGCTCCGCAGAGGAAACAGAATTCTTTCGTTTTTGCTTCGCTGGATACCTCCATGCATAAAAACGAACGTCGGGCCGGTTTGTTACAGCGATTTTTGAAATAATCTCCCGCAATTCATTGCATGACGAAAGAATATTTGGTGAATATGATTACGGGCGGTACGCGCGGAGGCCTTGCAATCCGATCCCGTGCGTGGTATAATATTGAGAAACAGCGATTTCAGACAAGCGGAGACTTTTATGCATAAAGAATTTCTGATGGGCAACGAAGCCATCGCCCTCGGCGCGCTCGCAGCGGGCGTTCAGGTGGTCGCCGGATATCCCGGCACGCCGTCGACCGAAGTGCTCGAAACCGTCGCGCGGCGCTCTCCCGGCGGCGTTTACATCGAATGGTCCGTCAACGAAAAGGCCGGACTCGAGGTGGCGGCAGGCGCGGCGTATGCGGGGGCGCGGTCCCTCGTGACGATGAAGCAGGTTGGCCTCAACGTCGCGTCCGATCCGCTCATGAGCCTTGAATATATTGGTGTCAAGGGCGGCATGGTCATCCTGGTCGCGGACGATCCCGGCCCGATCTCCTCGCAGACCGAGCAGGACACGCGCACCTTCGGAATGTACTCCAAAATCCCGGTCTTCGATCCCTCCTCGGTCGCGGAAGCGTACGCCATGATCGGCGAAGCCTTCGCGCTCTCCGAAGAGATCCATTCCCCCGTGATCCTGCGGCCGACCACGCGGATCGACCATGGGTACGCGGACGTCGAGGTGAAGGACGAGGACGAATACGAGCGGCACACGCCGGAGGGATTCGTCAAGGATTCCTCGAAATGGGTGATCTTCCCCCGTCTCTCCGTCGTCAATCACGCGAAGATCGAGGCGCGGAACCGGGAGCTCTCCGACGTCTTCTCGCACAGCGCGGCCAATCCGCTCCTGCCCGAGACCGGCGCGTTCCGCGGGAAAAAGATCGGCATCGTTTCACAGGGCATCAGCTGGACCTACGTCCTCGATGCGTTTGGGGACGACGACCATCCGCGGCTCTTGCGCATCGGGACGCCCTTCCCCTTCCCGGAGGAGCTCGCGGCGCGGTTCCTCGAAGGCCTCGATGAGGTCCTCGTGATCGAAGAGCTCGACCCGGTGATCGAACGCGCGCTCGTGTATCTCTGCGGGCGGCGCGGCATCCGGGTGACGATCCGCGGCAAGGAAGACGGCACCGTCAAAACCGCCGGGGAAAACACGGTCGGCGAGGTCGCGGCGCTGCTCTCCGCCTTCTGCGGGATAGAGAAAACGGCAGGTAATGCGACCCGCGGCGATCCCCTCCCCGCCCTTCCGATCCGTCCGCCGGTCCTCTGCGCGGGATGTCCGCACCGGGCGTCCTTCTACGCGGTCAAAGAGGCGATGAAGGGCCGCAAGACGATCTTCTGCGGCGACATCGGGTGCTATACGCTCGGCAACGCGAAGCCGCTCGACATGTGCGACACCTGCCTCTGCATGGGCGCGGGCATCAACATCGCGCAGGGCGTCTTCCACGTGGAGCCCGACACGAAGGCCTTCGCGTTCGTCGGGGATTCGACGTTCTTCGCCTCCGGGATCACCGGGGCGCTCAACGGATTCTACAACCAGGCCGACATGACCCTCGTGATCCTCGACAACTCCACGACGGCGATGACCGGGCATCAGCCCCACCCCGGCACGGGCCGCACGGTGATGGGCGAGGCGGTCGATCCCGCGGACATCGAATCGATCCTGCGGGGCGTCGGCGTGAAGACGGTCGAGACGGTCGATCCGCTCAATCACAAGGCGGCGGTCGAGACGGTCCGGCGCGTCGCGGAGGAGGACGGGCTGAAGGCGATCATCTTCCGCTCGCCCTGCGTGGTGAAATGGAAGCCGAAGGGCGTCCGCGCATCGGTCGATCCGGATAAATGCGTCGGGTGCAAACGCTGCATCCGCGAGCTCGGGTGTCCCGCGCTGCTCCTCCGGGACGGCAAGGCGGCGATTGACGAGACGCTCTGCACGGGATGCACGCTCTGCGAACAGGTCTGCCCGTTCGGCGCGATCGGCGGCGGATCCGTTCCCGCGGCTCCGAAGCAGGACGAGGCGTCCGCGTCGGCGAAGAAATCCGCGCCTGCGGTCGTGACGGCGGGAACACCGATCGATCCCGCGGCGTTCGGTCAGCACAGCATCGTGCTCGCGGGCGTCGGCGGTCAGGGGACGATCCTCGCGTCGAAGCTCGTGGCGGCGGCTGCCATGCGCGCGGGACTGCCCGTAAAGACGGCCGAGACCATCGGCATGGCGCAGCGCGGCGGATCGGTATTCAGCCATCTGCGGGTCGGGGACGGGATCCATTCCCCGCTCATCGGACCCGGCGAGGCAGATCTGATCCTCGGGTTTGAACCGGCGGAGGCCGTGCGGATGCTGCCGTATCTCAGGGAAGGCGGGACGGTCGTGACGAGCACGCGGCCCATCCAGCCGGTCAGCGCGATGATCGGCGGCACGCCCTACGATCCCGGCGACATGCTCGCCTATCTCCGGTCGCACGCCGGACGGATGGTGACGGTCGATGCGGACCGGGCCCTCGCACAGATCGGAAACGACAAGGTACTCAACGTGCTCCTGCTCGGGATCGCCGCAGAGACCGGCGCGCTCGGGTTCGACGCACAGCAGCTCGCGGACGCGGTGAAAGCCGTCCTGCCCGCGAAGCTCCATGAAATCAATCAAAAAGCCCTCGCATACGCACGCGAGAGCATGACGGGAGGATTCGGATCATGAGAATCAACGACGAACAGCTGAAACAGGTCGACCGGCAGATCAAGCGTCTGATCGCGGCGAACAATTTCTACGGCAAAATGCTGAAGGACGCGGGAGTCGACGGCGTCGCCACCGCGGAGGACTTTGAAGCGCTTCCCTTCTCGCAGAAGCAGGATCTGCGCGACGCATACCCCCTCGGACTCTCCACCGTTCCCGACGAGGAGATCGTCCGCATCCACTCCTCCTCCGGCACGACCGGTGTCCCGGTCATCATCCCCTACACGAAGAAGGACGTCGAGGACTGGGCAAAGATGTTCGCGCGGTGCTATGAGTTCGCGGGGATCACGAAAAAGGACCGCATCCACATCACGCCCGGCTACGGTCTCTGGACCGCGGGCATCGGCTTCCAGGCCGGCTGCGAATACCTCGGATCGATGGCGATCCCGATGGGTCCCGGCAACACGGACAAGCAGCTGCAGATGATGCAGGACCTCGGTTCGACCGTGCTCTGCGCGACCTCGTCCTATGCGCTGCTCCTCGCGGAGGAGATCGAGAAGCGCGGGATCCGGCAGAACATCAAGCTGACGAAGGGCGTCATCGGCTCCGAGCGCTGGGGCGAGAAGATGCGCGCGCGGATCCGGGAGATCCTCGGGATCGAGCTCTACGACATCTACGGGCTGACCGAGATCTACGGGCCCGGCATCGGCATCAACTGCAAGTACGACACCGGCATGCACATCTGGGACGACTATCTCTACCTCGAGATCATCGATCCGGAGACCGGGAAGACCCTTCCGGACGGCGAATGGGGCGAGATTGTCCTCACGACGCTCGTGAAGGAAGGCGCACCGCTGATCCGCTACCGGACGCATGACATCAGCCGCATCCTGCCCGGCGAGTGCCCGTGCGGGAGCACCTACCCGCGGATCGACGTGATCGCGGGCCGGAGCGACGACATGATGAAGATCAAGGGCGTGAACGTGTTCCCGAAGCAGATCGAGGAAGTCCTCGCATCGTTCCCCGAGCTGTCGAGCGAATACCAGATCCACATCTCCCACCTCGACGGGCGCGACACCATGCGCATCTACGTCGAGACGAACGGATCGGTCGATTTCGCCGAAATGGCGAAAAAGGTCGCGGAGCGTGTGAAGTCGAAGATCGGATTCACGCCGCTCGTGAAGGTCGTTGAGATCGGCGTCCTGCCGAGAAGCGAAAAGAAGAGCAAGCGCGTATTCGACGAACGGTACGACTGATAGATAGATTGATTGATGGAAGAACAGCAAAATCCCGGGTTCTCCGTATGGGGATCCCGGGATCTTTTTGTTCTGGACACTTATCTCGGAACGGCGAACCATTCGTCGGGGCGGGTGCGGGCGGTCCGTGCGGTCTCGATCACGGAGACGATCTCGAGCGTCTCTTCCCTCGGCACGGGACTGACGCCCGCGGAGAAGAAGTTGATGATCGCGTTCATGAGGTTGCGGTAGAAATTCCGGTCGTCGCTCACGAGGCGTTTGCCGTTCATGCCGCATCCGTCCGGCGTCACCATGAAATTAAATTCCGCCCACGGCTGCGGCGTCTGCATGAAGGAGGCGAGGCGTCCGTCCCCGTAGTCGAGGATGAGCTGGGTCACGCCCTCCCCTGCCGCGAACGCCTTGAGCCGCCGGATGCCCGCTCCCATCAGCGCTTCGATCACCTCGAGCTGATGGACGGCGTAGTTGTCGAGCGAATGCGGGCCGACTGTCGAGACGAAGAGCGGCTTATCCGGATGCTCTGCCCGGTAGTCGATCACATCCTGGCAGTACCGCTGGGCGGAGGAGGAAAAGACGGGCGTCCCGTGCGCATCGGCGAGGGCGTACATCCTTTTTGCCGCGGCGAGGTTATAGGCGAAGGTCTTGTCGACGAAGCAGGGCTTTCCCGACGAGAGGGGGATCCGCGAGACCTCCTCGTGTGTGCGGGAATCGTCCGCAGCGATCACCATGACGGCATCGACCGACGCGACGAGCTCCTCCATGCTCCCGCAGGGGATCATATCGCGCTCGCGGCACCAGTCCTCGTTCGTCACCTCGGACGGTGCGGTCTGCATCCCGTAGGCATGGGTGACTTCCATGTCGAGACCGCGCGCACGGATCGCATCGCGCAGGAAGCCGGGATAGTAGTTGCAGTGCCAGTTGTCAAGATAATAATCAGCGAATCCGATCTTCATGTGCGCTCCTCCTCCCGGATCCTTGTCCCGTGCTCGTCCGCCTCGCGCAGCCGGAAGGCGTCGGAGGTCAGGCGGGCATAATAGGCGTCCGCGGCGGTGAGGGCGACGGCGAGGACAAAGCGCGCCTGCTTCACGGTCTCGGGATCGTGTCCGAAGAGCGTGTCGAAGTTCCCGCCGGGCCGGAAGAGCTCTTCTTCCGTCGTTTTCATGAGGGACGCGAGATCAAACCGATTCATTCTGTGCTCCTTTTTCCGTTTTCTTCTATTTGGCACTATTCTATCATACAATGCACCGGCTGTCAATCCGCGGGAGGCGGTAATCGGCAAGTTTTGACAATTATTTCTCCGAAATCATCGGAATTTTATGCCATGTTCACAACAAGATCACAATTCTATGCTAAAATAACATTGCAATGAAGATCGGAGGCACACCATGAACGTACTGATGCTGCTGACCCCGAAGAGCGAGGTCCGCTATCTGAAAGACTCCGCGACCGTCCGCGCCGCGCTGGAAACCATGAAGCACCACGGCTACACCGCGCTCCCGGTGGTGACGAAGGAAGGCGCGTATGCGGGAAGCGTGAGCGAGGGGGATTTTCTCCGCTACATTGTGGAGCACGACGTGCCGGAGGAATGGGAGAAGGTACGGCTGCGGGAGATCCTGCGTCCGGACTTCCATCCAGCGGTGACGGCGTCGGTCACGACGGAGGAACTGATCCGCCGGGCCGAGAATCAGAACTTCATTCCCGTGACGGACGACCGCGGCACCTTCATCGGGATCGTCACGCGCAAGACGGTGATCGAGACCTTCTGCGAGCCGCAGATCGACCGGGAGAGCCGGATGCGGGCGTGAGTTGAGGGATGAAGGAAAAAGTCAGAAGTAAGAAGTGAGAAAGAAAACCGCCTTTTTGAGGGCGGTTTTCGATTTTATTGGTGTTCGGCGAGCCAGATCGACACGCGGGACTGGATCTTCTTCGCACAGTCTTCGGCAGACCCGACACCGCCGAGGTAAGCGGAGATCTCTTCCTGTATAATGGCGGCGATCTCTTCATGGACGGATAGGGTATAGGGATAGCCGCAGCGGTTGTCGAGATAATCCATGATGAAGGCGGCGTCCGCTTCCGTGAACTCCGTGACGATCCCGGGCTTATCCAGCGTCGAGGTGGTGATCGGGTGATCGGGATCCTTCTCCCCGACCACCTCCCAGCCGTCGAAATAGAAGGTGAAGACACTGTCGCGGTATTCCTCCGCTTTCCACTCGAAGTCCGTTTTCAGAACGGGCAGGCTGTCCCCCGGAAAACCGTCCGGATCGATGATGAGCGAGCGGATCACGTCCCACGCGATCTCCGGGTTTTCGCAGAAGGAGGTCATGATGCAGACATCCCAGACGGTGATCGGCTGTCTCCCGTTTTCTGACGATACCGGCTGCCCGATCAGTCTGTAATCCTTCGTCCCGAATTCGATCTCCAGCGAGAGGAATTGGTTGAGGCTGTGGAACCACTTGTTCTTCAGCGCGACGCCTCCCGTCCAGTAGAACTGGTACTGCTCCTCCCTGCCGAGCCCACTCAGGGGATTCTGCGGCAGGCTGCGGGCTTCCTTCGCCGTGGCCGGAAGGGATTTCAGAAACGTGAGATACCGGATGAAGACGGGATCGGTGAAGTCGCAGGTCCCCGACTCCGCATCGATGAACGCCCCATATCCCTCCGATCCGAACAGCAGCCGCGCGGCATTCTCCTGCGCAAGCTCATCCATCAGGAACCTGTCGGACGGCAGGGAGGCGGCGTAATCCAGAAAGTCTTCCACCGTCCAGCTTGTCCGGTCCGCGTATTTCCCGAGCAGTTCCGCGGCCGAGAGGACGGAGCGGATCTCGTAGTCCCGCGCCAGTCCCCAGAGCCGCCCGTCCTTGTCGGAGAGCGTCCGCCGTACGCATCCGAAGAGGTTCTCGTCGTTCACGAGCGCGTCGTTTTTCGTGTAGGTCCCGAGGTCGACATAGAGACCGGACCGGACTGCCTGCTCGATATAGGGCTCGTCGATCATGCCGACGAGGATATCCGGGCGATACAGCCCCGTCACGAGGTCCATCGCCAGCTTTTTCCTTGCCGTGCCGATATCCCCGTCTCCGGCGGTATCGATATAATCGCGGGTCACGATCTGCACGTCCGGATGCTCCGCGTTGTATCTCAGGATCTTCTCATTGAACATCGACATAAACGAACCGACGTGGGCAAGCTCGATGACCGTCTTCTCACCGGGATCGTAGTCCTTCGCCCGCCGGTACAGCAGGGGGATCCTGTATCCGTCCTCATCCGCTTTCGAGAAAAACATCGTATTCTCATCCAAAACGCAGAACAGGGACGCGAGATAGAGCCGCGAGGAGGAACAATCCAGCAGCTGTTCCGTGCGGAGTTCTCCGTCAAACAGACCGTCCGCGCACCAGACGCCGCCGCTTGTCGCGTAGTACGCCTCGTGATCCTCGCCGAACTGAAAGGCCGTGATCCCGTCGGGAAGGGCTGTACGATCCGAGAAGTCTTTCCCTGCGGGATCGATTTTCATCAGAACAGTGCCGTCTCCGGTGTTTACACAAGCAACTGCCGCGCCGTCCCCGTCCGTGCACAGGGCGAAGATCGGATCCTGGGACGTCAGGGAGAACAGCGGGAGAAATCCGTCGCCGAAGCAGACGATTTCGTTGTCCGACGCGGCATAGATCCTGCCCGCTCCGTCGATCGCAACAAAGGAGACGGCGAAGAACGGATCGCGATCGGCGAGGGCAAAGCAGTCCGTCAGCCCGCCGCTTCTGTCCGTTTCTCCGGCGGACGGGCGGAAGGTGTTCAGAGCATATTCCTTCTGCCGGTCGGTTTCGGACCAGTTCACGCTCAGGAAGGCAAAAACGTCGTCCCGGATCGCCCCGCCGATGATGTTCTCCCCTTCCGTTACGGGGACGGGGATATCCTCTGTCACGGATTCCGCGCCTGTGGTGAGGAGATGAAACTCCGTCCGTTCGTCTGCGTCCCGCTCGGCGAGGAAGGTGAGAAGGCCGCTCTCCCGGTCGTACCGCGGCGTCACGGTGCGGACAAGACGGTATTCCGCGGGAAACGGTACGGACTCGCCGAGATAAACCGACGGCGCGGCCGCCTCCGTCTTCTGTACGACGGGATCATTCAGAACGGTCTGCTGTTTCTTTCCGCATCCGGTCAGAAGAAGCGGGATCAACAAATAAATCAGAAAGCGTTTCCGTGTTTTCATACTCGTAAGCCTCCCCGATACAAAATTCGAGACTCTCTATTTTATAAAACGGAGCAGGCATGCCTATTTGTGAAGGTGTTTCAATCTTTCTCAAAAATTTTGGATATGTAATGGTTAATGAAAACGCACGATGAGAAAACTGCCTTTACGCGAGGCGGTTTTCGGTTTTATTGGTGCTCAGCGAGCCATATCGACACGCGGGATTGAATCTTTTTTGCGCAGTCTTCCGCGGTGCCGACGCCGGCGTAGTAGGCAGACGCTTCTTCCGTTACGATATCCAGAACGGGCTCCGGCGTGATGCCGAGGATGGGGGAGCCGCCCTCGTCGAACAGCCGGATCAGACGGTCATAATACTCCTCGCCCATCGTGTCTGCGAGCGGCTGTCCGTCCTCCTCTTCGGCCATTTTCACAAGAGCTGGCTTCCACGCGAAGATCGGGATGGGACGCGCGGAGTTCCGGTAGAGCTCCGGCATGAACAGCGTTTTGAGAAAATCAAAGCAGACGTCGGGGTATTCGGTGAAGGATGTGATCATCCAGAGATTGTCGGCAAAAAACCGCGTGCCGCTGCCATCCTCCGCCGGATATCCGATCGGTACGCCGCCCCCGGAGTCTTCCTCCTCCCAGACCGCTTTGATCTCATGGTAATTCTGCCACGAGAAGGTGTATTCCATCCGGAAGAGCAGCTTCCCGCTCCGGAAGGCGTCCTGTTCAAATGTCGCCTCGTCGATGGCGGTGACACGTTTCCATTCCTCGAAATCCGCCGGGACCGATTTCATGTACTTCATGAAACGGATGAAGAGATCCGAATCGAACGAAGCGTTTCCGTCCCTGACAAACGGGCCGAAGCCGTCTTTCAGATACGGCAGAAAGCCGATCTGCCGCGACTGCCGGAACATCACGTCCACGCCGTCGGGCAAATCTTCGACACAATCCAAAAACTCGTCGAGGGACCAGGTTCCCTTTGCCCGGCAATCCTCGGACAGGTACGTCGGATTCGCCACCAGCGTCTGTACATAGAAATTCGTCGTGATGCCCCACATGCCGCCCTCTCCGTCGTCGAACATGCGCGGCACGCATCCGAAGAGGCTGTCCGTATTGACGGTATCGTCCGCGGCAAGGAGGGGCGCGAGGTCAAGATAAAGCCGACGGCCCGTGAGATAGCGGGCGGCCGACCTCTCCGAAAGGCTGATACGGGGCGTGGCAGTGAAGATCATATCCGGGCGGAAGCCGTTGTTTGCCATGTCGAAACAGAGCTTCGCTTCTCCGCCGTACGGATCCTCCTCCGTCGTAGCGTCGCTGTAATCCGCGACCTGGATGTTCACCTCCGGATGGTCGCGGTTGTAATCCCGCAAGGCGGACACCGCGCCAGGAAGCAGAGGCGTCGTAACGGCGACGGTCAGCGTGGGGATGTATTCCGTCCGATCCGTCCGGGCGCACAGAAGCGGAGAGGCATTCCGGTCCCCGTCAAATTCCACCGCGAGCAGAAGATCGTCCCGCAGCATGAGGGCTGGATAGAATCCCGCGCGGCTGCCCAGAAAGTCGAGACGCCCGCACAGTTCCCGGATGCCCGACGCGTCGAGATCGAGGAGCTTGTCCTCGTACAGTTTGCCGTTTTCCGCCTCACGCACGCCCCAGATCCCTTCGCTGTCACAGCAAAGGAAGAGGTACTCCCCGCCCGCGGAGGCAAGCAGGGACCGCGGACTGTGCGACGAGCGGACAAAGAAGACAGGATCGCCGATGCGCCGTTCCTCTATCCGCATCGCATAGTATCCGTTTTTGTCTCCGGCATACGCCCAGACAGAGCCGTCCGACCCCGGCGCCATCGAGAGGATGGGCGAGCGGAATTCCGTCGTAAACTGCACGGCCAGGGAGGAATCCATCGCGATGAGGGTCGTGCCGTCGGTGCAATAGATCGTTCCCGCGGCGTCCGCTGTCAGGTGAGCGAGCGGCGCGGGCAGCATGCTGCCGATCTCCTGTGTATGTGTGACCTGACCGCTTGCGCGGTCGATCCTGTGGATCACGCATTGATCCCGGGATTCGTCCGTTGTGTACAGGGCATCGGAAGTCAGAATGCCGTGATCGGGAAATGCGGCCTCTCCCGGCAACGACAGCGTTGTTTCGGATAAAAGCTCTCCTCCATAAGAGAGTTCGCGAATCGAGACGGATGCGTTTTCCCACCCTTCCGCGGCATTTTGCAGGTTCACAAAAAGGACCGAAATCCGCTCTCCGTCCGTGGCGGGCAGGATGTACGGAAGCATGATGTCGCCTTCGCCCACGGCCACCTTCTGCTGTGAAAAGCGAAATGCCTCCCCGGCCGTATCTTCGGCAGCGCCATCCCCCGGAGAAGTCTGCGCTTTTCGGCACGAGCAGAACAGCGCGAAAAAGGCCAGCAGCAAAAGCATGATTCTCATCTTCCCTGTTCCGGATTTCATCCCGCACCTCCCGGATTCTGTTTCGTTTACTCTCATAATCCTATCATACCACATTTTCCGAACGATGTCAATGCTCAGCGATGCTCTGCCAGCCATATCGACACGCGGGACTGAATCTTTTTTGCGCAGTCTTCCGCGGTGCCGACGCCGGCGTAAAATGCGGAGGTCTCTTCCAGAACGATGTCCGACACCTCCTCAGGGACCATGTCGATCCGCGGCGTCCCAGCGATGGTGTCCATCAGCCCGATTAGCCGCTCAACGTCGTCCTCGCCGAGTCTGCACACATATCCCGGCTCGTTCAAGTCCTCTGCCGTTCCCTTCTCAATTCCTGTAGAGAACACCAAGACATGATCGACCTTCGTCTCTTCCATGAGCGCTTCTCGCAAGAGGTCTTTCCGCACGGGGAGCGTTTTTCCGGAGTCCTGATTCAATTCCTGACAAATCCATTCCCATGCGAGGGAGGGGGCTTTGCAAGAGGATGTCATGAGATAGCAGTGTCTTGCCGTGAGGGGTGTGCCGTTGCGACCTTGTGCCGGATAACCGATCATGACCCAATTCTTTGTCCCGAATGTGGTTTCAAGACGCGAAAGCCCGTTTACGGCAGACATGCTGAAATGCGAGAGCGCAACACGGTTATTGTAGAAGTAATCGTACCGTTCCGCCCCGTCCGCCCGGCCAAGCTGCGAAACACTTACGTATTCTGTCCGATCTGTCGGGAGTGAGCTTGTAAAATTCAGAAATCGGACAAACAGCGGGCTGTCAAACGAACAGACGCCGGTTTTCTGATCGAGAAAGACGCCGAGCACCTCTCTCCAGCTGTTGCCGGAAAAGGAGGTTCTTGTCAGATTGTCCTGCAGAAAAACGTCCTCCGGAAGGTTTCCGGCAAAATCAAGATATTCCGCGAGAGTCCATCCGGATTCTCCGCGACCGGCATAAGTTCCGAGCATTTCTTCCGTGGAAAGGAGCGTCTCGAACGAAAAGCACGACGTGATGCCCCACATGCCGCCGTTCTCCGAGGCGAAATACCGTTGGACCGCGCCGATGATATTGTCCCGGTTCACGGTATCGTCCGTATCGAGAAACGGCGAAAGATCTTTGAGAAGACCGCTGTTTAACATCGTGAGCACCACCTCGTCCTGCGGAGACATGAGGATCAGGTCCGGTTCATAGAGTCCGTTCTGCATCTCCGTCATGAGCTTCCGCATTCCGCCGTCAGGGTTCTCCTTCGTGTTGTATTCCGTGTAGTCCTTGAGGATCAGGCGAGCATCAGCGTGATCCTGATTGAACGCCGCAATGCTGTTCTTCAAGAGCCGCGTTTCCATGTATTGATCCGCGCCGAGAACATCCGCGATCTCAAGAGTTACGATCTCGTCGAGCGTGATATCGTTCCCCTGTTTATACAGCACGGGCCAGGAATCGGACCGGGAATCCCGATCCATGTCTTCATAGAAGAGGAAGTCTCCGTCTTCGGTCATCCCCCAAAGCCTGACGTTACTCGCGGCAACGTCGGAATTCGCATAGTCCATGAGAAGCGTCCGCGCAAATCCCTCTTCCGTTTCTGTCACGCCGTACAGCCCGTCCGCAGACGCGTATCCGAACAGATAGCCGTCCGGAAAGAAGACCGCGAATACGCGCTCGCCGAGGCTGATCGTTCGGGCGGCCTTTTTGTTGTCCTTCTTCCAGATCTGCACGCCGTCGGATGTCGGGCTCCACACCGTTCCGTCCGGTGCCGGAAAAAAACCGTTCGCCGATCCGTTCAGCGTGTTGATGCGGAGAAAGTCGGAATCGAGCACGAGGATTTCGTTCGGCGCGGCAAGCCAGGTATTCCCTTCCGCGTCAACGGCTAGCGCCAGGATTCCTTCGACAGTTCCGTTCTGATAAAGAGGGGACAGATCCTCGCTCGTACGCGTCATACCGGTATCGGCATCGAAAACGGAGAGACAGCAGCTCCTCCTGTCTCCGTCCCGGATCGTGAAGTAATAGAAAAGGTTGTCCCGGATTGCGCCGCGGAAATACTGTCCATCCGTAAGCGGAACGTCCGTCGTCTTCACAACGCCCTCACCGAGGCGTAGCTGGATGAACCGGCCGGTATCAGGGGTGACCGGATCATAAGCAAAGCAGTGCAGTGTTTTTGCGTCGGGATCATAGTAAGGCACAGTCGTGCCTGCGATCATGAGATCCTCATCCGTGTACGTACAGCGGATAAAAACGCCCGTGAGCAGGTCGGTCTTCTCCTCTGGCTGCTGTTCCGAAGCCCCGTTTTTGTGACAGGAAACCAGCAGAGGAAGGAGGAAGAGGATGGGCAGAAGCAGAAGGAAAACCCTTCTCTCTCGTCTGTCAAATTTCATCATGGTCCCGGCCTCTGTTTTTGCTTGGTTTGTTCATGCGGTTTTATCACGCCGCGCTTTCCTGTAGATGTCAATGGTTTTGCCCTCCTGATTCAGCTATTGCGGTTTCACCTCTTAAAGACGTAAAAACGGGCAGAATATTTCGCGCGAATTGTTAAGAAAGTGTAAATCTTTCGCGTTTTGCGCTTTTTCAGCGGATTATACGGTTGTTTTCGCGTTTTTCGCCTCTGCTTTCATCCCGGACAGGCGAGACGGTATGTTTCAAACAAATGGAAAACCCGCCGAAGGATCCGACGGGCTTTTGTTGATGCGGTTGGCTTATGCCTGTTTTTCCGCGGTGAGGATCACGGCGGCGTAGGGCGGGAGGGTGACGCGGAGACGGTCTCCGACGACCTCCACCTCACAGCCGTCCGTGCTCGCGGCGTAAGAGATCTCGTATCCCTCGGCGAAATCGACCGTCAGGGTGCGGGACATGCCCTCTCCCGTAAACGCCGAATCCGATACGTCGGCGAGGAAGAGCGCGCGTCCGTCGCCTTCCCGGGCTGTCATCTCGCCCGCGAGGAACAGCCCGCCGTCCTCCGGCTTCACCTCGGTGAACACCGGATCGGCGTAGGTATCGGCGATCTCCACGCCGGAGGCGGAGGCGGGTTCGTCCGGCCGGCCGAGGAAGACCGTGCGGACGTTCCGATGCGCCATGTACGGCTCTTCCAGCCGGCGGACTTCCGCGTTGACGGCTTTGAGCTTTTCGTACTGCTCGGTCTTGTTGCCCTCTTTATCGAGAACCTCGTTGTGCCACCATCCGGCGGTCCAGCAGGCCCAGTTCAGCGAGACCGCGCCGAACGCGAGGCAGGAGAACGCCTGATGTCGGAGCATGTCCTCGGAGAGCCAGACATCCGGCTTGCTCGAATTGACCTGGATCACCATCCAGAAGTCACGCCCGTCCGCGCGGCACGCATTCGCCGCGATGCGGAGGTTGTCGTAGAGCTTCGCCGTCCCCGCCGCGAATTCGTAGTTGTCGAGGCAGAGGTAGTCGGTCTTCACCTCTTCGATGTAGCGGTCGATGTACGCCTGATAGGTCGGCGTCCCGAGCTGGGAGCGGACCTGATTCGACGAGTTCTCCGCAACCGAGGCATAGTTCGGGTAGAGGTTGAGGTAGATGAGCTTGCCCGGGAAGAGCTCCTCGGCGAGCTTGATCAGCCGGCCGTAATGCGGGTAATCGAGCGCGCTCGGCTCATCCCCGGCGTCGATGCCCCAGATCGCGGGGTGATCGACGAACTTCGCCGCGGCTTCGCGGACTCTCTCGAGCGGGATCGCCTCTTCCATCTTCCCCGCGTTGTCGCCGTCGCCTCCCCACCATCCGGGGAGAATGCCCGTCGCCACAACGCCGATGCCGTATTTCGCGCAGTTGTCGAGCAGTTCCGGGTCGGCGGGCGCGGCGGTCAGAAAGTCGATGCCGCACTCCTTCATCTCGCGGACATGCACCTCGTCGCGGGCATACTTGTCGATGCAGTAGGTCCCGATGTTCAAACGTGTGCGGTCAAATCTGGTCTCTCGTTTTTCCATGATGTCCTCCTTTGGCGGATATGGCAGAATTTGTTCGGATTTATACAAGCACCCCGCGGCCGTCGTAGTCGCGCGTTCGCACAGTGTCGCCCGTCGCCGCCCATTCGCAGGAGCGGACGAAGATCTGACGCAGCGCGCGCGGCGCAAACGACCGCATGGTGTTCTCGCCCATGCCGTGCATCGTGTAGAACGGCCAGACGTGTCCGAGGACCTGATTGACCGTTCTTCCCTGCCCGTACTGTCCCACGAGGACCACGGGCTCCTCCTCTCCCGTGCCGGGCTGACCGTGGCGGGAGATCACGGCTTTATCGGAATACGCCGTGGCAAGCGTGTGCGCGGGAACGCCCCAGACATTTTTCATGCGGCAGAAGAGCTCGTCGCGCGTGTCGAAATCGCCGAGGCCCGCGGTGATCGGGTGCGCATGATCCCGGATCGTCACGTGACAGTCGCCGTAGTCCCCGTGGGAGGTCGGCTCGCGCCACATGAGCATCGCCATCTTCTCGATCTCGGGAAACGGCTTCATGCCGACCTCAGCCCAGTAGCACGGGTGGTCGCCGTGAAGAAAGACGAATCCGACGCCGCCCGCCACCGCCTCCGTGAGGATCTTCTGCTCTTCGGGCGTATTGAAGCGATAATTGCCGCAATTGAAGACGATCACGTCCGCGCCGTCGATCATGCCCCGGCGGAAATACTCCGCAAACGTCACGTCCGAGATCGGTTCCGGGGAAAACGGCGTCATTTTCGTGTCGCAGACATAGGTCAGATCGAAGCCGCCCGCCTCGCGCAGAAGGACGCGCAGATTCGCGGCGACCCGGTGGACGTCGTGTCCGCCCCGGTGAACGTCGCCGATGAGATAGTGCAGCCGTATGGGTGCCATGTGTCCCTCCCTCTCAGTTCCGGATTCTCCGGATGGATAGTGCCGTGCCGTCGGTCGTGACGAGCCATGCGCCGCAGGCAAGTGCGGGCAGAACCCCGAGCGTCATCCCGGCCCAGGTCCCGAAGTAGTCGTTCGTCTCCTCGTGCCCGCAGAGGATCGCCGAAACGTCCCGGCTCTCCGCCGCCGCGCAGCCGATCCCGCCGTTCACGGTCTGACAGCGCGAATCCTCGCGGAAGACGCCGTCGAAGCGGCATGCGGCCTGATTCAGGGGGATCTCGGCGTGCTCGGGCGTCGGGGTGTGGAAGACGAAGAGTTCGCGGAGCGCGTGTCCGGCTTCTTTGGAACGGCGCGCGTGATCCTCGTCGAACCACGCCGTCTGACAGAAGCGGACGCCGTCCATGTAGTGATGCGAATAGAGCGGATACGGCAGGCGCGAGCGTCCGGGAGATCCGTAGTCCCGCTCGTAGCCCGTGGTCTCGCGGTGCGTGTCGAAGAGGCGGATGAGGAATTGCACAGTACCTTCCGCGATCATCGGGATCACCGCGTTTGTGATGCCGTCGATCCCCTCTGCACGCTCGCCGACGATGCATCCGGGGACGGAGGAAAAGATCCGGTCGAGTGCACGGGGATCGGTCCCGCATTTGTACTCGCCGTCGCCGAAGGTGTAGGTCCACGGCAGACCGGACAGCGGCACGAGAAACGCGTCTAACAGCGCGCGCGGATCGGCAGCGGGGGATGAAATCGTGTCGCCGTCGAGGATCACAAGATCGGGAGAGGCGGAGGCGATCATCGCGCCGAGCCTTGCGGAGGTTTCCTCGACCGTCTCCGGGGTGAGGCGCGCGGAATGCAGGAGCAGGATGCGGCACTCCCCTTCAAAGTGCAGTTCAGTCATCATGGCCCTCCCGGAACAGGAAATCCGCCGCGCCCGGACAGTTTTTCAGATAAACATGCTCCGAAGCAAACGCGCGCACATCGTTCTCGCGGAAGGTGAGGAGCCGTCCGCCGCGCAGATGATCCGAGCCGTACACATCGTAGCCGAGGGAGCCGTCCTCCGAGAGCTCGATCCCCATGTACCGCCCGGCGAAGGTGTTGATGTGGTCGTGACCGGCGACGACGGCGAGGATGTCCCCGCGCTCGTATGCCGCGGCAAACAGTCCCGGATTGACCGACGGGATCCCGCAGGACTCCTCGAGCTCGCCCGTCATGCCGGTGAGGGAGGGATTGGTCGGGATCAGCCGGTGCTCCGTCAGCGGGATATGCATGAGCATCACGCCGGGGATCCGATGTCCGAAGGTCTCCTCGATCCGGCGGTCGGTCTGCCAGTACCAGAGCGCCTGACGGTGCAGGACGCCGCCTCCGTGATCAAAGCCCGTGGTCTGCGAGCGGAACTCCCACGGCTC
The DNA here is from genome assembly GCA_017550315.1 of Clostridia bacterium. GTDB lineage: Bacteria > Bacillota > Clostridia > Oscillospirales > CAG-272 > UMGS1696. The sequence goes on from JAFZPN010000035.1 coordinate 19,026, forward strand.
CGGGATCCCGCATTCCCAACCCCACACACCGCCCCGGTGCGAGTCGAACGCCCAGAGCAGGAGCGCGGGTTCGTCCCCGCCGTCTGACGGATAGACGGGCAACAGATACGTCCCGTATCCCGGCAAATCCGCCGGACCGCGGACCGAGAGACAGTGCGGATGCGCGCCGAAGACTTCGGTCGGGATCCCCTCCTCGCGGTCGTGATTCCCCGGGACATGCGCCCACGGGATCCCGCGCGCCTCCATCGGTCCGGCGATGGCTGCGGCGTAACGGATCAGCCGATCGCGGGAATCGAGCGCGCCGTTGTGCGTCAGATCGCCGAGGATCATGAAGAGATCCGGGTGTACGGCATCGAGCAGGACTTCCTCCGCCCGGATCAGCCGCTCGTCCCAGTCCCGGTCTTCGGGCGCGTGATAATCCGAAACGCAGAGCAGCCGAAATTCTCCCCGCCCGTCAAACGACAGCCGGATTTTGGATTCTTCAAACAGTTCCATGCTTCCTTCTATCCATCATGTGTTCAGGTCCCGGATGTAGTACTTGTCGCCGCCCTCGAAGAAGGCGGGATTGCGCATACATTTCTCGCCGACGAGATCCCAGAGGCGCACCTGCCGCGTCATCATCGAGCCGTCGTCCCGGATGTCGATGATCCGGCCGCCCCGCATGTCGTCGTGCGCGCTCATGTCGTACCCGACGCAGCCGTCGTAGGCCAGCGTGATCCCGCAGTATTCGCCCTGGAAATCGCAGAGGTGCTCGTGACCGGCGAAGATGCCCCGCACATCGCCGCGCTCGAGGCACGCGAAGAATAGGCCGCAGTTCATTTCCGAGCAGGCCACGCCCTCGCGCTTGCGTCCGATGAAGCCGACCTCTTCCGGATTGCGGTAGAGCAGGCAGAATTCGAGCAGCGGCACGTGGAGGAACATGAGGGCCGGGATCTTCCTACCGTGCGCGGACTCAGCGGTTTTTGAGTGGTTGTAGTACCACATCACCTGGTCAAACATCGGCGTCGCCTGCGGGTGTCCGTCGCTGAAATGCTTCGGGAGGACAAAGCGCGTGTCCGCCGGGAGGCCGAATTTCGCGACGTAGTCCCGCACTTCGGCATGGGAATCGAGCGCGTAGAGCGAATAGGCGACGTCATCGCCGTCCTTGGCGTACACGGGCAGGCAGTAGTTCCCGACGCCCGAGATCTCAGCGGGTCCGGCATCCGAGAGGCAGAGCGGGAACGCCTCGTAGACGGGCTCCTGCTCCTCCTTCGTCATCGGCTCCTCCGCGTCGTGATTCCCGAAGATGTGCGCCCAAGGGATCCCGCGGCGGTTCATCGGATCGGTCACATCCGTGAGGAAAGCGCGGAGCAATTCCGGGGTGATCCCGACGAGCTGGTCGCCGCCGAGCATTACGAAATCGGGCTTTGCGTATTCCACAAGCGTCTCGATGGCCCAGGGCAGCTTGGGGTTGTAGTCCGGCTTTCCGTGAAAGTCGGAGATCATCAGGATGCGGAAGCCGCCGTCCTCCCGGAACCGGAGCACGGGCTTCCCTCTTTCGTCCGCGGTCCTCATCCGACGCTGTCCCCCGCATGTCCCATAATGTCGCGTATCTTCACCGTGCGGGTCGTGAACGCCGCCGGATCGGACGCCCGGAAGTCGATCACGCGGCCGCCGCGCAGTTCGTTGATCTGGCAGGCGTGATAGCTGAGCGAGGCGTCGTAAGCCATGCGGATGCCCATATAGGTGAGATCGAAGTCGTTCAGGTGATCGTGACCGAAGAAAATGCCGCACACGTCCCCGCGCTCGAGACAGGCGCGGAACAGACCGGAATTGAGCGAAGTGCAGGCGACGTCCTCCCACTGGATCCCGCGGATCCCCACCTCGTCCCGGTGCTTCGCCGCTTCGTGCATCTCCGGCAGGGGGATGTGCGTGAAGAGGACGGCGGGGATCTTGCGGCCCGCCTCACGCTCGATCCGCCGGGAGGTCTCGTAGTACCAGAGAACCTGATCGACGTTGACCGTATCGTAGTCTCCGCGGCTGCCGACGTCGGGCGGCAGAGGCCTCAGGGAGGGATCGAGCCCCCAGCGTTCGGTCCATTCCCTCATGCCGGCGTGGGAGTCGAGGGCGAAAATGTTCAGAAGCAGCGTCTCCCCGTCGGCGGAATATACCGGGAGGACGTAGTTCCCGACGCCGGAGATCTCTTCCGGTCCGGCTTCGGAGACGCAGTGCGGATAGGATTCGTAGATCTTCTCGGCCTCTTCGTTCGGCAGGCCGTAGTTGTCGTCGTGATTGCCATAGACGTGGCACCACGGGATCCCGGCCTCCTCCATGGGCGCGGTGAGGCCGTCGAGCATGTCGCGGAGTTCTGCGCCGTTTTCGATGTGGATGACGCCCGGGCCCGCCGTGTCGCCGCCGAGGATGACGAGATCGGGGTGCTCCGCTTTGAGCAGAGCGTCAAGTGCGGCGACGGTCTTCTCGCGGTTATAGCCGACGCCGCTGTGGATGTCCGAGACCATCAGGATGCGGAAGGTGCCGTCCGAAGTGAACCGGAGCGGGATTTTCGCGGGAGGTGGGAATGTCTGTGCCATGGCGTCCTCGCTGGAAACGATTTCTTTTTGTTCATTATAACCAATCCGGGCAGGATAGTCAAGATGAAATCGTGAAAAATCGCGGTGCGGAGGGAAAAGAAGAGAGCCGCCCGGTTTATGGAACGGCCCGTCTTCGGTATTTCGGTTATTCCGTGATGTCGTTCACCGCGCCGGCAAGCAGGACCGTTCCGTCCTCCGCGGTGATGAGGACGGCGAACGGGCGGTTGAAGATCACCGAGGCGCCCGGAGTTCCCCGCCGGATCTCCTCCTTCGATGCGAGCGAGGTGATGCTGTACGCGGCGGTCTTGACCCCTGTCTCGTCCACCGCCAAGCGTATCGGATGCTTCACGTGCGTGACGGCGTATTTCCTTTCCGTCGCCGCATCGTCCTCCGCCGTCTCCCGGATGAGACGCAGGCGGTCATCCGCGCGATCCCGCTCGCTCTCGATGACGGATCCGAGCTTTTCCATGATTTCGCGGATACGGTCCTCGTCTTCGGGACGCGACGCGCCTGCTGCGGAAACGGCGGCGAAATAATCCTCCGTCTTCGTCACGATCTCGTCGACGCAGTCCCGGATGCCCGTCAGGATATCCCGGTGGAACTGCACTTCGCTCTCCGTCTCAAAATCCGTTTCATCCGTCCCGAAGAACGGGGAGAGGTTCGCCTCGCCGGGGGTAAAGGCCTTGTCCGCGCCGAGCGCCGTGAAGAGATCCTTCAGATCGACCTCCGACGCGACGCTGAACCGCGGGACGGCTGCGGCGGTCTGGGTCCCTTCGTTGCCGGATCTCGCCGCCGAGAAGAGAGCGCCCGCGGTGAGCAGGTCTTCCGGCGTCGTCCCCTCGTCCGGGAGCGCAAGCCAGAGATCCCCGCCCACGAGCAGCGGGATGCGCACGGCGGAAAAGCCCTCTCCTCTCACCGAATAGACCTCCGGCGCGACGATATACTCAGCGTCATACGCACCGGACTTGCCTGTAAACGTCGATATGCGCTTCTTCGAGAGGTCCGGGGCATTTTTGAACGCGGTGCGGATGTAGAGATAGCGGTCAAGCTCGATGCGGTCTTCCGGGCCGTATTCCCGCACGATAGATTCAAAGCCGAACCCAAACGTCTTTTTTCCGCCCGACGGGCCGATGCCCCCGCCGACACCGCTGACGAAACGGATGAAGCCGAACGGGAACGGATCGCCGTTTTGGTATCAGCGAAACAGGGGATCGAGTTTCTCCGCTCCTGCCGCCATGTCATCGGCCGGAAAATAGAAATGATAATACAGGTTCCCCTCCGTTCTGAGGACGGTGACCGCATCTCCGCGCGTGATCGTCCGGTAGTGCTCCGTCATCCGCTTCTCGAAGTCCGTGAGATCGGTCTCCCCGGCGAGATCGAGCAGCTGTGTGCGGGTGCTCCCGGCTGTCATATCCGCGAGCGAGACCAGACTGAGTTCTGCGTTATAAGGCGAATAGAAGAGGTTGCCGCCTTCCGACACGCCGAAAAGCGCTGCCACGGACCGCTCTGCAAAATCCCCGTCCGGCATCAGATCCGCGACCCGCTCATCGGTCTTCTCCCGCCACGCGAGATAGTCCTCGACGGTGAATTCCTCGAGATTCGGATAGACGTTCGTGGCGGCGCAAGAGGGTTCCACCGGGTAGGTGGCGTAGGTCACCTCGACGCGGTGCGTCCAGCCGTAGAGGACGCCGCCCGCCGCGATGAGGATGGCTGCCGCGAGCGTTCCCCATCGGCGCACGAATGCGCGGAACGGCTTTTTGCGGGGCGTCTCCCGGACGGCTTCGGTTTCCGCGAGGATGCCGTCGTCGAGTTCCCCGATGGCTTCATGTATTTTTTCGGGTTTCACAGATCAAATCCCTCCTGTTCAAGATAGGTTTTCAAACCGGTCCTTGCGCGGAACAGCGCGCTGCGCACTTTCGATGACGTGCAGCCGAGGCGGGACGCGATCGTCTTCATATCCTCGCCGTAGAAATAGCGCAGGACGAAGATGATCCGGGCGTCGGAGGAAAGGCCGGTAAGGTAAGCGTTGATCGCCCGGCTCAGTCGCCGCCCCTCCGCCTCGTCCTCGGGACCGGGCGATCCTGAGACGATCTCGGCAAGCTCGTCGTAGGGCTCGGTCAGGTACGCCGGGATCCGCTTCCGGGCCCGGAGGTTCCGCAGAAGATCGACGGCGGCGGTGCGGGTGAGACGCGCGAGAAAGAGCCGCAGGGCGTCCGGGCGTTTCGGCGGGATCAGGTTCCACGCGCGCCAGTAAGTTTCGCTGACGCATTCTTCGGCGTCCTCTTCGGTCGGAAGCAGATTCCGGGCGACGGTCATGAGATACGGTCCGTACCGCGCGGCGCAGTCGGCGATGGCTCGCTCGTCGCGGTCCCAGAAGAGGCCGATGATCCGCTGATCCTCCCGCTCCCCGGCGTCGGGCTGCGGCAAGTCGGACCCGTGGACGGCAAGTTCCGGTTGCATGTGGGTTCTCCTTTCGATGGGGTTCTGAGACGTCTCTGCCCTTAATGACGTAAAAACACGCAAAATGTTTCGCTGTTTTTGAAAAAAGCTCAAATATTTTTGCTCTCCCGGAATACAAAAGACCGCCTGCGGGAGAGGCGGTCTCAAATTGTCTTTACTTCCAGTCGTAGATCGAACCGTGGTCGAAGTGGAAAAACAAAAGCTCGATCAGGGCGGGATAATAGGGGATGAAGGTCTTTTCGCGGATCAAGGCGAGAATCTCCTCCCGCGTTGCCCACCGTGCCTCGGCAACCTCGGATGCCTGCAGAACAAGATCCTCTGCCGGGGTGTCCGAGCGGGCGATGTAATAGTCGTCGAAGCCGTCGCGGAAGTTCACCGTGAACACGGCGCGCCCGTTCTTCAGCGCATCGAGATCGAGCCCAACCTCCTCCCTGACCTCGCGCCAGACGGCCGTCGCGCTGTCTTCGCCTGCCTGGGCGCTGCCGCCGCAGGTGATGTCCCAGAGCCCCGGGAAGATCGCCTTCCACGGCTGACGCCGCTGGATGAGCATCTCCCCGCGGGAATTGAAGACCGCCGCGTGAACGACGACGTGATAGCGGCCCGGCGGGATCGGATCCCCGTCCCGGAGGGCAGTCTCTCCGGTTTTGATCCGGTTCTGATCGTATAAATCCCAGAGTTCCATATCGATCCTCTTATCCGTGTATATAGTCTTCCTGTTTCAGCCGATGCAGCTTGATCCCGTAAACAACCGAATGCGCGAGCGTGGTGACAAGCCAGGAGATCGGGTAGGAAATATAGAGCATGAAGAGCGTGTGATGCGCGGCGAAGACCGTGGCGATCCACACGATGCGCAAGAGGCACGACCCGACGAGCGCGTTGATCATCGGGATGAACGACAGCCCCATGCCGCGCTGCCCGCCGACCATCGTCTCCATCATCCCGCAGAGGAAGTACGGCAGGACGAGGTAGGACATGCGGATCTTCCCGTAGGCGACGGCGTCCGGCGCGTCGGGGAGGTAGACCGACAGGATCGGATCGGCAAGGAGATAGCTGACGACGCCGAACGCGAGGCCGATGACCGTGACGATGATGAGGCAGCGGAAGACGACTTTATTGATCCTGTCAAACCGGCGCGCGCCGACGTTCTGTCCGACGAAGGTCAGGGACGCGTGATAGACGGAGTTCATCGCGATGTAGGTGAAACCCTCGATGCTCGCCGCCGCGCCGTTTCCGGCCATGACCAGCGCGCCGAAGGAATTGACGGAGGACTGGATGATGACGTTCGAGATCGAGAAGACGGTCCCCTGAAGCCCCGCGGGCAGACCGACCGTGACGATCTTTTTCAGCTTGTCCGGATGGATCCGCAGTTTCTTCCACTCAAAGCGGAAACACTCGCGGCTCCGCATCATGTAGACGATCACGAAAATTGCGGAGAGGAACTGCGAGATGACGGTCGCCCATGCCACGCCCGCGACGCCCATGTGAAAGGCGATGACGAAGATCATGTTGAGGATCACGTTGACAAGGCCGGAAATCGAGAGGAAGTACAGGGGGCGGCGCGTATCCCCGACGGAGCGGAGCACGGATGCGCCGAAATTGTAGGCCATGTTGGCAGTCGTGCCGATGAAATAGATGCGCAGGTATTTCGTCGAGAGCGGCAGGACGGCGGGATCCGACTTCATCCAGATGAGGAACTGTCGGGAGAAGATCATGCCGATCGCGGAGACGAAGAGCCCGCCGAGGAAGCTCACGAGATAGGATGTGTGGACCGTGCGGGAGACGCCTTCGTAGTCCTTCGCGCCGTAATCGTGGGCGACGGCGACGGACGTTCCGACGGAGAGACCCATGAAGAGGTTGACGAGGAGATTGATGAGCGATCCCACGGAGGTGACGGCGGCGAGGGCGTTCGTGCTCTCCCAGCGCCCCACGACGATGCTGTCCGCGGCGTTGTAGAGCAGCTGCAGGACACCGGTCGCCATGAGGGGCAATATGAACCGGATGATCTGCGGGGTGAGCGGTCCCTCGGTGAGGTTCCCTTTTCTGGAATTCATGGTCGGGGCGTTCCCTTTCTGACGGTTTGGCGGAGTGCGTGGCTTTCCGGTCTCCATTATACGCCTCCCGTCTCCGGAATGCAAGAGGAGCGAGAAAATTTGTCGCGGGCATTGCAAAACGCGCGGAAATGGTTTATAATGGACTTGTATTCCATGCAGGACAGCGGAAGGAGGCGGGGCCGATGCAGTACCGGTACGCGGAACGGGAAGACTATTCGTATCTCGCGAGCGGGAACGTCCTCAAGCACTTCACGGGCATGCCCTGCTTTCCGGTCCGGCTGACGCTCGAACTCTTCGGACGCGCGCGGGAATTCACCGGACGGGAGCGGCTCCGCGTATACGACCCCTGTTCGGGGAGCGGATTCAGTCTCTCGGCCATGGGGATCGCGAATCAGCGGCAGATCGCCGCGCTGTATGCCTCGGACGTCGATCCCACCTGCGTCGAAGCGACGGAATGCAACACCTCCCTGCTCTCCCGCGAAGGTCTCGCCCTTGCCAGGGAACGGCTGGCGGAGCGCGGCGCATCGGATGAGCGGCTCGCACAGTTTGACGACGCAGCCGCGAAGATCCTGCCGATGCTTAAGAAAACGCCGCCGCCCGTGAGCGTCTTCCGCCACGACATTCTTTCGTCCCCGCCCTCCCTGCCGGAGCCGGTCGATTTCGTCTTCGCCGATCTTCCCTATGGGATCATGACCGACTGGAAGAGCGACGACGGCACAGCCGATCCGACAGAACGCTTTTTCGAGAACATCGCCCCGGTCCTCGCCCCGCACGGCGTCCTTGCCGTCGCCGGACGAAAGGATTTACGTCCGCCCCGGGAAGGATTCCGCCGTCTCGAGCGGATCAGCGCGGGACACCGGCTCGTGTGGCTGCTCACGCCCGCCGAATAGACCGAATAGATTTGTACGAATCCCACTGCCAATAAACCCGACCTGAAAGGAGTCAGAATCATGAAACGAATGCTTGCCCTTCTTCTTGCCGCGCTTCTCCTTTTCGCCTCCTGCGCGAACGGCACGGATACGTCCGGGGAAAACGGCGGAACTGACACGCCGACCGATCCTTCGGCCGCGACGGAGACCGTCCCGGAGACCGAGGCCCCTCTTCCCGAACCGGATCTGCCGGCGGACCTCAATTTCTCCGGCGCGGCCTTCACCTTCGGCGTCGTGGACAATCCGAACGCGAAGAACGCCATCGTCATGGAAGAGGTCACCGGCGAGGTACTGAACGACGCGCAGTATGACGCGATCAATCTGGTGAACGAAACCCTCGGCGTGACGGTCGGTGAATACGTCATGACCTCCGGCTATCCGGCGCTCAACTCGCTCACCCCGATCATCACCGCCGGCGACGACGCGATCCAGGTTGCAAACGTCTTCTGCGTCGACGCGACGGGGCTGCTCTCCGGCGGTTACGTCCTCGGCTACGAGAACATCCCCTACATCGATCTGTCGAAGCCCTGGTGGGATCAAGGCGCGAACGAGTCCCTGACGCTCGCGGGGATCCGGTACGCGGCCATCGGCGACCTGTCGATTTCCACGCACGACCTGACCTACGTTCTGCTCTTCTCCTCCGCCCTCATCGATCAGAATTCTCTGGAGAATCCCTATTCCCTCGTCTTTGAAGGCAAGTGGACCATGGACAAGATGAAAGCCATGTGCGAAACGGTCCTGCTCGACGCCAACGGTAACGGTAAGCGCGACAAGGAAGACGTATTCGGCTATCTCTCCGCCCGGAAAATGGTCCTGCCGTCCTTCTGGATCGGCGCGGGCGTGAAGTCCATGGAATTCGACGAGACCGGGACACCGGTGCTCACGATGGGGGACGAAAAGTTTGAATCGGTCTTCCAGAAGATCTTCTCGATGACCTACGACAACGAAGCGTGGTTCCTCGTGAATGAAGATCTGGACGTCCCGACGGATAACCTCAACATGTTCTCCGCCAACCAGAGCCTGTTCCTCGACTGCTCCCTGTTCTACGTGGCAGCGCTGCGCGAGATGGAGACCGATTTCGGCATCATCCCCTACCCGAAGTACGACGAGAGCCAGCAGAACTACTGCGCGCGGATCAGCTACTACATGCCGCCCATGATCCCGAAGACGAACCAGAATCTCGAACTGGTCGGCGCGGTGCTGGAGGAAGCGAACTATCAGGCGAAGCGCCTCATCACGCCGGCGTACTACGACATCGCCCTGAAGGGCAAGTATGCGCGCGACAAGGAGAGCATCCAGATGCTGGATCTGATTTTCGACTCCCGCGTGATCGACCTCGGCGACACCCTGTTCTGCTCGCAGGTCCGCGACGGCTTCGTCGCCTCGATGTTCTCCTCGAACAACCGCGACCTCGCCTCGACCGTCGCGAAGAACGTCAAGGTCATCAACAAGCAGATCTCGAAGATGGTCGAAGCCATAGGCGGCAACTGATAAGATTTTGCTGCGGAAAGCCTCCCTCGCGGGGGCTTTTCGTTTTGCCGCCGTTTTCCGGCATTGTCCCCAAATCCGCGCGCGTTTTTTCGTCATTCCGCTCGCTTGCGGGGAGACCGGTTTCGTGCTATAATACTTCTTGAAATAAAGAAAATCGGGACGCAGGGGAATCTCCCGCTCCCGGAAAGGATCTGACCATGAAGAAACACCGGATCACCGCGATTCTGCTTGCCGTGCTGCTGCTCCTGCCCGGCCTTGTGTCCTGTGCGGAAGACAAGACCGAGACGCCCGAGGTGACCGCTGCCGATCCCACAGCCGATCCCGGCGCGGTCGAACCGGAGGAAGCGGAAGAAGAGGACTCCTATGCGCCGGACGATCTCGGAGAAGCGGATTTCGGCGGGGCGTCCTATGTCATCGCCGGGCTCTCCAACCGCACCACGACCGCCGTCACGTCCTCCGAGCTGAACGGCGAGGTCATCAACGACGCGCAGTACAACTCCGCACGCACGGTCGAGGACCGCTTCAATGTCGCGATCTCGTATGAGGATCTGGCAAACGACGACGGCGGCATGGCGACTGCGATCCGCAACATTGTCTCCTCGGGTGAGGAAAAATACGCCGTCACCTTCAGCCAGGACACCAACGCCATCACGCTGGCCACGTCCGGACACTTCCACAACCTGAAGACGATCCCGGAATTCAATTTCGATCAGCCGTGGTGGATCGCCTCGACCGATACCATCGGCGTGGGGCAGAAGTCCTACGTCGCGTCCTCCTATCTGTCCTACTACTGCCTCTACTACATGCGGATATTCGTCATCAACAAGGGCATGGCGGCGGATCTCGGCATCGAGATCCCGTATCAGAAGGTCTACGAGGGAACCTGGTATCTGGACGACGTGATCGCGATGGCGGAGGCCGCGACGAACGATCTCGACGGCGACGGAAAAATGACCGCCACAGACCGCTACGGCTTGACCTACGAAGTTTTCTACACGCTGCAGAACTCCCTCGGCGTTCCCGTGATCTCGAAGGATGCGGATAACATGCCCTTCATCAACTTCGATGTGGAACGTGCCGCTTTGTATCTGGAAAAGATGGAGAACCTCACCGAGAACTACGGCTATTATGAGAGCAGCTACGGTGCGAATATGTTCGCGAACGGGCTCTCTCTCATGTGTTACTGCAACCTGCGCGAGGTGTGCAACATCATCCGCGACACGGATCTCGACTACGGCTTCCTGCCCGCGCCGAAGCTGGACGAACTGCAGGAGGATTACATGACAGTCGCAACGGACGTGTACTGGGGCATCCCGATCTCCTGCGTCTCGCAGCTGACAATGATCGGTACGATCACGGAAGCCCTCTCCTGCCAGCATTTCAACTATGTGCGTCCGGCCTTCTTCGAGACGACTATGAAAACAAAACTCTCCGGCACCGAAGACGACACGAAGATGCTCGACCTCGCGGCATCCAAGCTGAGCATCGACTTCGGATATGCGTATCAAAACGCCCTCTCCGGCATGAGCAATCTGGACGATCTGGTGCGGGACGGCGTCAAGCACGACACCGTCGCTTCCACCTTCCAGAAGGTACAGAAGTCCATGAACAAGGGCATGGAAAAGCTGCTCCAGAAATACGAGGAGCTGCCGTAAACGCTGCGCGATTCGCGTAAAAAAGCAATCCCCCGGGTTCCCAAAACGGGATCCGGGGGCGTTTTTGTTCCGATCGGATCAGAGCTTCGCGACGGTGATGGTGCAGGCCTCGCCGTTGATGTCCCAGTCCTTTGCGTATCCTTCTGCCGGCTCAAAAACGAGCTCGTCGCAGAGAGTCGCGGACTTCATCTCGTCGGGAGAGGCGGTGAGGAGTTCTTTCAGTTTTTCGCTTCCCGTGACAGAGACGCGGATGTGGTCGGTGACAACGAAATCCGCTTCCTTGCGCATCGTCTGGACCTTGGAGATCACCTCGCGGATATACCCTTCGGCGATCAGCTCGTCGGTGAGGTTCGTGTCGAGCGCGACGGAGACGTTGTTCTCGGAGACGGTGAAATAGCCGGGCTTCTGCTTGACCTCGATGAGGAGATCGTCCTCGCCGAGATCCACGGGCGCGCCGTCAAAGTCGAAGTGCAGCTTGCCGTTCGCCCGCAGCTCTGCCATTGCGGCATTTCCGTCGAAGGCTTCATCCTGCAATGTCGAGCGGATCTTTCCGAGGAGCTTGCCGTATTTCGGGCCGACCGTCTTGAGATTCGGCTTGAAGCTGTAGGAGGAGAGCGCGCTCATGTCGTCGACGAAATTCACCTCGCGGACGTTGAGCTCGTCGCGGATGATGTCGGAGAGGTTCGCATCCGGCGTGACGTCGGAGCGGACATAGAGGGCGGAGAGCGGCTGGCGGTTCTTGAGGTTCGCGCCGTTGCGGGCCGCGCGTCCGAGCACCACGATGTCGATGATGGCGTTCATCTGCTCCTCGAGATCCTTGTCGATCCGGCTTTCGTCGACGTCGGGATAGGCGCAGAGATGCACGGATTCGGGCGCCGAGGGATCCACGGAACAGACGAGGTTGCGGTAAATATCGTCCGCCATGAAGGGGATGAACGGGGCTGCGATCTTCGCGACCGTGACGAGCGCGGTCCAGAGGGTCATGTAGGCGGCGATCTTGTCGTCCGACATGTCGGGACCCCAGTAACGCTCGCGGGAACGGCGGACGTACCAGTTCGAGAGCTCGTCGACGCACTCGTACAGCGCCTTCGCGGCCTCGGGGATGCGGTAGTTCTCGAGGTGATCGTCGACCGCTTTCACGGCGGAATTCAGGACGGAGAGGATATAGCGGTCCATCACCGTGAGCGCGCAGTCGGAGAGGGTGTATTTCGTGGGATCGAACTGATCGATTTCCGCGTAGAGGACGTAGAAGGCGTAGGTGTTCCAAAGCGTGCCGAGGAATTTGCGCTGGCCCTCCTGTACGGCCTTGCCCGAGAAGCGGGACGGCAGCCACGGGGCGGAGTTGGTGTAGAAATACCACCGGATCGCGTCCGCGCCGTAGGTGGCGAGCGCCTCGAACGGGTCGACCGCGTTGCCCTTGGACTTCGACATCTTTTGCCCGTTTTCATCCTGCACGTGGCCGAGGACGATGACGTTCTTGTACGGCGAGCAGTCAAAGAGCAGTGTGGAGATCGCCATGAGGGAGTAGAACCAGCCGCGGGTCTGGTCGACGGCTTCGCTGATGAAGTCCGCCGGGAACTGTGCCTTGAACTTGTCCTCGTTCTCGAAGGGATAGTGATGCTGGGCGAAGGGCATGGAGCCGGAATCAAACCAGCAGTCGATGACCTCGGGGACGCGGTGCATCTCGCCGCCGCATTCCGGGCAGGTGATCGTCACGGCGTCGATATAGGGGCGGTGCAGCTCGATGTCATCCGGGCAGTTCTTCGACATCGATTTGAGCTCTTCGACCGAGCCGACGGCGTGACGGCATCCGCAGGAGCATTCCCAGATGTTGAGCGGGGTCCCCCAGTAGCGGTTGCGGGAGATCGCCCAGTCCTGCACGTTCTCGAGCCAGTCGCCGAAGCGTCCCTTGCCGATGGATTCGGGGATCCAGTTGACGGTGTTGTTGTTCCGGATGAGATTGTCGCGCACGGCGGTCATCTGGATGTACCACGATTCGCGCGCGTAATAGATCAGGGGCGTGTCGCAGCGCCAGCAGTGCGGGTAGTCGTGCTCGAACTTCGGCGCGGAGAAGAGCTTCCCTTCCTTTTCGAGATCGGTGAGGATGACCGGATCGGCTTTCTTCACAAAGATCCCGGCGTAGGGTGTCTCCGCGGTCATGTTGCCGGCGCCGTCGACGAACTGCACGAACGGCAGATCGTACCGCCGTCCGACGCGGGAGTCGTCTTCACCGAATGCGGGCGCGATGTGGACGATGCCGGTGCCGTCGCCCATCGTGACGTAGCCGTCGCAGGTGACAAAGTGGCCTTTCTTCTTCTGCTTGGCCGCCGCCTCCGCCGTGCAAGTCCAGAGGGGTTCGTATTCGCGGTATTCGAGCGCGGAGCCGGGCATCTCCTCGAGGATCTTGTAAGCCTCCTCCCCGTCCTTTGCGAGTTTGCCGAGGACGGTGTCGCAGAGGGCTTTCGCCAGATAGTAGACATAACCGTCGGCGGCCTTTACGCGGACGTAGGTCTCCTCCGCGTTGACGCAGAGCGCGACGTTGGACGGCAGGGTCCACGGAGTCGTGGTCCATGCGAGGAAGTACGCGTCCTCGCCCTTCACCCGGAAGCGCACGATGGCGGAGCGTTCCTTGACGGTCTTGTAGCCCTGCGCGACTTCCTGTGCAGAGAGCGGCGTGCCGCAGCGGGGGCAGTACGGGACGATCTTGAAGCCCTTGTAGAGCAGGCCCTTGTCCCAGATCTGCTTGAGCGCCCACCACTCGGATTCGATATAGCTGTTTTCATAGGTGACGTAGGGATGCTCCATGTCCGCC
>JAFZPN010000036.1 GCA_017550315.1 Clostridia bacterium
CTCGGGCAAGGATCCGACGAAGGTGGACCGTTCGGCGAGCTACGCGGCGCGGCACATCGCGAAGAACATCGTGGCGTCGGGGCTGGCGGAGCGTGCGGAGGTGCAGATTGCGTATGCGATCGGCGTGGCGCGTCCGGTGTCGCTTCTCGTGGACACGTTCGGGACGGGCGTGATCGACGACGAAAGCCTCGCGCAGGTGGTTTTGAACGAAGTGGACCTGCGTCCGGCGGCGATCATTGACCGGTTCGATCTGCGGCGTCCGATCTACGGACCGCTCGCGGCGTACGGGCACATGGGACGGGAAGATCTCGGCCCGGACGGCGCGCCGTGGGAGAAGGTGGATCTGGCGGAAAAGCTGAGAGGGATGTTCAATATCTGAAAGCGCAGCGCGGCTTTTTCCCGAGGCCGCGCTTTTGTTATGTCGCGCAGACAATAGAAAAAACAAGCCTGCTAATAAAGAAGAACGGATTGCCACGTCGCAGGTCTCAGGACCTGCTCCTCGCAATGACACTCAGATATGCGGCGCATATCCGGTTTATGCAGCGTACCCGTTTGCACACTTGCGTTATCGCTTCAGATTGCGTCCTGTATTGCATAAGACTGTGTCATTGCTGAGGAGTGAATTTCCGCAAGCGGAAACGCTTCGACGTGGCAATCCGTACCCCTTCTCCGATTTCGTTGCATAAAAGAGTACGAATCTGCGCAGATACGCACTTTCAATATTGAGACACGAACTTGCGCCAGCGAGTTCGTCATCCGCCCGCGGGGGCATCCCCGCCGCGCAGGCGAAGACACCTTTTTGTTAACATTTTCCGCTTGAAAACCCCGGCGGGTTTTTCTTATACTATACGCAGAAAAACAGGCAATTCTCTGTGCCGCTTTGCACGAAAGGTTTTGATTATGAAACACGCCCGCATGTTCCGCCTCGCCGCGGCGGTCCTCACGCTTCTCGTCCTTGCCCTGCCCCTCGCCTCCTGCTCAAAGGGCGGCGAGTTTGCCCCGCCCGCCGGTTATCAGGCCGCGACCGACGAAAAGGCCGATTTCCATTTCTACGTCCCCGACAAGTGGACCGTCGACTATTCCACGGCGGCCGCCGGCGCGTACTATTCCGCCTCCGATCCCTCCTCCGTCTCCGTGATGGCGTGGGAGCTTCCCCACACCGACACCACCCTCGACGAGTGGTGGGCGCTCAACCGCGAGGAGATCGAGCAGGTCTTCGACGACTTCAACCTCGAATCCGAGGAGAACATGACCGTCGACGGGCTGTACGCCAAGAAATACGTCTACACGGCTTCCCTCGGCGGATACGCCTACCGCTATCAGCAGGTCGCCGCGATCAAGGGCACGTCCGTGTACCTCTTCACGTATGCCTCGACCGAAGAGAACTATGAGACCCACCTCGACGAGGTGAACGAAATGCTCGGGTACTGGCTGCTGAAATGAGCACGGAACACTATTTTGACCAATCTGCGACGACCCGGCCCTCCGATGCCGCCGTCGCCGCCCTGACCGCCGCCGCGTGGGGGAATCCCTCCTCGGTCCACGCCGTCGGGGTGCGCGCCGCGAATGAATTGCGCGAGGCGAGAGCCGCCGTCGGACGCACGCTCGGGATGCCGCGCTTCTCGCAGGACCGGCTGATCTTCACCTCCTGCGGCACTGAATCGAACAACATCGCCCTCCTCGGCTGTGCGCGCGCGAAAAAACGCGATCCCGCGCATCCCGGCACCGTGATCCTCTCGGCGGGCGAGCATCCGTCGCTCGAAAATCCGGCCATCCTCCTCGAAAAAGAGGGCTATACGGTCGTGCGGATCCCGACGGCGGGCGGCGCGCTGGATCTCGACTTCCTCGAAAAGACGCTCGCGGAGGCGGATGCCCCGGTGATCTTTGCGGGGTTCATGCTCGTGAACAACGAGACCGGCGCGGTGTACGACGTGAAGTCCGCGGCCGCGCTCGTGAAGCGGCATTTCCCGGACGCAGTGGTCCATTGCGACGCGGTGCAGGGGTATCTGAAAAGGAAATTCACGCCCATGGGCCTCGGCGTCGACACGCTGACGCTCAGCGCGCACAAGGTCCATGCGGTCCGCGGGGCAGGAGCTCTCTATGTGAACGCCGCGACGCTCAAACGCCGCAACCTCACGGCGGTGATGCCGGGCGGCGGTCAGGAGGGCGGATTCCGGAGCGGGACGGAGAATCTCGCGGCGATCCGGTCCTTCGCGGCGGCGGCGGAAGAGGGATTTCTGCACCTCGAAGAAAACATCGCCCGCACGGCGGAACTGAGACGGCGGCTCGACGAAGGGCTCGCCTCGCTCGACGTGCGTCTGAACCGCCCGGCGGAAGGCCTCGACAACATCGCGAGCGTGGTCCTGCCGGGGATCCGGAGCGAGACGATGCTCAACGAGCTGTCGGGGCGGGGGATCTACGTCTCGGCGGGATCGGCGTGCGCGGCGAACAGCAAAAAGAAAAGCCTTGCGCTCGAAGCGTTCGGGGTGAGCGCGTCCGACGCGGATTCGACGATCCGGATCAGTCTCGACTACACGAACACCGAAGAGGACGTCGCCGCCCTGCTCGAAGGCCTCGCGGAAGGGATCGCGTCGCTGCAGAGAAAGAGGACGAGGTAGGCGGAGGAGAGCGCGCGATATAGAAGGAAAGGGGGCGCAGATCATGCCCGAGAGCCAGAACATTGAATGGAAAAGCAGATGGAAAGACGAATATCTTACGTGGATCTGCGGGTATGCCAACGCGCAGGGAGGCAAAATCTATATCGGCTGTGACGATGAAGGGAACGTGGTCGGGTTGTCCGATACCGCCAAACTGTTAGAGGATATCCCCAACAAAGTCAGGGACGCCATGGGTATTGTCGTCGGCGTCAATCTGCTGGAAGAAAACGGAAAAGACTATCTGGAAATAGACGTTCCGGCATATCCCATCGGCATTTCCTGCAAAGGGGTGTATTACTATCGGAGCGGCAGCACCCGTCAGGTTCTGAGCGGCCCCGCTCTGGAAACCTTCTTGATGCGCAAACGGGGAGCCACGTGGGACAATCTCCCGCTTCCGGCCTTTACCCTGCATGACGTGAGTGAGGATACCGTCGCCTATTTCAAACGGTTGGCGGCAAAGAAAGGCCGCATTGACAAAAGCGTTTTAGAAGAATCCAAAGACGCTCTGATGGAAAAGCTGCATCTGAAAAACGGCGAGTACCTGACGAACGCGGCAATGCTGCTTTTCAGCGCCGATCCGGAAAGATACCAGACAGGCGCGTATATCAAGATCGGCTATTTTGAAAATGATGCCGAACTGCTGTATCAGGATGAGATCCACGGCTCCATTCTGGAGCAGGTGGACAAAGCGCTGGAACTCATCTATCTGAAATATATGAGAGCGAAAATTCGCTACGAAGGCGCACAGCGGATCGAACGGTATTTCGTCCCGGAAGAAGCGCTTCGGGAGGCGCTACTGAACGCGATCTGCCACAAACAGTATCAATCCGGCATTCCGATCCAGATCAGCGTATATGAAGACCGGCTGTACGTGGCGAACATCGGAAGTCTGCCGGAGGCATGGACTGTGGAAAACCTTATGCAGAAGCATGCTTCCAAACCGTACAATCCGGATATCGCGCATGTTTTCTATCTCGCGGGATTCATCGAAAGCTGGGGACGGGGCATTGAGAAGATTTTTAACGCATTGAAAGCGGACAACCTTCCGATGCCGGAATATACGATCCACCCCGGCGATATCATGATCAAATTTACCGGACCCGAAGACCGGATCGTAAAGCTGCGCGAGAGGTTATCAGATAAGTTGTCAGATAAGTTATCAGATAAGCTTTCTGATAAAGAACAGAAAACACTCGCGCTTTTGCTGGAAGATCCCGGATATACTTCGGCACAGATCGCCGAAAAGATGAATATCAGCAGAGTCTCGGTGACGAAATATCTGAAAGCGCTCAAAGAAAAAGGGCTTATTGAACGGTCAGGTTCGGACAAAAAGGGTTTTTGGATCGTTCATCCATCCTGAAAAGATCTTTTTGAAGATTTCCGTCCGATCCAGACGGACACAGGCAGACGGCAAAAACAGGGAGCAACATCACACCGGGGGGCACGCGGAAATGCTGTATCAGAATTATCTCTGGGATTTCGACGGCACGCTCTATGATTCGTATCCCCACACCATGCGGTGCTGCTGGGACGCGCTGACGGCAGCGGGGCTCGCGGAACACCTCGACTATGAAATGACATACCGCACGATCCTCGTCTCCTTTGCGGAGATGAAGCGGTACACCGCCATGCCCGACGATGTATACGAGGCCTTCGTGCACCGCGCGCACCTCATCGGCGACGAAGAGGTCCCGCCGCGGGCCGCACCGTTCCCCGACGCGCGCGAAGTCCTCGCCGCCATCGTGGAGCGCGGGGGTCGGAATTACCTCTATACACACCGGAATCACACCGCCCGGTGGTATCTCGAAACCTACGGCCTCGCGGAATACTTCGCCGACGCCGTCACGGCCGAGGAGGGATTCCCCCCGAAGCCCGCGCCCGACGCCGTCCTCGCCCTCCTCGCGCGGAATCATCTCGATCCCGCCTCTTGCGTCATGGTCGGAGACCGCGAGATCGACGGCTTGGCCGGGAAAAACGCCGGGATCGCCGGGGCGCTCGTGAATTATCCGCCCTGCCTCCCCGACGGGACAAGCCCCGCCGCCGTCACCCGAATGGACTACACGGCCTCGTCGCTCACCGATTTTGCCCGGCAGATGGGGATTTTTTGAACAGCGGGCGCCGCAGACCCCTTCTTCTTGTGCAAATCCGCCCGGAACGGAGGCGGCCTCCGAGAAAGATTGTGCAGAACGACGACCGATGCCTCTTGCGAAGGTTCCCGAATTGTGGTATAATAGGAAACGGTAGAATGAACGATGATGGAGAGTGGGCGATTGACGGTCCACTCTCTTCTTATGAAACAGGCGGAACCATGAAACAGAAGAAAAACATCGCCGCGGTCGTGTGGGACCTTGCCGCGCCGCTGTGCGAGGAGTTCGGCTATATCCTCTGGGACGTCGAGTACGTCCGAGAGGGCGCGGACATGATCCTGCGGATCACGATCGACACGGACGCGGAGGGCGGGATCACGATCGACGACTGCGAGAAGCTGCACCGCGCGATCGATCCCATCCTCGACGAGGCCGATCCGATCGAAGACGCGTATATGCTCGCGGTATCCTCCCCCGGCGTCGAGAGAACGCTCACCCGGCCCCTGCACTTTGCGCGGATGGCGGGCGAGGACGTACAGCTCCGCTTTTACGCCGCCGTCGACGGGACGAAGAGTCTGCGGGCGACGCTCGAAGGATACGACGCGGAGCGGGACGAGATCGTCGTCACGGCAAACGGGGAGGAAAAGCGCTTCCCGATGAAGGCCGTCGCCAAGTGCGAGACGGTGTTCGACTGGCAAAACATGTGATCCGAAACAACAAGAGAAATAATCGAAAGGCATGGACTGTTTGACATGAACGCAGAGCTGTTTGAGGCGCTCGAAGCCCTCGAAAAGATCAAGGGCATTCCGGTGGAATATATGCTTGAAAAGGTGGAGGCCGCTCTTCTTTCCGCGTGCCGGAAGGAACTGGGCGGGATCCCCTGCCGCGTGGAGATCGACCGGGAAAAGAAGGACATCCGCGTTTATAAGTGCCGCACCGTGGTCGAAGAGGTCGAGGATCCGAAGTCGGAGATCTCCCTCGAGGCTGCGCAGGCGATCAGCCGCCGGTACGAGCTCGGCATGACGGTGGATGAGGAAGTGAAGACGAAGAACTTCGGCCGCATCTCCGCGCAGACGGCGAAGCAGGTGATCGTGCAGGGCATCCGCGAGGCGGAGAAGAACAACATCGCCCGCGAATACGACAAAAAGCGCGAGGAAGTCATCTCCGCGCTCGTCTCCAAGCGCGACGACGTGACGGGCGACGTCTGGGTCGATACCGGCGCAAGCGAAGGCGTGCTCCTGCCGAAGAGCGAGCAGATCCCGGGCGAAGACCTCGCCGTCGGGGACCGCGTCCGCGTCTTCGTGACCGAAGTGAATCACGCCGCGTCTCCCGACGATCCGGCGACCATCGCGAATCTCTCGCGGATCGCGCCCGGCATGATCAAGCGCATTTTCGAGACGGACATCCCGGAGATCGCGGACGGCACGGTGCTCGTGAAGGGCGTCGCGCGGGAAGCGGGCTCCCGGACGAAGATCGCCGTCCTGTCCCGGGATCCGGCGGTGGACGCGGTCGGCGCGTGCATCGGCAACCGGGCAATCCGCTCGAGCGCGATCTCCGAGGAGCTGCACGGCGAAAAGATCGATGTGATCCAGTACTCCGAGAAGCCTGAGGAATACATCGCGGCGGCGCTCTCTCCGGCGTCGGTCATCGACGTGGAGTTCGACGGCGAACGGTGCGCGACGGTGCACGTGGCGGGCGATCAGCTCAGCCTCGCCATCGGGAAGGAAGGCCAGAACGTGCGGCTCGCGGCGAAGCTCACGGGCTGCAAGATCGACATCAAGGGGATCAAATCCCAGAACTGACGGAGGTCTCAGAGAGGGATGGCCGAAACCAGAAAAAAGCCGCAGCCCGCGGTGAAGAAAAAGATCCCGCAGCGGCGGTGCGTCGGGTGTCAGGGGACGTTCGACAAGCGCGACCTCTTGCGGGTGGTGCGGTCCCCGGACGGCACGATCTCACTGGACTTCTCCGGCAAGAAATCGGGGCGGGGCGCGTACCTGTGCTTTGACGAGGCCTGCTTCAAGAAGGCGAAGAAATCCGGGATCCTCGCCCGGTCGCTGGAATGCGAGATCTCGCCGGAGATCTACGACGCGCTCGAACACGAGATCAGGGCAGCAGAAACGAATGAATAACGAACAGTGAAAAAAGTGAATAGTTAAGGAAGGAATCTGCGTCAGCAGATTCCCGCCGAAGTTCTTCACTATTCACTCTTCACTCTTCTCTCAAAATCATATCCCCGGCAGGATCGGCATACATTCCGGGGGGAAAAGGACAGAATGACGGAAAATCTGATTGGGCTGTGCAGAGCGGCGGGCGGCGTGACCACGGGGTCGGAAGCCGTCCTCGACGAGGTGCGGCACGGGCGCGCGAAATTCGTGCTCCTCGCCTCCGACGCCTCCGAAAGGACCCGCAAGCAGATCACGGACAAATGCAAGTATTATCATGTAACACTGTTTGACGGAACATATACCAGCGCAGCGCTGGCCGGGATGCTCGGCAAGTCCTCATGCTGCGTGGCCGCCGCGTTTGGCGCACGGGGCCCGTGGAAGAGCGTTTGCGAGGCCCTCGGCGGCGAAGAGGACAGACGGCAGAAGACAGAAAGGATGATGGATCATGGCAACGAAGTCGAACTCGATGTTTAGAATAACGCAGCTGGCGAAGGATCTCGGTCAAAAGCCGAAGGATCTCGTCGGTACCCTCGCGGAGCTCGGCGTCACCGTGAAGAGCAATTCCGTGACGCTGGATCCCGACGAGGTGAATCTTCTGTTCGAGCATCTCTCCGCCGGCGCACGGATCAAGGACATAGACGGCTACATGAACGGGAAGACGAGCATCACGCTCCCCGAGAATCCCGAAATCGCCGCGGCGCGCGAAGCGAAACGGCAGGCCGAAGAAGAGGCCCGGATCGCGGCGGAAAAAGCGGCGGCCGAGGCGGAAGCCAAGCGCAAAGCCGAGGAAGAAGCCCGGATCGCGGCGGAAAAGGCGGCGGCAGAGGCGGAGGCCAAGCGCAAGGCAGAAGAGGAAGCCCGGATCGCGGCGGAAAAAGCGGCGGCAGAGGCAGAGGCCAAGCGTAAAGCCGAAGAAGAAGCCCGGATCGCGGCGGAAGCGGAAGTCAAGCGCAGGGCGGAAGAAGAAGCCAGGGCGGCAGAGGCCAAGAAAAAAGCCGAAGAAGAGGCGAAGCGGAAGGCCGAAGAAGCGTCCCGCGCCCAGACGCAGCCCAGAACGCCGAATCAGGGCCAGCAGACGCAGACGCGTCCCGGGACCGCGCAGCCGAGAACCGGCACGGCGGGTCAGCCCGGCACGACAGGTCAGCAGGGCCGCGACAATCGCCCGCCCCGCACCGACGGCACAAGACCCGCAGGGGACAGCCGATTCGGCAGCAGCACCGCGCGTCCGGGATCCCAGCAGGGCACATCCGGTGTGGGCGCGGGTTCCTTCGGACAGAGACCCGCGGGGCAGTCGTCTTTCGGGCAGAGACCGGCCGGTCAGGGCCAGAGCGGCGGACGGAACCAGAACAGCCGCGGTCAGCAGGGCCAGCAGGGCATCCGCGACAAGGATTCCGGCAGCCAGAGAGGGCCGATCGCGCCGCAGCCGAAGCCGAAGATCGAGAGCGGCGTCGAGCGCAAGCGCACGGGCAGCACCCGCATTGTGGACACCCGCACCGGCTCGAAGGTCGACCTGTCGAAGTACGACGAGCGGCTTGACAACTTCACGCCCGAGCTCGACGAGAACCACAGCACGTCGAAGCAGAAGGTGAAGAAGCAGAACCAGAAGCCGGAAAACCGCGGAACGGGCCGCAAGAACGACAAAGAACGCCTGGCCATGGACAAGATGGCGAAGGCGAACCTCGAAAAGGCGAAGAAGCAGCCGCTCAAGATCACCCTTCCCGACGAGATCTCCGTCGGCGAGCTGGCACAGCGGCTGAAGATCACGGCGGCGGAATGCGTGAAGAAGCTGATGATGATGGGCGTCATGGCGACGGTCAACCAGATCATCGACTACGACACGGCATACCTGATCGCCGACGAGCTCGGCGCGGTCGTGACGAAGGAAGTCACGGTCACGATCGAGGAGCGTCTGTTCGGCGCGGAGGAAGAGGCGAACGAGGCGGATCTCGAGATCCGCGCGCCCATCGTCGTGGTCATGGGCCACGTCGACCACGGCAAGACCTCGATCCTCGACGCGATCCGCCACACCAACGTGACGGGCGGCGAAGCGGGCGGCATCACGCAGCACATCGGCGCGTACCGCGTCAACGTGAACGGGCGGGACATCACGTTCCTCGACACCCCGGGTCACGAGGCGTTCACGGCGATGAGAGCGCGCGGCGCGCAGTGCACCGACATCGCGATCCTCGTGGTGGCGGCGGACGACGGCATCATGCCGCAGACGGTGGAGGCGATCAACCACGCGAAGGCGGCGGGCGTCGACATCATCGTGGCGATCAACAAGATGGATAAGCCCGAGGCGGACGCGGAGCGCGTCAAGACCGAGCTGACGAAATACGAGCTGGTGCCCGAGGAATGGGGCGGCGACGTCATGTGCGTCCCGGTCTCCGCGAAGACGGGCATGGGTCTGAACGACCTGCTCGAAAA
>JAFZPN010000037.1 GCA_017550315.1 Clostridia bacterium
AGATCAACACGCACGACGTGTGGCTTGCCGCGATGGATATTTCCCCGCTGCTTGTCATCCGCGATCAGGAGGACTATGAGATCCGCTTCTTCGGCGAGCGCACCGTGACCGCGCTCGAAAAGGTCGCTGGGCTCTACCACAGCTCCGAAGGCACCCTCTTCGACGGAAGCGGGGACTGGCGCAACATCCCGGCCTATTTCGCGCAGGGCAAGGTCGCGATGACCCAGCTCTATTTCGGCGAGACCACCGAATCCCTCTCGGAGATGGAGGACACCTACGGGATCCTGCCGCTGCCGAAGCTCGACGAGACGCAGGACGGCTACTACACCAACTGCTGGGACCAGTTCACCGTCTTCGCCGTGCCGCTCACCATGCCCGCGGAGGACGGCGAGTTCGTCGGTACGATCTATGAGGCGCTCTGTGCGGAATCCTACAAGACCGTTTTCCCGGCGTACTATGACGTCGCCCTGAAGAGCCGGTATTCCGCCGAACCCGCGACCGCCGAGATCATCGACCTCATCATGGCGGGCAGAAACCTCGACTTCACCTTCCAGTTCGGCTCGAAGCTCATGGATCTGCCGTACCTCTTCCGCACGATGGTTGTGGCCAATGACAACGATGTCGCCTCCCGCTACGCCAAGTCGAAGAAGGCGATGAACAAGAACGTACAGGCGTTCCTCAAGATCTTCTACGATTAAGAGACCCCGGATAACGGTATCCGAATCTAAGCGCGGAATCGCGTCTCCCTCTTGACAGGGAGCGGATTTCGCGCTATACTTTTTTACAGTGATTCAAACAGGAGAATACCCATGGATAATTGCTTTTCCCGCACGGAGCTCCTCTTCGGCCGGGCGGCGATGGAGAAGCTCGCCGCGTCGCGGGTGGCGGTGTTCGGCATCGGCGGGGTCGGCGGCTATGTGACGGAAGCGCTCGCGCGATCCGGCGTCGGCGCGCTCGATCTCGTCGACCACGACTGCGTCAGCCTCTCGAACCTCAACCGCCAGATCATCGCGCTGCGCTCCACCGTTGGAATGCTCAAGGTGGACGTCGCCCGCGCGCGCATCCTCGACATCAACCCGGACGCCGTCGTACGGACCTGGCCCGTCTTCTATACGCCCGAGACCGCGGGGGATTTCGACTTCCGGCAGTACGACTACGTCGTCGACGCGATCGATACGGTGACGGGGAAGATCGGCCTCGTGATGCAGGCAGAGGAAGCGGGTGTCCCGATCATCTCCTCGATGGGTGCCGGCAACAAGATCGATCCCTCGGCCTTCGTGGTCGCGGATCTCTTTGCCACCTCCGTCGATCCGCTCGCCCGCGTGATGCGCACGGAGCTCAAAAAGCGCAGCGTGAAGCACCTGAAGGTCGTGTATTCCAGGGAAAAGCCCATCGTCTCCCGCCCAGCTGGCGATCCCGAAGAGCCTGCGGCGAGCCGGCGATCCGTTCCGGGGAGCTGCGCGTTCGTGCCGTCGGCGGCCGGACTGGTGCTCGCGGGCGAGGTGATCCGGGACCTGATCGGCGTGCGTCCCGTGATGGGCGTCTGAGGGGAGGGGTGAAGATGGATCGCGAACCGTCACAGATCGTCCGGATCGCGGAGCACAGCATCACGAAGAAATACCGTGCCGAGCTCTGGACGCCCTTCATCGCGGCGATCAAACGCTACGAGCTGATCTCCCCCGGCGACCGGATCGCGGTCTGCGTCTCCGGAGGGAAGGATTCGACGCTCCTCGCGAAGATGATGCAGATGCTCGCCCGGTACACCGAGATCCCGTTCGAGGCGGTCAACCTCGTGATGGATCCGGGGTACAGCGAGGCGAACCGGAAAAAGCTCGAGGAGAACGCGGCGCTGCTCGATCTGCCGCTCCACATCTTCGAGACCAATGTCTTCTCCGTCGCGAACCGGCAGGAGAAAAACCCGTGCTATCTCTGCGCAAAAATGCGGCGGGGGCATTTATACAGCCGCGCGCGGGAGCTCGGCTGCAACAAGATCGCGCTCGGCCACCACTTCAACGACGTCATTGAGACGACGGTCCTCGCGATGTTCTACGGCGCGCAGCTGCAGGGGATGATCCCGAAGGTGAAAAGTCTGAACTTCGCGGGCATGGAGCTGATCCGGCCTCTCTACTGCGTGCATGAGGACGACATCGTCGCATGGGGGCGGCACTGCGGACTCGAATTCCTGCGCTGTGCCTGCCGCTTCACCGAGAAGAACGCGGACGAGCACGAGGACTCCTCGAAGCGAAAGGAGGTCAAAGCCCTGATCCGCCGCCTGAAGGAGACGAACCCGGACGTCGAGAAGAGCATATTCAACAGCATCCATTCCGTCTGCCTCGACACCTTCCCCGGCTACAAGACCGGCGGTGAGGCGCACAGCTTCCTCGAGAATTACGACAAAGAATAAAACAAGCGGTCCGGTATTTCCAATCCGGATCGCTGTTTTGCTGTGCTGCTTATTTCGTCGGATCCTCGACCGTCCCGAGGAAGAGCGGGATCCCGTCCGCGTTGACGATGACGTAGAAGAAGGGCTTGTCGAGATAGACCTCCCGGCGAATCTCCGGCATGAAGGCGGTTGTGCCGAATTCGATCGCGGTAGCCGCGGCGGCCTTCGTCCCGTGCTCGTTCAGGATGATCTTCGCCTTCTGGAAGATCGAATCGATGCGGATCACGTCCGCGCCGGAGGAGGAAAGCCCGCCGAGCTCGGCAGAGTCCGTGAACGCCTTCCGGATCCCGAGGGCCTCGGTGATCCCGTTCAGTCCGAGCGCGGCCTCATAGGCAAACTTCGGGATCCCGCAGTCGGCCTTGAGATTCGACGTCCCGGACTTTTCGATGATCTCTCCGAGGTCCATGTCCGCGACGAATGCCTCGAGATCTCCGTCCGGACGCACGCCGATGAAGCGGTAGCCGTCCTTGTAGTCCTTCGAGAAGCCCTTCGCGCCGTCGACCTCGAAGTAGGAATATTCGGTCGAATAGAGGAAATCCGGGCGGGTCGATTGTCCGTCCGCCGTCGTGAAGCTGCCGGGCATCACGTCGGCCTCCTCGTATTCCTTATCCCAGATCCCGTCGAAGAGGACCGTGTTGACGAGGATCATGAGCTGTTCCGGATCGAGCGCATCGAAGAGGGAGTCGATCATGCCGTCGGTCTTCTCGCTCACCCAGCCGTTGATCTTGTTGAGCGCGGCCTTGTCGAAAGTCAGGGACTCGGCGTGCGCGTCGTAATAGCTTTCAGCGATCTTCTGAAACGCGGGATTGACTTCAAAATTCGCGGCGTTGCCCCAGACGGAGTTGCCGATCATCACGGTCGTCTCCTTCGTCGCGGCGAGGGCGCCGGTGAGCGTGTAGAGATATTCGTTGAGTTCCGCCGTGTCCATTCCGAGCGCAGCCGCGAATTCGTCGGCCGTCTCCCCGTGCGCGCCGTTGGAGGTCAGGGCGAGGGCGTAGTAGAGCGAGAGCGGCGAGAACACGGCGTTCTCATCGAGGTTCGGCATGGCCAGCTTGTAGAATTTCTCCGAGAATGCCGTGACGGCGTCGGAGAGCAGCGCGTCGGCCTCGTTTCCCGTGGGTTCGTGTCCCGCGGCGGGCAGATCGACGGAGGCGTAGGTCACCTCGCCTTTTGTTTCCGCCGCTTCGCTCGGCTTGTCCGCGGGGACTTCCGTGTTCGCGCGTCCGCAGGACACCGCACAGAGGAGGCAGGCGAGCAGCGCGGCGAGGACTTGGTTCATTCTTTTCATGTTTTCGTTCTCCTTGCAGGTTTTTCATCCCTTAGACGCCGGGGCGGGATAAAAAGTTCCCTGTTTTCGCCAAAATATCTTATATTAAAGTTTAAAAATCATGCAAAACCCCGTTGCAATTGTCGTTATTATGTGATATAATATACAATGACTTCTTATGAGCATCCGAAAACGACGGATGTCTCCGGATCGATCGGACGGTCTCCGGCACGATCCGACCCTGTTGATTTGGAAGGAAAACATGGCAAAACAGCAGTATCTCGAATGCGGGCGGGCGACCTCGACCCACGGCGTGAAGGGAACGCTCCGGCTTGAATGCTGGTGCGACACCCCCGAGACGCTCGCACGGCTCCGCACCCTGTACCGGAAAACGCCCGCCGGGGATTTTGTCCCGATGAAGGTCCGCGCCTCGGCGGTTCAGAAGAATATGGTCCTCGTGACCTTCGACGGATTTACCGTCCTCGAAGACGCGATCCCCTTCAAGGGGACCGTCTTCTATGCCGATCGGGATGACATCCGCCGCGGAAAGGGAGACGTTTTCGTCGCCGATCTCCTGGGGCTTCCCGTCCTCGACGCGGAAACGGGCGAGCAGTATGGCTCCTTCGCCGAGGTGATCTCCCCCGCCGGACGCGACATCTATGTCATCGACGACGTGCGCGGCGGGCAGTTCATGATCCCGGCGGTCGCGGAATTCGTCCGGGAGATCGTGACCGAAGGCGAGCGCGAGGGCGTATACGTGTCCCTCATCGAGGGCATGCGGGAATGATGCGCATCGATATCCTCACCCTCTTCCCGGAATTCGTCGATTTTATCCTTTCCGAGAGCATCATCGGACGCGCGCGCCGGGCGGGAAAGCTTGACGTCCGCTGCCACAACATCCGCGACTGGTCCGAGGACAAGCACCGGCGCGTCGACGATACGCCCTACGGCGGCGGCAGGGGGATGCTCATGGCGGCTCCGCCGATCTGGCGCGCATGGGAAGCCGTGACCGCGTCCGGAAGGGAAGAAAACCATGCCGAGCGCGTCCGCACGGTCTATCTCTCCCCCCGCGGATCCGTGTTCTGTCAGGACAAGGCGCGCGAATACGCGGAATACGATCAGCTCATCCTGCTCTGCGGCCACTACGAAGGAGTCGACGAGCGCCTGATCGAGGAGATCGTCGACGAGGAGATCTCCGTCGGGGATTTCGTCCTCACGGGGGGCGAGCTCCCGGCCTGCCTCGTCGCCGACGCGGTGGGACGGCTCTGCGACGGGGTCCTCGCCCTGCCGGAGTGCTACGAGAAAGAGAGCTTCGAGGACAATTTGCTCGAATATCCGCAGTACACCCGTCCCCCGGTCTGGCACGGACGGGAGGTCCCCGAGGTGCTCCTCTCCGG
Source organism: Clostridia bacterium (assembly GCA_017550315.1). Lineage (GTDB taxonomy): Bacteria > Bacillota > Clostridia > Oscillospirales > CAG-272 > UMGS1696. Next base: position 5,108 of record JAFZPN010000037.1, read on the forward strand.
CCATCACGCCAACATCGAGAAATGGCGGCGGGCAGAAGCCGAGCGCATCACCGCCGAACGCCGCCCCGACCTGCTCGAAAAGACGGAAAAATCAAATTGACCGCAGATAGGTCATAAGCCCGTTCGCGATCCCCGCGGCGAAGAGGCCGGGCGAGTATGCCATGAGCTCCGCGTCGCGGCGGTTCGTGATGAAGCCGAGTTCAACGAGGACGGCAGGCATGCGCGTCTTGCGGAGCACATACAGGCCCGGACGCGCGAACACCCCGCGGTCCTCAAGTCCGGTCGCCTCGGTGATCCGGAGCACGAGATCGTCCGCGAGATCCTCCGCTGCGCTGTCCCGCCGGTAGACGAACGCCTCCGTCCCGGATGCCGACGGGATCTCCGACGAATTCGCGTGCAGGCTGATAAAATAGTCCGCGCCCCAGTTGTTCGCGTCGTTCACCCGCGCGGCGAGCGACGACGAGACCGATGTGCCGAGCTGCGTGGACGGTGTCGGGCGGGAGAGGCGGACGTCGAAGCCCATCCCCCGGAGCCGCGCCGCCGTCTGCTGCCCGATCTCATAGACGAGATCCTGCTCGCGGTAGCCGTTCCCCTCCGCGCCGGAATTCGGATTTTCGGGATTGTGTCCCTGATCGATGTAGATTTTCAAGGCCGGATACCCCGCTTTCTCTGATACCAGAAAGAGTGAATATGAAAGAACTGGAAAAACTGCTGTCCCGTGTCCGGAAAGCCTCGGAGCACTACGGCATGATCGGGGCCGGGGACCTCGTCGTCGTCGGACTGAGCGGCGGGAAGGACTCCGCGGCGCTCCTGTACGCTCTTGCCGCCATGCGCCGCTTCTATCCCGTCCCGTACGAGGTCGCGGGCGTCTCCGTCGATCTCGGATTCCCGGATACGGACGGCCTCTATGCCCCGGTCGCGGATCTCTGCCGGGACCTCGGCGTCGATTTCCGGATCGTGAAGACCGAGATCGCGCCGATCGTGTTCGAGGGAAAGCGGGAGAAGAATCCCTGTTCCCTCTGCGCGAAGATGCGGCGAGGCGCCCTGACCGAGGCGGTCCGGGAGATGGGCGGCACGAAGCTCGCGCTCGGGCATCACCTCGACGACGCGGCCGCGACCTTTCTGCTCTCGCTTCTCGAGGACGGACACATCGGCAGCTTTTCGCCGGTCACAGTATATGAGGATCGCGGGATTTCCGTGATCCGTCCCCTGATCTACGCCCGGGAATACGAGGTGCAGGCGCTGGTCCGGGCCGCCTCCCTGCCGATTGTGAAAAGCCCCTGTCCAGAAGACGGGAACACCGCGCGGGCGGACATGCGGGATCTACTCAAAACCCTCGGCAGAACGCACCGCGGTCTCCCCGAGAAGATCATCGGCGCGCTCGAACGCCGCGGCATCGACGGGTGGAGTGACATTCCCGCGCCGCAGGAACAGATTTCCGGTCCCGCAGCAGATCCTTACGCAAATTAACAGAAAATTCACGATTTTCCTCGTTCCCAGGCGGAACTTTTGGGCGAAAAAAACGTCTTATATAACGATCCTTCAAGCATACGAAAAAAACACGATCCAAACGATACTGAAATATGAAAAAGAAACGCAAAGCCGCGGCGGACATCAGCGCCGAAGCGGCAGAAAAACCGGAGCCAAAACGGATCCGGCTCTCGAAGCGGGAACGCCGGGAGCGGTTCGGGACTTCGTTCTTCATGATCCCCTCGATCGCCGGGGTGCTGGCGTTCTTCATCCTACCGTTCCTCGTCGTCATTTACTACTCCCTCATCGATGACACCGCGACCGGGGATTTCGTCGGGCTCTATAACTTTGCCGAGCTCTTCCGCAACTCCGCCTTCAAGATGGCGCTCAAAAACACGGGCATCTTCTCCCTGACGGCGGTTCCGCTTGTCGTGGTCCTGTCCCTTGCGCTGGCGGTCCTGCTCGACGCTAACGTGCCGTATAAAAGCACCTTCCGCACAATCTTCCTCTCGCCGATGATCGTCCCGGCGGCCTCCGTCATCCTGATCTGGCAGGTCCTCTTCGACTTCAACGGCGTGGTGAACGACATCATCGCCTTCTTCGGCGCGGATCCGGTCGAATGGCTGAAATCCGACTCCGGCTACATCGTCGTGGTGCTCCTCTTCCTCTGGAAAAACATCGGCTACAACATGATCATGTTCATGTCGGCGCTGACGAACGTCCCGCGGGACATCATCGAGGTCGCGATGCTCGACGGCTGCGGCTCCGTGCGGCGGTTTTTCACGATCAAGCTCCGCTACCTCTCCTCGACGATCTCCTTCGTGACGATCATGTCCCTCATCAACTCCTTCAAGGTGTTCCGCGAGGTGTACCTTCTGACGGGCGACTATCCGTTCGACTCGATGTACACCCTCCAGCACTTCATGAACAACACCTTCCGCACCTTTGCCTATCAGAAGCTGTCCGCGGCGGCGATCATCCTCGCCCTCGCCATGATCGTGATCATCGGGATCCTTCTCTGGATCGATGACCGCGCGGGAAGGGGGATCGAAGAATGACCGGAGACATCATCCTCAACGCAAATGCCTTCCCGCAGCCGAAGCGGAAGAAAAAGAGGGTCACCGCCGGGCGCGTGCTCTTCCTCATCTTCGCAATGACGGTCCTTGTGACCTTCGCGGTGCTCTTCCTCTTCCCGACGGTCTTCACCCTTGCAGACTCCTTCATGTCGACGACCGAGATCACCGCGAACTACGGCAAGATCTTCTCGGGTCTCGGCGCGGCGGGGAACGGCGGACGCGTCTTCATCGGAGAAAAGGTCAATCTCCAGCTCATCCCCTCGAAGGTGAGCTTCTCCCAGTATTCGACGGTGCTTCTCAAATCGCCCGAATACCTCCTCAAATTCTGGAACTCCGTCAGCTACGTCCTCCCGATCGTGCTCTTCCAGCTGATCGTGGCGGCAGGCGCGTCCTATTGCTTCGCGCGGGTGCCGACCAAGTTCCGCTCGGCCGTCTTCTTCGCCTACATCATCCTGATGCTGATGCCGTATCAGGTCACCCTCGTGCCGAACTACCTCGTGATCGACAAGCTCGATCTCTTGAACACCCGGTGGGCGATCATCCTGCCCGGCGTGTTCTCCCCGTTCTCGGTTTTCATCCTGACCAAATACATGCGCCGCATCCCGTCCTCCGTCGTCGAAGCCGCAAAGCTCGACGGCGCGGGAGAGTGGCAGATCTTCACCCGCATCTTCCTCCCGCTCTGCCAGAGCACCCTGTATTCGGTGGCGATCCTCGTCTTCCTCGACTACTGGAACATGGTGGAGCAGCCCCTCATCCTTCTATCGGATGAAGAGCTTTACCCGCTGTCCGTCTTCCTCTCGAAGATCAATCAGGGCGATACGGGCGTCGCGCTCGCCATCGCGGTCATCTATATGGTGCCGCCCGTCCTGCTCTTCCTGTACAGCGAAGACTACCTGATCGACGGCATTTCGTATTCCGCTTCGGTCAAAGGCTGACCATCCCCAATCGATTCCAAGGAGAGTCCTTATCATGAAAGATTCCGCAACCCGCAGAGCCTGGGTCAAGAACGTCGCGATCATCTTCCTCGTCATCCTGCTGCTTCTGACGTTCTTCTCGCGCACCATTCTGAACTATTCGCTGCCCGAGGTGTCGGCGCAGTACGCGCAGTACGCGACGCTCACCACTGCCGTCAAGACGCAGGGAACCGTGAAGGCCAACGAGAGCTACAACGTGGTCTTTGAGGAGAACGAGGCGGACGGCGGAACCGTGCAGAGCCGGAAGGTGATCTCCGTCTATGTGAAGGAAGGGGATACCGTCGAAAAGGACGCCCCGATCCTCGCGCTCTCCGGCGGTCCGTCCACGCAGCTCGAAGCGACGCGGAAGGATTACGAAGAGAAGAAGAAGGCATACGAGCTCGCGCTCATCGACAGCGGGATCGAAGACATGAATTCCGAGAAGAGCGTCGCCGACAAGAAGCGCGAGATCGAGAAGGCCGAGGACAAGCTCGCCGAGCTCAAGGACGAGTACAAGGAAGCGCTCGCGGGCGGCGACCCGGTCAAGTCGATCAAGAACGCCATCGACCGCCTGAAGGACCGGATCAAGGACTACCAGGCCCAGATCAAGACGATCAACGCCCAGAGCAAGGACACAGCCGCGACGAAGAAAACCGTCAACAAGCAGATCGAAGACGTCGACAAGCAGATCGCCGACGTGCAGAAGCTCTTAAGTGAAGCCGAGAGCAAGCGGGACGAGGCGGAACGCAAGCAGAACGAGGCAGAAAGCCAGATCGAGGAGGACATCCTCTCCACCCTCACCGTCTCGCAGAAGCTGGCCGTGGCGCAGGACGAATACTATACCGCCGAGACCGCATATTATAACCTGAAATCCCAGGCTGAGAGCAAGAAGGCGGAAGCCGACCGCCTCGCCGGGATCGTGGAGGCGATCTCCGCGAACGAAGGGGACATCAATAAGGCAAACGACCTGACAAATCAGATCAAGGGCCTCGAAGAGCAGCGGGATGAACTCCTCCTGCAAGCGGACCGCAGCGCCGAAGACCATTACGAGACCGTCGCCAAATACGAAAAGACTCTGAACAACACGCTGGACGACCTCCACGACGCCTACATAAAGACCGATAACGCGCTGCAGAAGGATCTTCTGGAACGCGAAAGCGAACTCCGGAAGCTGAACGAATCCTACGATAAGGCGGTCGAAGAAGCGAGAAACAGCACGGAAGAAGACGGCGAATCGTCCGGTGAGGACAGCGCCGAGGCTGTCAAAGCCATCCTCGAATCCATCTTCGCAAAGCAGGATGAAATTGAAGCCAAGAATCAGGAGATTCGGGAGAACGATAAGGATTACGACAAGAAAGTCTCCGATGCGTGGGACGACTACTACGAACAGGTCGACGGCGTGACCAAGACCTACAACCGCGAAGTTGAGGACCGGGATCTCCGGCTCGATTCGCTCAACCGCCAGATCGCCGACGCGCAGGCAAAGCTCTACGTCATCGATATGCCCGAGGTGGACGACGTCATCAACTACGAATTCGGCTACGACCTCGGCGAAGCGCAGAATGCTCTCGCAAAGGCAAAGGAAGCGCAGACCCAGGCAGAGACGGACCTCCAGACGGCGGAACAGGTCTACGAAAAAGCCAAGTCCACCCTCGAATCCCTGAAAAAGCAGTCTGCGGCGGAAGGCGTTGCCGCGGAATATCAGAATACGTACTATTACTACAAGAACCAGGCCGACGGCTATCAGAGCCGCATCGACGCCCTGAATCAGCAGAAGAAGGCCTACGAGGACCGCCTCGACGCCATCGACGACAAGGTCGACGCCTATACGGATCAGGTGACCGACATCAACGATCTCATCACCGACCTCAACGAGCAGATCACGGACAAACAGACCGAGCTCTCCGAAGCGGAGTCGGGGAAGGGCCGCGATCCCGAAGAGATCGACAAGGACATTCAGGCGCAGGAGGACACCATCCGCGAGCTGAAGGAGGATTTCGAGATCCTCGAAGCCTCCGAGGGCCGCAAGAACACCGAAACCGATCAGCAGCTCGAAGCCCAGAAGAAGGAGATCGAAGCGCTCGAGAAAAAGATCGAAGAGTATGAGAACGCGCCGGAGAACACCTCCGTCCTCGCGCCCATCGGCGGCCGCATCGTGTCCGTCAACTTCGTCCCCGGCGATACCGTGACGAGCGGCAACACCGTCGCGTCCATCGAAATCGCCGACAAGGGCTATGTCGTCGAGATCAGCATGTCCGCCGAGGAAGCCCGCCGCATCCAGGTCGGCTCGCCGTGCACCGTCACGAACTCCTGGTGGTATTCGAACATCACGGCGTCCGTCGCGCAGGTCCGGTCCGATCCCAAGAGCCAGGGCAAGAACCGCATCATCGTCATCAATGTCTCTGGCGACGTCTCCGAAGGACAGAGCCTCAACTTCTCGATCGGCGACCGCAGCCAATCCTATGATTCCGTCCTGCCGAACTCCGCGCTGCGCTCCGACAACGACGGCACGTTCGTTTTGACCGTCGAGGCGAAGAAGACCCCGCTCGGCAACCGCTACGTCGCCAAGCGCACGAACGTCGAGATCCTCGCCTCCGACGATACGCAGTCCGCGGTCAGCGGCCTCTACGGCAGCGAATTCGTCATCACCAGCGCGACCACGCCGATCACCGACGGTCAGCAGGTCCGCCTTGCGGGCGATTGATGCGGGGGAATCATGAGCGATAAAGTCAATCGAAAAATCCTCAAGGCCTCGGGCATCGTCGCGCTCGTGATGCTCGGCGCGCTGCTCGTCGTCGGGCTTCTCGAGCTCGTCGTCCTCAGCATGCGGGGCCGGCTCGGCTTCCTCGACGCGGGCAAGCGATGGTCCGCAAATGGGGACCGCTTCGCCGTCGTCTCGCTCTACGCCGAACAGAGCGCGGGCCTGACGGGCGACGATGCGGTCGGCTGGGCGCGCTCGATCGACGCGGGCCTGCTCGAAGCCTCCATCACGCCGAAGGAAGGCGCGAGTTCGTGGGCGTACTGCTACGCCGCGGACGACACGCTCTCCGTCAAAGGCCCGAAGGGGACCGTCAGCGCAAAGACCCTGGCGGTGGGCGGCGAATTCTTCGTCTTCCATCCGCTCGCGTTCAAGTACGGCGGCGGCTTCCTGAGTGACGAATCGATCCCGCGCGGCGTGGTGCTCGACCGGGACCTCGCCTGGCGGGTCTACGGCGCGGAGAACATCATCGGCATGACCGTTGAGATCGGCGGGGAAGAGTTCGTCATCGTCGGCATCGCGGAGCGGGAATCAAAATCCGGTCCGTATAAACGTGCCTACGGCGATACCCCGCGCCTCTACATGAGCTACGCCGGCTACCGGAAGGTCGGAGAGGCGAACGTCACCTCCTTCGAGGCCGCGCTCCCGAACCCCGTCACGGGCTTTGCCGCGAACATCTTCACGGATAAGGTCCGCACGGACGAGAGCCGCAGCGTCATCCGCGAGGTCACGGACCGGTTCTCCCTGAAGAACCGTTTCGCCAACATGAAGGAGCTCTCCTACGCGTGGGTGAGCGTCAACAAGATCGAATATCCGTATTGGGAAAACGAAGCGCGTGTCTATGACTACCGGGCCGCGGTCCTGATGATCTTCGAGGTCACCGCCGCCGCCGTCGCCGTCTTCTCGCTCCTCCTTTCGTTCACCCTCCTGCGCGTCTCGGGCTATTCCGTGATCCAGAGCGCGAAGAACGGATGGAAAAAGCTCTCCGAAGCGCGCGCGAAGAAAAAACGCGAGCGTCCGGCTAAGCCGCAAAAGAGCAGGAAAGCAAAACCGAAAGAAACAGAGAAAGAAACAAAATCCGAAGAAACACAAGAACAGCCGTCGGAATCGGAAACAGAATTCCTCCCCGACGAGAATCCCGAAGAAAGAGGTAATCCATGACCATCAAGAAAATCGTCTCCACCGTCCTTGCCGTCCTTCTCGCGGCTTCCTCCCTCGCGTCCTTTGCGGGATGCAGAAAGAAGACCGCGGAACCCGTAAAAGAGAAGCGCACCAATGTCTATGCCGGCGAAGATATCGAACTTCCCGAAGACGTCCGCTACGTGCAGCGCATCGTCGCCGCGGGTGGGAAAGCCTACCTGACCTATGAAGCGGACTTCATGGTGACCTACAACGACGAAGGCACCGAAGTCGAGCGTAAAGCCGGTTATGACTGGGAACAGGTCGAAAAGCTCCAGGCCGATCTCCCCGAGGGCTGGTACATCGGCTACGAATACAAAGAGATGCTCTGTGTCATCGACATCGACACCAAGACCACCTCCTCCGTACCCTTCGATTTCGACCAAGACGCGTACGGCTACATGTCCTCCAACCTGTTCCCCGCGCCCGACGGCCATCTCATGGGCATCACGAACAAGTGGGAATACAACGAGGACTACACCGAATCCACGTCATACTTCTATCTCGTGAACATCGATCCCGCGACGGGCAGCGTCTCCTCGACTTCTCTCAACGACGCGCTGGCAAAAGGCGGCTGCGATCCGACGATGACCTACATCAACAGCTCCGTCGTCCGCGGCGATGAGCTCATCCTCGGCATGGAGGGCGGCACCCTGCTTGTCACCGACCTCGACGGGAACTACAAGGGCAAGATGGACCTGAACATGCAGGACGGCTGGATCAATTCGCTCGGCGTCTCCGGCGACCGTCTTGTGGTCATGTATTACGATCAGAACGGCCAGAAGCTGAAATACGCGGAGGGCAGCGGCGATTTCGTCCAGATCTCGAACGATGTCATCGGCTCGAACGGCAGTCTCATCGCCTGCGACAACGAGAACATTTATTTCAACTCCTCCACCGGCATCAGCGCGTACCACTTCGCCGACGGTTCCTATAAGGAAGTGCTGAACTACATCAACTCCGACATCCTGAACTCCGGCAGCATCGCGTTCCTCGAAGACGGACGCCTTCTCATGGCCACCACCGACTGGTCGAAAGACACAAGTGTGACCACTCTGTCCGTCTATCACCGCGTCCCGGATGAGGAACTCGCCGATGAGATCATCCTGCGCCTCGGCTGCATCTACACGGACTACACCCTGCGCGGCGCCATCATCCGCTTCAACAAGCAGAACACCGGCGTCCGCGTCACCGTCGTCGACTATTCCTCCTACAACAACGAGGACAATGGGTGGACCGGCGCGGCGAAGCAGTTCAACAACGACATCGCGACGGGCAAACTACCCGACATCGTCCAGCTCGACACCTCTCTCCCGATCGACAGCTATTTCCACAAGAACATCTTCGCCGATCTGAACGCCTTCATCGACGATCCGGAGATCGGCATCGACCGCTCGACGCTCGAGGAGAACATCCTGACCGCCAATCTCACGAAGGGCAAGCTCAACTCCCTCATCCTCCTGTATTCCGTCAATACCCTGCTCGCGAAGAGCGATAAGGTCGGCAAGGACGCCGGCTGGACCTTTGAGGACATGATGAAGGCGATCCGGACGATGCCCGCCGACAGCCGCGCGTTCTTCGAGTACAGCCGCGACAACATCCTCGAGAGCTTCTTCCAGTATTCGATGGATTCCTTCATCGACTGGGATACCGGGAAGACCTATTTCGACACGAACGGCTTCATCGAATTTGCCAACTATCTGAAGACCTGTCCCGAAAAGGGATACTGGGAAGAGCTCTACGGCGACAACTACGAATACGATCCCGACCGGGAACGGCAATATGAAGAGGAATATGCCCTGCGGTTCTACCACGACAAGGCGCTGTTCCAGATGGCTTATTTCTCCTCGTTCACCGATTATCTGTACAGCCTCAATCAGTTCGCCACGACGGACGTCACCGCGATCGGCTATCCCCGCGAGGGCGAGGGCAACGGCGCGGTCATCATCCCGTCGCTCGAACTGGCCATCAGCGCGAAGAGCACCGCGAAGAACCAGGCATGGGACTTCATCAAGTACCTCCTGAACGATGAGAACATCATGAATCCCGGCTGGCAGTTCAGCATCTCGAAGGCCGCGATGGAGGAGATGTACCAAAGCGCCCAGGAGAACTACGGCGACAATTACGGCGTCCTTTATGACGCCAGCGTCAACGCCGAGGCCGAAGTAGAAGAAGACATCGACGCGGAAGAAGCGGCAGACGAAGCCGATTTCGTGGAAGAACCCAAGATGGTCTCCGGCGATTACAACGAATACGACTGGATGCGCGAAGCGGGATACTCCGAAGAATACATCGACTTCCAGAAGAATTCCCACCAGCCCTATAACCAGGCCGCGGTCGACTATATCCGCGGGATCATCGAAGGCGCGTCCAAGATTGCCCGTACGGACAGCGAGCTTGTCGACATCGTGAAGGAAGACCTCTCCGCCGTCTTTGCCGGTGCGAAATCCGCCGCAGACGCCGCGAAGCAGATCGCCAGCCGCGTCGGCATCTACGTCTCCGAACACTCCTGATCCATAGACCGGGACACACCGAAAACGCTTTACGGAATACCCTGTACCAGAGCGGCGCGGGGTATTCCGCTTTTTCCCGGGTCAGCCGGAAGAAAACGGAAATGTTAACAAAATGAAGAAAATACAAATTTGATCCCGACGGCTCGCGACATGTTGTGGAACCTGCCGATAAAAAAATTGTAAGAAGCTATTGATTTCAAGGATAATTTTTGCTATAATAGATTTATAATCAGAGGTGTATCCATATTCGTCGTTGTACCGCGATGGATCGCCGGAGGAGACGGCCTCAGGTCCGAATAACCCACATCAGGAGCGTAAGATATGATTTCGTGCGACGTAACCATTAAGAATAACGTCGGTCTCCATGCAAGACCGGCCACGTTCTTCATCCAGAAGGCAAACTCCTACAAGAGTTCCATCTGGGTCGAAAAGGATGACCGCAGAGTGAACGCGAAGAGCCTGCTCGGCGTTCTCTCCCTCGGTATTGTGAAGGGGATGACCATCACCCTCATCGCAGACGGCACCGACGAGGAAGAAGCCCTCGAAGGCCTCTCCACCCTCATCGACAGCGGTTTCGCCGAATAACGGTCCGCCCCATGCAGGAGGGGCGTCATGTCCTGCGGGTAAAGTGAAGAATGACGGGCGATGGTGAACGCATGCATCATCGCTCGATTTGTTATGGGAACGATATGCCAGACATTTCTCCGAATATCGACTTTCTCCGGGAAAAATCGGCGGCCCTCCCCCGCACACCGGGCGTCTACATCATGCAGAATGCCGCGGGCAAGGTGATTTACGTCGGGAAATCCCGCTCGCTGAGGGACCGCGTCTCCCAGTATTTCCACGGCGCGCATGATGCGAAGACCTCCCGCATGGCCGCGTCCGTGCACGATTTTCGCTTCATCACCTGCGATACGGAGATGGAGGCACTCGCGCTCGAGAATTCTCTCATCAAGCAGTACACCCCGAAATACAACATCCGGCTCAAGGATGCCAAGTCCTATCCCTATATCAAGATCAACATCAAATCCCCCTGGCCGCGGATCACGATGGACCGCAAGCGCACGCCGGACGGTTCGCTCTACTTCGGTCCGTATTCTTCATCCGGCACGGTCTTCTCCGTGATCCACCAGCTTGAGCGCACACTGCGCCTCCCGTCCTGCAAGCGCAGATTCCCCGAGGACATCGGGCGTGAGCGGCCGTGCGTCTATTATCAGATGGGCCGCTGCATGGGCGTCTGCACCGGGGAGGTCGACGAATCCGACTACCGCGCGGCGATCGAACAGGCAGGGGCGATCCTCCGGGGCGGCACGCGCGACGTCATCGCGGATCTGACGGAAAAGATGACGAAGGCCGCGGAGGAGCTCGAATTTGAGACGGCGGCGAAGCACCGGGACGCGATCGAAAGTCTGCGTCGGCTCGGCGAGCGGCAGAAGGCGGTCGGATCGCCGGATGTGGAGTGCGACGTCATCGGTCTGCACCTCACGAGTCTCGAGGGTGTGAGATTCCGGGACTGCGCGACGGTCTTCTATGTGCGGAGCGGATATATCGCCGACAGCGAACACTTCCTCTTCGGCGGCGACGAGATCACCTTCGAGGAAGACGGGGACGAGAGCGACTCGCCGTTCTCCTCCTTCCTCATGTCCCTCTACCAGTCCCGGGAATTCATCCCCGGCGAGGTGCTCCTCTCCTTTGACATCCCCGAGCACGACCGGATGCTGCTGCAGGAATACTTCACCGAGCGCTCCGGCCACCGCGTGGAGGTCCGCACCCCGAAGAGAGGCGCGTCGAAATCCCTCTGCGACATGGCGGTGACGGACGCGGCGAAGCACTCCGAGAACAGCGCGAAGCGCGACCGGGACGACGAGCGGACCCTTGCCTCTCTCGCGTCTCTGTTGCACCTCGAAGTCCTGCCCGAGCGGATCGAGGCGTACGACATCTCGAACCTCGGCGACGAGCACATCACCTGCGGCATGGTCGCGGCCATCGACGGAAAACTGAAAAAGAGCGAATACCGCACCTTCTCGATGAAATCGAAGGACACGCAGGACGACTACGCCGCCATGACCGAAGCCCTGACCAGGCGGCTGGCGCATATCGGCAAGCCCGGCGACGGCATGGGGACCGCCCCCGATCTCATCCTGCTCGACGGCGGGCAGGGTCATGTGTCCGTCATCCGTGAGGCGATGGCCCGGGAGGGGATCGACATCCCCGTCTTCGGCATGGTCAAGGACGAGCATCACAAGACGCGCACCCTCGTCGACGAGGACGGGGAGATCAACATCGCGCGGCAGGCGGACGTCTTCCGGCTGATCTACGGGATCCAGGAGGAGGTCCACCGCTATTCCGTCTCCCGCATGATGGGAGCGAAGCGCAAAACCGTCCGGACCTCGACGCTCGAGAAGATCCGCGGCATCGGACCCGCGAAGGCAAAGGCACTCCTCGGCGCGTTCCGATCCCTCGCCGCCCTGAAAGAGGCGGACCGGGATGCGATTGCGAATGTCCCGGGCATCTCCGCCGCGGACGCCGAAAACGTCTACCTTTATTTTCACGGCAAACCGAACGAAGAAGGAAACAGAAACCACTGACGGAAAGGACGATCTATGAGAGTCATTACAGGAAGCGCGCGGGGCACGAACCTCGCCGCCGTCCCTGGAGAAGGGACCCGTCCCACGGCGGACCGCGTGAAGGAAGCCGTATTCTCCATGCTGCAATTCGATATCGAGGGCCGCGACGTGCTCGATCTCTTCGCCGGAAGCGGACAGCTCGCCATCGAAGCCCTGTCCCGCGGAGCGGAGCGCGCCACCCTGGTGGACATGTCCCGCGAGGCGACGGACGTAATCGCCGCCAACGCGAAGAAGACCCATCTCCTCGGTCGCTGCCGGATCCTCAACACGAGCTTCTCGTCCTTCCTGCGCGGCGCAGCCGGACGGGAGACCTTCGACATCATATTCCTCGATCCGCCCTATGACAGCAATATGCTGCCGAAAGCGCTGCGCGCCATCGACGAGGGCGGGATCCTCGCATTCGGCGGGACGATCGTCTGTGAGACCGACTGCGACGTCCCGGTGCGGGCGACGAAGCTGCGCCATGATGCAGAAAAGGAAGCAGAGCGCATCCTCGCGGACGTCTTCGGGGGGGACGAGTCCCTCCGCGCGCGCTATGCCGTCGTGAAATCCACCCTCTACGGCCGCACGCGGATCACCTTGCTCGGCGCCGCGCCGGAACCCGACGAAAAGCCGGACGGAGAACAGGAGGACGACGCATGAGACGCGCGATCATCACTGGGAGCTTTGACCCCGTCACCGCGGGACACGAGGATCTCATCCGCCGGGCCGCCGCGCTGTTCGACACCGTGACCGTAGTGGTCCTCGCCAACGCGGAGAAGCCGTCCGGCATGTTCCATCCCGCGGACCGTCTGCGCTTCGTCGAGGAGACCGTCGCCGGGATCCCGAACGCGGACGCGGCGATGTGGCCGGGCCTGACCTCGGACATTGCGCGCCAGCTCGGGGCGAAGTTCCTCGTCCGGGGCGCGCGCTCCGGGTCCGACTTTGACTACGAATACGACCTCGCGTTCATCATGAAGCGCTTCGATCCGGAACTCGAGACCGTGATCCTGCCCGCCCGTCCGGAGCTCTCCATGATCAGCTCGACCTACGTCCGGGAGCTGTTCAAATACGGCTCGCCGCTGGAAGGCTCGGTTCCCGATGCCTGCCTCGACGACATGCGCGAGACCTATGCGCGGACCCATCGGGAATAAGAAAACGCCGTGTACGGGGGGAACCCATACACGGCGCATTTTCACTCAGCAGCGACCGCATCCGCCGCAGCCGGTCGTTCCGGTACCGCCGCATCCGATGCATCCGCCGCAGCCGGTGTTGCCGTTGTCACAGCCGTCCGTCGATCCGCTGCCGCACCATCCGCAGAGGCCGATGACGGCGAGCGCGATGGCGATCCAGATCCACATGTTGTCGTTGAACATTTCGCGTCCTCCTTTCCGAGGGTTCGGTACAGGATATGCGCGGGGAGGCGCGGTGGTTCCGGCAGAGGGCGGTCTTGACAAATCCGCAGAGATGCGGTACAATACGCATGGTTGTATCATACCGCCTTTTTCCGGGCATACTGAATGCGAAGAAAACCGGAAAAAGGAGCAAACAAATATGGAATTTCAGCCGAAACAGCCCGACGCGCGTCCGGAGGGGACGACCCCCATGCCCGAAGCGCTCGGCGCAGCCCTGATCGAAGCGGACGCCACCCTCGGCAAGTTCTCCTGCCTCACCGAAGAGGAAAAGCGGGCGTTCATCGGAGGTGCGGAAAACCTGCACACCGGATACGAGCTCCGTTCCTACGTGCGCTCGTTCTTCAGGGGAGAGGCGCTGCTCTGATTCCCGAGGAGGTTCCCCGTGTCCGTCGAAATCGAACGCAAATTTCTCATCCGTCTCCCCGATCTCGCAAAAATCGTCAGCCTGCCCGGATGCCGGGTGCGACGCATTGTGCAGACCTATCTCGAAAAGATCCCCGGCAAGAAGATCCAGCGCCGGGTCCGCCGGATCCGCGAGGGCGGCCGCGTCGAGTACTTCTTCACGCAGAAGGAGGACCTCTCTGGCTACTCCCGGATCGAAAACGAGTGGGTCATCTCGAAGGAGGAGTACGAGGCATATCTGACGGAGGCGGTGAGCCGTCTCGAGAAGACGCGGTACGCCTTTCCGTGGGAGGGGCACGTCATGGAGATCGACGTCTATCCCTACGAGATCGGCGGCGACGGCCTTGTCGGACAGGCAGTCCTCGAGGTCGAGCTCGGCGAGGAGGGAGAGGCGTTCGCGATCCCGGATTTCATCGAGGTGGAGCGGGAGCTGACCGGCACAAAGGAATTCTCCAATATGTCCATGGCGAAGCGGCTGTAACGGCCGCTTTTCTTTTTTTGCGGGCTTCTCTTGACAGAACGCGGACTGTGTGGTATAATCTGAAAATGAAATTCAATTTCAAATACGAGGCATTATGAAATACCACACGAAACAGCGCGACGCGGTGCTGCGGTTCTTCATGGATCACGGGGACCGCTGCTTCACCGCGCGGGAGGTCTACGAGCAGGTCGACGCCGGGGAAGCCACGGTCTTCCGCGCCATCGCCGGTCTGACGGAGAGCGGTTTACTCAACAAATACGTGTCCGGCTCGGCCAGAAGCGATTCCGCCACCTATCAGTACAACCCCTGCGGCGACCGCGCCGACCACATCCATCTCAAATGCGAGCGCTGCGGCGAACTCATCCACATGGACTGCTCGTTCATGGCCACGATCCTCTCCCACTTCCTCGACGAACACGGATTCGCCGTGGACTGCGGAAAAACCGTGATCTACGGCCTTTGCGAAAACTGCCGCGAGGAGGGAAAGCATGCGTAGGATTCTTTCTTTATTCCTGAGCCTCGTGCTGCTCACCGGACTCTTTTCCTCCTGTCTGACGGCGGAACCGAAGCCTTCCGGGGACAAGCCCCTCGTCGTCGCCACCAACTTTGTGCTGTATGACACCGCCCGCACCCTCGCCGGGGATCTCGCAGACGTCCGGATGCTCCTTCCTCCCGGCGCGGACGCGCATGAATACGAAATGACCCTCGCCGACACTGCCCTGGTCGCCGAATCCGATTTCTTTCTGTATATCGGCGGGGAGAGCGAGGACTGGGTGGACGATCTCTTCGCCTCGATGAAGGAAGAGGACCGCCCGAAATCCTTCCGCGCCCTCGACACCGCCGGTGTCCGGAACGAGGAAGAGAAGGAAGGGATGCAGACGGACGAAGACGAAGAGGAGGAAGAAGACGCCGTCGACGAACACGTCTGGACCTCGTTTGAGAACCTCCTCGGGATCGCCGAACAGATCGATCTGGGTCTCTGTGAACTGTGTCCGAAGCAGAAGGATGTCCTTCTCGAACGGCTGGACGCATACAAAGAAGAAGTGAAAGAGATCCGGGCGGCATACCGGGAGACCGTGGACGGCGCGGCGCGCAGAACCCTCGTCTTTGCGGACCGGTTTCCGTTCCTCTATCTCGTGAAGGAACTCGGACTTGACTATTACGCCGCGTTCTCCGGCTGTTCCTCAAACGTGGAGGCGTCCCTCGCGACGATCCATTTCCTCGTGACGAAGGTGCAGGACGAGGGGATCCCGGCGGTCTTCATCATCGAGCTCTCGGACGGCAAGTGCGCGGAGGCGGTCGCACGAGAGACGGGCTGCGCAGTCCTGACGCTATATTCCGGGCACAACGTGACACCCGCGGAATTCGAGGCGGGGATCTCCTATTTCGATCTGCTCCGCCGAAACCTCGAGGCGCTGAAAACCGCTCTGAACGGATGATCCGGGAGGGAATTGCTTTGAATCTCATTGAATCGCACGATCTCACGCTCGCCTACGAAGGCGTGATCGCGGCGGAACACGTCACCTTCACGCTCGCGCCGGGGGATTATCTCTGCGTCGTCGGGGAGAACGGCTCGGGGAAGAGCACGCTCCTCAAGGCGATCACCGGCGAGGTGAAGCCCGCGGGAGGCCTGCTCTCCATCGCGCCGGAGGTGAAGAAAAACGGCATCGGCTATCTGCCGCAGATCTCGAAGATCCAGCGCGACTTCCCGGCCTCCGTGCGCGAGGTGGTCCTGTCCGGATGCGTGCGCGGGGACGGTCGGGGCTTCCTCTGGACCCGGGCTGCCCAGAAGCGCGCCGCGGATGCCATGGACATGCTCGGCGTGGCAGATCTCGCGCAGAAGACCCTCGGCGATCTCTCGGGCGGTCAGCGTCAGCGGGTCCTGCTCGCGCGGGCTATGTGTGCCTCGGACACCCTCCTGCTCCTCGACGAACCGGTGACGGGCCTCGATCCCGAAGCGGTCCACGGCATGTACGAGGCGATCCGGCGGATCAATCGGGAACGCGGCTGCGCGGTGATGATGGTCTCGCACGACGTCTCCTGCGCGCTCCGGGAGGCCGAGCACGTTCTCTCGCTCTGCCGCGGACACGCCTTCTATGGCACGGTCGAGGGCTATCGCCGCCATGAAAAGCTCGACGACGAAGCCGACGACGCGCGGCACCGTCACGGCGGGGAACATGCACCTGCCGCACCGCATTATGTCGCAGAAAAGGGGGGACTGGTATGAGCATCAGCGAAATCCTCTCGTCTCCGTTCCTGCTCCGCGTGATCGGACGCGCGCTCACGGTCGGCGTCCTCGTCTCCCTCTGCTCCGCCGTCCTCGGGGTGAGCCTCGTTTTGAAGCGCTATTCCATGATCGGCGACGGTCTGTCGCACGTCGGATTCCTCGGCATCGCGCTCGCGTCCTGCGCCGGGGTCGGATCGCTCTATTCGATGGAGATCTCGATCCCCGTGGTCATTCTTGCCTCGGTCCTGATCCTCCGGCTCTCGCAGAACAACGGACGCCTGAACGGCGACGCGGCCTGCGCGGTGGTATCGACGGGGGCGGTTGCGGTCGGCACGCTCCTCTACAACGTCACCGGAGGCCGCGCGGGCGACATCTGCTCGTCCCTCTTCGGCTCCGCGTCGGTCGTGACGATCTCGGACAAGGACATGTGGATCTCCGTGCTCCTCTCCGCCGTCGTGATCGGCTGGTTCCTCCTCAGCTTCAAGACGATCTTCGCCGTCACCTTCGACGAGACCTTCGCCCACGCCGCCGGGATCCGCACGAATCTCTTCGGGCTGGTCCTCTCGGTCCTCACGGGCGTCACCATCGTCGTCGGCATGAAGATGATGGGCGCGATCATGATCTCCGCGATCCTCATTTTTCCCTCGCTCACCGCCATGCGCCTGACGGGGAACTTCCGCCGCACGGTGATCCTCTCCGCGGCGATCTCGGTCGCCTGCTTTATCACCGGCTTCTTTGCGGCCTGCTTCTTCTCGCTCCAGACCGGGGCCGCCGTCGTGACGGTCAATCTCGCCGTCTTCTGCGCGGTATACGGGATCGCATGGATCGCCGGGAAAAGCAAACAGAAAAGAACCGCCTGATGACGGTTCTTTTTTGCTTCCGGGTGGGGAAATATTCGTTTATCTGTCGAGCGCGTAGAACCCGTGGTTCTTGTCGGTCTCGGGGCGGTGCGTCCACATGCCGCGGGTGAAGTCCGGAATGTCAACGGGCGCGCCGTTCTGCTGGATCGAGATCTCGGACAGCGGCGTGATCGACATCCAGGCGGCGGTGTCATACGTGTCGATCGGCGGGACCTCGCCGTTCTTCAGCGCTTCAAAGTACGCATCGAAGACGAGCCAGTCCATGCCGCCGTGGCCGCCTTTCACGCCTTCCTCTTCAAACTTCCGCCAGACGGGATGCTCCCAGTCCCCCCGGAAATCCTTGATGTTGCCGTAGAAGCTGTGATCCCAGTCGTTGTTCTTTCCGTCGAGGAAGATGCCGTCGCAGTTCTCGCTGAAATAGCCGTTGGTGCCGCGGACGGTGAAGTTGCGCGAATAGTTGCGGGGCAGGGTGGTGTCGAGGGTGAGCGTGATGAGTTCGCCGCGCGCGCACTTGATGTTCGTCTTGACGACGTCGCCCTGATTGAAGCGGTAGGTCTTGAGTTCCGGATTGACCTGCGGGTTTTTCTCGGCGTAGTCGTTCAGGCCGAACGCGCCGGAGGCCATGGAGGAGAGGGAGAGCATCCGGTTCCCGCGGTTGATGTCGAGGATCTTTGCGATCGGGCCGAGCTCATGCGTCGGGTAGTTCTCGCAGTTGCGGTTCTTGTAGTTGCGCAGACGGTAGTGGCGGTTTTCCTCGCCGAAGGAGATCTCCGAGCGCAGGTCGTGCTGGTAGCCGCCCTCGCAGTGGACGATCTTTCCGAACAGGCCTTCGCGGACCATGCGCATGACCATCATTTCGTTGCGGTCGTAGCAGCAGTTTTCGAGCATCATGCAGTGGATGCGGGTGCGCTCGTAGGTTTCGACGAGGGACCAGCAGTCCTCAAGCGAATACGCGCCGCCGACCTCGGTCGCTGCCTGCTTGCCGCAGTTCATCGCGTAGATCGCGGCGGGGATGTGGTTCTCCCATGCGGAGAAGATGCAGACCACGTCCACGTCGTCGCGTTCGATGAGAGCGCGGTAATCGGTGGTGGTCGCCACGTCCCAGTTCTTCTTGTCCTTGCAGATCTTCGCCGCTCTTGCGCAGCGGTCTTCGTAGGTGTCGCAGACGGCGGTGACGACGGTGTCGTCCCGTTCGGTGAGGATGCCGTGGATGTGGCCCGTGCCGCGGCCGCCGAGACCGATGACGCCGACTCTGAATTCAGCCATGATCAATACCTCGCAGGTTGTATTTTCTTGCAGAAGGTGGAAAAACCACGTGCGGTACCATTATAGCGCATCCTGAAAGAAAAATCAAGATCGGGGAGAAAAATGACGCGGGATTTCGCGGTTTTTGCACACATCCCATTCTTTTTTTGCCTTGACAGCGGCGTGCGAGGATGATAAAATAAAATCAAAACAGCACCGACCGGAGGAGGACGGTATGACGGAACCTTTCATGGAATTTGCAATTCAAATCGACGGGGCGGGGATCAGCGACCTCTCTGCCCCGGACGGATCGGTGACGATCATCCCCTTCGGCGGGCGGGTCGACTCCCCGCTCTTCCGGGGCGAGATCCAGCCCGGCGCGGCGGATGTGCAGACGGAAAAGCCCGGCGAGGCGCGCGTCCTCACGGCACGCTATCTCTTCCGCGGGACGGACGCCGCCGGCAAGCCCTGCTCCCTCTACGTCGAGAACATCGGCCGGATGAGCGGCGAGCCCGGTCCGATCCGCGCGATCCCGACCTTCCTCACCGACAGCGAGCTTCTCCGGGACGCGCTGCGCGGAAAACGTTTCCGCTCCGAGGTCCACGGCGCGCCGGGAGGCGTGAGGATCCTCATATACGAAGACGGACAGAACTGAAAACAAAGGAGGCTGCCATGCATCAGAATCCCGTGATCTGGGCGGATTACCCGGATGTCGACGTCATCCGCGTCGGAGACGTCTATTACATGATTTCCACCACCATGCACTTCTTCCCGGGCGGTGTGATCCTGCGCTCGTACGATCTCGTGCACTGGGAAACGGCCGCCCATGTGTATGACGCGCTCGACCACACCCCGGCCCAGCGGATGGAGGGCGGTGCGATCTATTCAAAGGGCATGTGGGCCGCCACCCTGCGCTATCATGACGGTCTCTTCCACGTCGTCTTCGTCGCGAACGACACGCACAAGAGCTATCATTTCACCGCGCAGGCCATCGAAGGCCCATGGACCTCGCATCCGATGGAGGGCTTCTATCACGATTCCTCGCTCCTGTTCGACGGCGACGGGGTTTACATCGCCTACGGCGGCCGCGAGATCCGCCTCACCGAGCTGGAATCCGACCTCTCGCGCCCGAAGCCGGGAGGACTTGACCGCGTGATCGTGCGGGACGAGGTGCACGGACTCGGCTACGAGGGCTCGCATCTCTATAAAATAGGCGGAAAGTACGTCCTGACCCTGATCCACTGGCCCGCCGGACACATGCGCACGGAAACGGTCTTCACGGCGGATTCCCTCGACGGCGCGTGGACGGGCGGGGACGTGCTCGAAGACGACATGGGCTTTCATCGTCAGGGCGTCGCGCAGGGCGGACTGGTCGATACGCCGGACGGCGACTGGTACGCCATGCTCTTCCAGGATCACGGCGCGGTCGGTCGGATCCCCGTGCTGGTCCCGGTGACGTGGGAAGAGGGGTATCCCCGCTTCGCCTCGCTGCCCGCGGAGATCGAAGTTCCCTCCACCCGACCGGGATATCCGTACCGCCCGCTGTTCTCGGACGACGATTTCACCGCCGATACGCTCCTCCCGGAATGGGAGTGGAATCACGAACCGGACCTTTCGCTCGTGGGGACCGGCGGCGGATCGCTCAAGATCCGGACGGCCCGCTGCGATCCCGATGCGGAGCACGCGAAGAACACCTTGACCATGCGGACCTTCGGCCCCGGATGCACGGCATCGGTCACGGTCGACGGATCGGGGCTCCGTGACGGCGACACGGCGGGGATCGTCGCGCTGATGGGGCTCTTCGCAGAGGCCGGGATCGCGCGGGAAGGGGACGCCTTCCATGCCGTGATGCGCGAGAAGACCGACGAAGGCTTCTTCGAGGGCGCGAAGATCCCGCTTGACGGACCGGTCCTCACCCTCCGCGCGGTCTTCGACTTCCGCGACCTCGCCGATACGGTGCGGTTTGAATTTCAAAAGGACGGCGCATGGCTCCCGCTCGGCGGCCTTCACAAGCTGATCTACCGCCTCGATCACTTTACGGGCGTGCGGATCGGGCTGTTCTGCTTCTCCGGGCAGAACCCCGGCGGGGAAGCCTCGTTCTCCGCGTTCCGGTACGCCGTCGACGACGAATAAACAAAAAGCTGCCGCGGATGATCTCCACGGCAGTTTTCATGCAGTTCACTTGTTTTTTAGGCCGGGAAAAACCGCGGCAGGGCCATCGCGAGATAATCCCAGCACCACTCGTACCCGTGCCATCCGGGCGAGACCGCCCACGCGAGATTGCCGCCCTCTTCCGCGGGGGTGAACCACGGCGCGCGCGTCATCAGCTCCTCGACCATCGGTCGCATGGCGGGATAGGCGATGTCCTCGGTTCCCGTCGCGGCGAAGACCTCGTAATCCGCGGGCGTGAGACCGGACGACCGGATCCCCTCGATCAGGCGGTCGCAGGTCTCGGCGGTGTGGTCGAGCCCGCCCTTGACCGAGACGGCCCAGAAATCCCCGCTCATCGGGAGATAGTACCGGATGTTCTGCCCGCCCCATGCGAGGGTGCTCCACGTTGCCTCGGCGCCCATCGAAAAGCCGCCTGCCGCGCGCGCATTTCGGTCCGCGATCGTCGGATAGGCCGCGTCGATCGCCGGGATCAGCGCCTCGTTCACCTCGCGGTGGAAGGTCTCGGTGAGGTGCATCGCGTCGCCCGCGTGGGTCCGTGCGCTCCCCGGGTCCCGATGGTAATACGTCGGAGTGACGACGATCAGGGGCGCGATCGTCCCCTCGGCGATCATACAGTCGAGCATCGGTTTGAAGGGTGAGGCCGCCTCCGGGCCGCCGAAGAAGGAATTCTCGCTGTCGCCGCCGCCGTGAAAGAGCGTCAGGGTGGGGAAGCGCCGTCCGGGATCGGAGCGGGCCTCCCGCGGCAGGTAGACGAGCGCGCGCTTTTTCTCGCCCTCGTAATCATAATGGAACTCTTCGAGCGTGCCGCCGTCCTCACGCGGGATCCGGTAACGCTCCGGGATGCGGGTCGTGGTCATCATGGCCGTTTCCTCCCTGTATCGGATGAAATCTTCCCCTTTATTGTACCGCGCGGCGGCGTCCCTGTCAAGTCCGGTTTTTTGATCCGTGACCCCTCTTCGGCATTGACAGCGGCGGGAAAAGGCGGTATAATAATGCAAAAAGGAAGCACAAAAGAAAAAAACCTGTCTTCCGGACGCGAAGGAGAACCCATGAGCCGACTTCTGCCCTTTGAATCGCTCCTCAATACGCGCGACCTCGGCGGGATGCCTGCCGCGGACGGACGCCGGATCCGCCCGGGTATGCTGATCCGCAGCGGAGCCCTTGCCGCCGCCTCCGAACGCGACCGGGAGGTCCTCGCGTCCCTTATCGGCACCGTCGTCGATTTCCGGACGGACAAGGAGCGCGCTGAGGTCCCCGATCCCGTGATCCCCGGGGTGCGGACGATCGCTCTGCCGGTCATCGAGAGCCTTTCGGCGGGCGTGACGCGCGAGAAGGACGCGGACGAGGAGGCTTTGAAGATCCTCGTGCAGCGTGCGGCTTTCGCGAAGGCATACATGTGCGGCATCTACGAGGGATTTATCACCACGGAAGCGGCGCTCGCGGGATACGGCGCGTTCGTGCGGCTCCTGCTTGCGTGCCGGGATCGGGCGATCCTCTGGCACTGCACTGCAGGAAAGGACCGCGCCGGATTTGCCTCGGTCATCGTCGAAGAGCTTCTCGGCGTCGACCGGGAGACGATCCGCGCGGACTATCTCGCAACCAACCGGCACCTCGCCGACAATATCGCGCGCATGACGACGGACTTCATCCGGACGTCCGGCATGAACGATCCCGAGGTGAGTGACGCGCTGAGGTACATGTTCACGGCGCAGGCGGATTACCTCGACGCGGCGTACCGGGCGGCGGACAAACGATTTGGCAGCTTCGGCGGATTCCTCCGCGACGGCCTCGGCATCGGAGACGCGGAGAGGGAAGAACTGTGCCGCCTGTATCTCACGGAGGACGTATGAGGGGACATTTTTGGAAAGGACTGCTCCACGGCATTCCCATCGCGCTCGGGTATCTCTCCGTGTCCTTCGGCTTCGGCATCCTCGCGGTCCGGTCGGGACTGGCGGCATGGCAGGCGACGTTGATCTCCGCTGCATGCGTCACTTCCGCCGGGCAGGTCGCCGGGGTCGAGATCCTCGCGGCGGGCGGTGGGCTGGCGGAACTCGCGCTCGTACAGCTCACCGTCAACCTCCGCTATGCGCTCATGTCGCTCTCCCTCTCGCAGAAGCGGGCGGAGAGCTTCACCCTGCCGAAACGCCTGCTTGCGTCCTTCGGCATCACCGACGAGATCTTTGCGGTCTGCGCGGCCGAACCGGTCCCCCTGACCTTTTCCTACATGGCGGGGGTGATCCTCATCTCCGCCGCCGGATGGATCGTGGGTACGGCGCTCGGCGCAGGCGCGGGGGAGATTCTGCCGGAACGCATCTCCGCGGCCCTCGGCATCATGCTCTACGGCATGTTCATCGCGATCGTGGTCCCGACGGCGAAGCGCAGACGCGGCGTACTCTTTGCGGCTCTTGCGGCGGCGTCGCTGAGCGTTCTCGCGCGCATCTTCATCCCGTCCCTGTCCGCCGGATTTTCCGTCATCCTCTGCACCCTGATCGCGGCGTCCGCGGCGGCGCTCCTATTTCCCAAAGGGGGTGAGGACGCATGAACTTCTTCCTCGCTCTCACGGTCATGGCGGGCGTGACCTATCTCATCCGGATGCTCCCCTTTGCCTTCTTCCGGAAGAAGATCGAATCCCGCTTCATCCGTTCGTTCCTCGATTACGTCCCCTACGCGGTCCTCGCGGCGATGACAATCCCCGCCGTCTTCTCGAGCGCGGGAGGGATCGTCCCGTCGGCTGTCGGCGCCGCGCTGGCCCTTCTGCTCGCGTGGTTTGATCTGCCCCTCATCGTCGTCGCGACTGCGGCAGCCCTCGCGGCTTATCTGACCGGATTCTTTTTCTGAACCTCACATGTTTTCAGCGGATTCATTCATCACAGCATCACCGGGAGGATGCGGCTTATGAAGATTGTACTCGACCATCTCACGAAACGGTTTCCCAACCGGAACCGCAAGATCAAGGAGGAAGTGGTCGCCGTGCGCGATTTCACCATTGAGATCCCGGACGGCATGCTGATCGGCCTGCTCGGACCGTCGGGCTGCGGCAAGAGCACCGCGCTCAACCTCATCTGCGGACTCGAGACGCCCACCGAGGGGCGCGTCTTCTTCGGCGAGGACGACGTCACGGACCTCCCGCCAGAAAAGCGCGGCGTGGGGCTCGTCTTCCAGAATTACGCGCTCTATCCGCACATGACGGTGCTCGAAAACATCCTGTTCCCCCTCGGCAACTTCAAGGGCGACGACCGACTGCCGAAGGAGGAAATGAAGCGCCGCGCGCTCGAAGCCGCGAAGCTCGTGCAGATCGACGGCCTCCTGGAGCGGCGCCCGTCTGAGATGTCCGGCGGTCAGCAGCAGCGGGTCGCCATCGCGCGGGCCCTCGTGAAGCGTCCGGGCGTGCTCCTGCTCGACGAACCGCTCTCGAACCTCGATGCCCGCCTCCGCCTTGCCACCCGCGAGGAGATCCGCCGCATCCAGCGCGAGACCGGGATCACGACCGTCTTCGTCACTCACGACCAGGAGGAGGCCATGTCGATCTCCGATCTCATCATCGTGATGAAGGACGGCGCCCTGCATCAGGTCTCGAAACCGCAGACGGTGTACGACGACCCGGTCAATCACTTCGTCGCGTCCTTCCTCGGGACCCCGAAGATCAACAGCTTCGCCGGGGAAGTGCGCGGGGAAATGCTCTATATCGGCGAAGATGCCGTGCTCCCGGAACCCGGCGTGAAGGACGGCCCCGTAACGGTCGGCGTGCGTCCGGAGGGGCTTCTCCCTGCGTCGGACGGTCCCTTTGTCTGTGAGCTCTCCCGCGTGGAGGTCATGGGCCGGGACACCAGCATCGTCTTCACCCATCCCGCCTTTGACGGCGAAGCCGGACGCGCCATCGTCGACGCGGAGCTGACCGCCTGCCTCGAGGCGGGACCCGTCCGCTTTGCCCTTAAGCCGACGAAGACCTATCTCTTCGACGCACAAACCGGCGAACGCGTGCGGAACGCGAGCGGGGTGTGACATGAAAAAGCATCAATGGAAAGCCTGGCTGTATCTCGCGCCTGCCGTCGTGTTCCTCGGGCTGTTCATGGTCTATCCGCTCGTCGACGTGGTGGTCTATTCCCTCGAGGAAGGGTACAATTCCGCCTCGCAGTCGTATTTCGGCATCGGGCTCTATAACTTCTCCTACGTCCTGCGCGATCCGTATTTCCTTCAGGCGGTGAAAAACACGCTGATCCTCGTCGTCATCACCGTCCCGGTCTCCACGGGGCTCGCCCTCCTCATCTCCCTCGGTCTGAATTCGATCAAGCCTCTGAAAAAGCTCTATCAGACGATCTACTTCCTGCCCTATGTCACGAATACCCTTGCCGTGGGGCTGGTGTTCATGATCCTCTTCAAGAAGACCGCCTATTCCGACGGCCTCATCAACCTCCTGCTCCACGCGTTCGGCGGTCCGACGGTGGACTTTATCGACGGCCCGTACTGGGCGAAAATCCTCGTCATGTGCATCTACACCGTCTGGGTGGTCCTGCCGTTCAAGATCCTGATCCTCACGGGCGCGCGCGCCTCCGTCAATCCCCAGTATTACAGCGCGGCAAAGGTCGACGGCACCTCGAAGGGCCGTATCTTCACCCGCATCACCCTGCCGATGATCTCCCCGATGGTCTTCTATCTCGTCATCACGGGCTTCATCGGCGCGTTCAAGGCGTACAGCGACGCCGTCGCGCTCTTCGGGACCGACCTTAACGCCGCGGGGATGAACACCATCGTCGGCTATGTCTACGACATGCTCTACGGAAACTCCGGCGGGTATCCGTCCTACGCGTCCGCCGCCGCGCTCATCCTCTTTGCGATCGTCTTCACCATCACCTGCGTCAATCTGCTTATCAGCAGAAAGAGCACGGTCGTCTGAGAAAGGAGGATGACGCATGAAACCGAAATCTTCCGTCGCTTCCCGGGTCCTGCCGAAAATCGGGCGGGGCATCGTCTACGCCCTGCTCACCGTGTGGGCCCTGATCGTCCTCTTCCCGTTCTATTGGATGGTCCTGACCTCGTTCAAGAGCTACAGCTCCTACAACGCGGAATTCGTCCCGCGCTTTGTGGCGACCGATCCGACCCTCGCAAACTACGGGGATGCCTTTACTGCCGTTCCCCTGGCGCGGTACTTCCTCAACACCCTGATCTTCACACTCTCTACGACCGCCGTCATGCTCGTGGTGACGGTCCTCGCGGCCTATGCGTTCTCCCGCCTCGAATTCCGCGGCAAGAACGCCGTGTTCGCGCTCTTTCTCTCGCTCATGATGATCCCGAACGAACTGGTTGTCATCACGAACTTCGTGACCATCACCGACTGGAACATGCGCAACACCTTCTGGGGCCTCATCCTCCCGTCGGTCACGTCGGTGTTCTATATCTATCTCTTGAAGGAGAACTTCGAGCAGATCCCGGACGAGCTCTATAAGGCGGCGAAGGTCGACGGCACGTCGGATCTCAAATACCTCCTGCGCGTGGTCCTGCCGATCTGCCGCCCGACCGTCATCACCGTGACGATCCTCAAAGTCATCGAATGCTGGAACTCCTACGTGTGGCCGCGCCTCATCACGGACGATCAGGCGTACTTCCTCGTCTCGAACGGCATCCAGGAGATCCGCGAGAACGGCTTCGGACGCGAGAACATCCCCGCCATGATGGCCGCCGTTGTCGTGATCTCCCTCCCGCTCATCGTACTCTTCCTTGTGTTCCGCGACAAGATCATGTCCGGCGTGCTGAGAGGGGGGACGAAGGGATGAGTGCTGCGAAAAAATGCCTCTCCGCCGTCCTCGCTGCGGTCCTGCTCCTTTCCGTTCTCCCGGGCTGCCACGGATCGCGCGGTCTGCCCGATTTTGAGGTCCCGGAATCGTTCGACACGGAGAAGCCGATCGAGATCACCTTCTGGGCGAAGAACGACACGAACAAGACCCAGACCTCGATCTACAACCGCGCGATCGAGGATTTTGAAGCGCTCTACCCGAACGTGAAGGTGAACATCCGCCTGTACACGGATTACGGCAAAATCTACAACGACGTCATCACGAACATCTCGACCGGGACGACGCCGAACGTCTGCATCACCTACCCGGACCACATCGCGACCTATCTGACCGGCGCGAATGTCGTGGTCCCGCTCGACGGGCTCTTCGCCGATCCGACGTATGGCTTCGGCGGGAGCGGGCTCCGCTTCGACGGCCCGGACGCGGACGAGATGATCGGCAAATTCCTCGACGAATGCATGATCGGCGGCGAGCACTACGCAGTCCCGTTCATGCGCTCGACCGAGGCCTGCTACATCAACGTCACCATGCTCGAAGCCCTCGGCTATACGCTGCCCGAGACCCTCACGTGGGATTTCGTCTGGGAGGTCTCCGACAAGGCTGCCGCGCGCGATGCGGACGGGACCTATCCCGCGAACGGGCAGAAGACCATGATTCCCTTTATCTACAAGTCCACCGACAACATGATGATCCAGTGGCTCGCCCAGCGCGGCGCCGGCTATTCGACCGCCGACGGGGATGTGCTCCTCTTCGGTGAGGAGACCGAGGATCTTCTGCGCGACGTGGCGGCGCACACCGGGACCGGCGCGTTCTCCACCTTCAAGATCTCGAGCTACCCCGGCAACTTCCTCAACGCGGGTCAGTGCCTCTTTGCCATCGACTCCACCGCCGGCGCGACGTGGATGGGCAGCCACGCGCCGCATTCCGACATCAGCCCGGACAAATTCGTCGAATTCGAGACGGCGGTCCTCCCGATCCCGCAGGCCGATCCCGACAACCCGAAGATGATCTCGCAGGGACCGTCGGTCTGCATCTTCAACAAGAACGATCCGCAGGCGGTGCTCGCGTCGTGGCTCTTCGTCCAGTACCTCCTGACGAACGAGGTCCAGATCGCCTACGCACAGACCGAGGGCTACATCCCCGTCACGCGGAAGGCCCACGAATCGGCGGAATATCAGGATTACCTTTCCCGCGCGGGGGAAGAGGGCGAGCTCTATTACAGCGTCAAGATCGCGGCGACGAAGCTCCTGCTCGAAAACATCGAGAACACCTTCGTCACGCCCGTCTTCAACGGCTCCGCCTCGCTCCGGGATGCCGCGGGACAGCTCATCGAGAACACCGCGAAGTCCGTGCGGCGCAAGGAGACCGTCGACGACGCCTATTTCGCGAAGCTCTACGACGACGTCCGCTCCCTCTACCGGCTCGATCAGCTCGGAGGACGGGCAGCGGCAGGCAGGGAAGAGCTCGGACCGCTCCCGAAGATGTCCGTGTGCCTGCTCGCGGGCATCGCGCTGGTGTGGGTCGGCATGGGCGTCTATCTCCTCTCCGACCGGATCCGGAAGAAAAAAGCCTCCTCCGCGCCAAAACCGTGACCGCGGACGCGCGAAAATGCGGAAAGTTCCCGAAAACCACTTGATTTCCCGCAAAAACAGAGTATAATAGAAAACAGAGCGATTTCCAACAAATCCCAACCAAACCCAACCAAAACCCGAAAGGATGGAAAACCATGAAAAAGATTCTGGCACTTGTCCTCGCGCTGCTGTTCGTCTTCGCGTTCGGCGCCTGCAAAAAGAATGACGCCGACAAGCCCGACGTCAAGGGAGAGGGCGTCATGACCCACGACGAATACATCGCGGCGGACCTCGACACGCAGGTTGTCATCGAGACCTACGTCCAGGCCAAGCAGTCCTGGTGGGAAGACAAGGCGACCGTCTATACGCAGGACAAAGACGGCGCGTACTTCCTCTACAACATGGCCTGCTCCGAAGCGGACTACGCGAAGCTGACCCCCGGCACGAAGATCAAGGTCACCGGCTACAAGTCCGAATGGGCCGGCGAAGTCGAGATCATCGACGCGACTTTTGAGATCGAAGAAGGCAATTATATCGCACCCGCGACGGACGTCACCGCGATCCTCGGCTCCGACACGCTGATCAACCATCAAAACGAGTTCGTGTCCTTCAAGGGCATGACCGTCGAGGCCTCCAAGGATGCGGACGGCAACGAAGCGCCCTTCCTCTACAGCTGGGACGGCTCCGGCGAGGACGGCAGCGACCTGTACTTCAACGTCTCCCTGAACGGCAACACCTACACCTTCACGGTCGAGTCCTACCTCTGCGACGCCAGCACCGCCGTCTATGCCGCGGTGAAGAACCTCCAGATCGGCGACAAGATCGACATGGAAGGCTTCCTCTACTGGTATGAGGGCGTCAACCCGCACATCACCTCCGTCAAGGCGGCCGGCTGATCCGGGACGAAACAAACCGAAAAACCGACAAGGGAAGGCTGCTGCGAAACACGCGGCGGCCTTTTTCCGTGTCCGCCGGTTTTTGTTCCAAGAAAAATTTATAACAAAATCCGCCCGCCCATTGACAATCCGCCCGGAAAGCGGTAAAATATCCCCGTACAACCCCGATGATTTCATTTTGAAGGAGACTGATCATGAAAGAAATGATGGACGCCATCGTCAAACCCGCCGCGGGTCCGGGCCTCGAGCTGAGGCAGGTCCCCGTTCCGAAACCCGGTCCGGGTGAGGTCCTCATCAAAGTACATAAAACCGCGATCTGCGGCACCGATGTCCATATCTATAACTGGGATCCGTGGGCGCGCCTCCACATCACCCATCCGCCGATGACCATCGGTCACGAATACGTGGGCGAGATCGCCGAACTCGGCGCGGGCGTCACGGGCCTCACGGTCGGGCAGCGCGTCTCCGGCGAGGGACATATCACCTGCCATCACTGCCGCAACTGCCACACGGGCAAC
>JAFZPN010000038.1 GCA_017550315.1 Clostridia bacterium
CGAGAGCATGCCCTTCATCGCCGCCTCGACCTCGTCTATCGCGTCGTAAATAACGCGGTACATACGAATATCGACGTGCATACGCTTCGCGCTCTCTTCCCGGAACGCGCCGGATCCCCTCCCGTCGCTCGCGCCCGATGCGCCGGCGGAGGGCGTATCCCGCGCGATCTTGCCCGACGAGCCGGACACGAGCCCCGGTGAGGTCAGCCCCGTGTCCGCCGAACCCGATCCGGTTCAGGCTGATCCGGTTCAGGCCGATCCCGTTCAGTCCGAGACGGTCGATTGGGCCGGGAGGCTCGCAGAACTGGCCGCGTCCTTGCCCGCCGATCCGTCCTGTCCCATCGGGGACCTCACATCCTGTTTATCTTCCATCGATCCTGCATTGGCGGAAGCTGTGATCCGGGAAGATCCGCAGACGGCGGCAGCATTCCGGGCGGCGTTCAGGCGCTTCTTCGGCGTCACGCCGCTGGCGTATCAGATGCAGCCGGGCGTGCAGAATCCCTCAGGGGAAGGCTCCCTTGTCTTTACCGGCGACATCAACTTCGCCGACGACTGGTACAGCATGGAGGCGTACCGGGCACTCGGCTCCGACATCACGAAGAACATCCCCGATCCGCTGCTCGGCATCCTGCGGGACGCAGATCTTTGTGTGATGAACTGCGAGTTCTCGATGAGCCTGCGCGGTGCACCGCTCGAAGGGAAGTACTACACCTTCCGGGCGGATCCGGCACACGCGGCTCTGTTTCAGACGCTGGGCTGCGATCTCGTGACGCTGGCAAACAACCACGTCTACGACTACGGCCGTGACGCCTTCCTTGACACCCTCGACACACTCGACGCGGCTGGGATCGCACGAATCGGCGCGGGACGGACGCTCGACGAGGCGAAGGCATACCGGGCGTTCGTCATCGGCGGAGCGAAGATCGGCTTTGTCGCGGCGTCGAACGCGGAGATCTACCGGATGACGCCGGGCGCGACGGCAGAGGAGCCGGGGATCCTCCTGATGTACGATCCCGCAGAGTTCTGCGACGCGCTGGACCGGGCGAGGGCGGAATGCGATTTCGTCTGCGCGTTGGTCCACTGGGGGACGGAGAACTCGACCGAGATCAACGACAACCAGAGGGAATATGCCGCCCTGTTTGCCTCGCACGGAGCGGGCCTGATCGTCGGGCATCATCCGCACGTCCTGCAGCCGGTGGAGACGACCGCGGGGATCCCGGTGGCGTACTCCCTCGGGAATTTCTGGTTCAATCTGGTGACGCTCGACACGGGTGTGTTGTGGGTGGATCTCGGATGGGACGATCTTCGCGGCGTGATCCCGGAAGTCACCTTCATCCCCTGTATCCAGGAAAACGGCGTCACGAACGTAGCGGAACCGTAAACAAAAGTGATATTCCCGACCGCGGATGGTACCCGATCCGCGGTTTTTCCATGCATGAGAAAAGCTCCTTCTGTCAGGAGCTTTTCTTTGTGTATGCAAGTCGTTTTCGTGAACGCGTTTTTATCAGATCGCCTTCACCGGTGCGGCGAGACACTCGGCATTCCCGTGATAAAAGGCTTCAAGCACGTCGCCCGGCAGACCGAGTCCGTCGATAAAAGGCGCGAGTTCGTTGTCGAAGTAGTCCCGCGCGTAGACGAACCGGTCGGGATGGGCGAGGATCAGCCGCTTCGTGTAATCCGGATCCCGGGTGAGCGCGTTCCGGCACGATCCGGCAGAGCAGTCGCAATAGAGATTCGGGTATTTGCCGAGCAGTTCTTCGATCCGCCCGCCGGGGATGACGGGGCCCCTCGGATAGGCCTCGGTTTCTCCCAGACGATCACGGGAGATATGACACCAGAATCCCGGCGCGTGCCCGAGGAAATTCGTCTCCGGACACAGCGCGAGGACCCTTTCGAGCGTGTCGATGTCGCCGCCGTACCACCAATGCCGCCGGGGGAATTCCCGTCCGGTGGTCTGCGCGCCGGCGTTGTCAAAGTGCATGACGACCGGGATCCCCTCCTCGCCGCAGTACCGATACAGATCGAGGGCATCCGGATTGTCGTACATCATCCGCAGTTTGAGTTCTCCGCAGACCTGCGCGCCGTAGGTCCGGACCGCTGCCCGCATCTTTTCGACGGCGTCGGGTCTCCGCGGATCCGGGCAGTACCCGAGGATGAACCGCTCAGGCGCGCGCTCCTTGTATTCCCAGCAGAGCCGGAGGGACGCGGGCACGTCTCCCTCGCTCATCGCCGTGGCAAAGGCCCAGATCGTCGAGGGATCGTATTCCCCCGGCGGGCATTCCCAAGTGAGGAGCCAGGTCTTCGCGATGCCTTTTTCATCCATGTCGGCGATGTGCCGCTCAAAGTTGTACCCGTGATAATCCGGGTGGTTGTGCGCGTCGATTTTGATCATTCCTGACCCCTTTCAATGCCCATCAGCGAAGGAGAACCGAGCGCGACGCGGCCGCATTCCTTCCACTCCCGGTTCGGTGCGGACGGCTTCTCAGGCTCCGGTTCGAGCGTTTCGATCGGGACAGTCACAAAGAGAACGGTCTCGCCGACAGTCATCTCCGGCAGCCGGATCGCCTCTTCCGCCCCAACGCGTTCCCGGACGATCGGCTGCTCCGCGAAGGTATCTCCGATTCGCCGGTAGAAATGCCAGCCGCTCTCCGCATCCGGGAGGGAGAGGAAACATCCGCCGCCGCGCTCCGCCGTCACGGTCACAACGCAGCCATCCGGGGAACACTCTCCGCCGACGAGGAAGCCGCCCTCCGCATACAGCGAGAATTCCGCCCTGTCTCCCGCTTTCACGGCGGGGAAGACGCGGAGGAGACCTTCGTGGCTCTGCAGCAGCGATTCGACGATCCCCATCGCCAGAATCGGTCCGGTCTCAAAATCGAAATGGGTGAAGTCGTCGGTTTTTACCGCGTGTTTTTCTCCGGTCCCGGTATCGGTGAAATGATACCACATCGGCCATCCGCCGGGGGATCCGCCCTCGCCCGATTCCGCGTTGAAGCCGTTCAGGAAGCCCTGATTTGCTTCGATCATGCCGCGGCAGTTTTCGGTGAATTCCTCCCCCATGCCCATTCGCGCGAGATAAACCGGGAGCATGTTCCAGTGCCCGCAGTCCCGTCCCGTCTGATGCAGCATCATCTGATTCATGATGTTGTCGAACTTCGATGTTCCCCTGTCTTTCAGACCGAAGATCCCCGCGGGATAGAGCGGCGAGAGCTCGATGTCCGGGAATCCGTACAGACGCTTCGGACAGTCCGGATCCCCGTACGATTTGCGCACCGGCTCCCCGTCGCGGAAGCCGATGCCGTAAACCCGTCCGTCTCCGAAAGGCAGGCGGCCTTTTCCGATGCCGTAGGTGAAGCGCTCGCCGTCCCAGTCGTATTCCTCAAGCGGCAGGAGGAGCGGCTCCGGCAGATGCGCGAGCACATCCCCGAGCTTCTCCCGCATCTCCCCGTCACAGTGCTCCATCAGGACCGGGAACAGCGCGCGGATCATGACGTAGTCGGTCAGGGTGTCGTCGGTCGGCGCGTTGCCTTCGTAGGCCGTCGTCCCGCGGATGTGATAGAGGCCGTCATCCTCCTTC
The DNA here is from genome assembly GCA_017550315.1 of Clostridia bacterium. Taxonomy (GTDB): domain Bacteria; phylum Bacillota; class Clostridia; order Oscillospirales; family CAG-272; genus UMGS1696. The sequence goes on from JAFZPN010000038.1 coordinate 3,578, forward strand.
GTCAGCATCCCGAGATAGAATTCCGCCGCGCCCCGCATCATCGGCAGGGCATATTCTCTGAAGAACTGCTCGTCCCCCGTGAAGCGGTAGTGCCGGACCATCTGCATGGCGATCTGCGCCGCGGGCGTGCAGTTGAGGGAGTCGTAATCCGCGCCGCGCCCATACCGGTCCGTGACGTCGTGGACGAAGATCCCCGGCTGCTTCTTGACACGCTTCGCATACTCCCGGAACACGGGAAGACCGTTTTTGCGCAGCTCATAGTAATTCCGCGCGAGATCGCCGTGCCCGGCCTCGTCGAGCGGCGCGTACATGTGCTGAATGTTGTAGTGGAAGGTATACACCCATGGGATGTAGTCGTGATAAAAGCCCCAGAGCCCGCTTGTGAAATGCGGGGGATACGCGCCGCGGCTCTCGCTGTTCATCACGTAGAGGTAGAGGTGATAGATGTTTTCGAGGTAATCGTCGGAGAGCGCGACGTAGGATCGGTCCCAGAATTCCCGCCATGCCGCGCGGTGACGGTCGTATAAAGCTGCCGCTCCCGTATCTTCCGCCGCTCTCAGTGCATCGGCGCATTTCGCTTTTGCGTCGGCGGTGTCCGATCCGGTTTTCACGGTATAATAGAGCGTGAAGGCGTGTTCCGTCTGCGATCTGAGCCGGAATGCCGCCGTATGCCCGTTCACCCGGTCCGCCGACGCCGGCGTCTCCCCGCAAAGGGACATTCCGATGCAGAAGCTTGTCGCGTTCAGCTCCTGCGTGATATAGAGCCGCCCGTCTTCCGCATAGGTCTCCGTCCCGTCGAGACCGACCTCCGGCGCGAATTTCTGCTGCGCATACCACCGCCAGAGCGTGCGGCTTCCCCAGCGGGACAGGCGGACGGCAGGTGCATCGGGCTCCTCGGATGTGCTGCGGATGCGCAAAACGGTCACGCCGCTGTCGTGCTCGGCAAACGCGTCCATCGAGAAGCTCCCGAACGGCGTCTCGGCGTCGATCTTCCCCGCCGCGTCGGCAAGGGACAGACGGGCGCAGTACGCCTTCTGATAGAGATACTCGAAGAGCGGCGCGTCAAAGCGGATCGTGATCTCCCCGGCGTGCTTGACGCAGGTCAGCTCCTCCTCGTGTCCCGAGCAGTAGCACGCATCGTCCCAGGTCACCCCGGGAGGCGCGTCCTGCCAGAGATCGCATTTGTTCAGATGGATGTGAAGCCCGTCCTTTTCCGTCCAGAGAAGGGAACCGGTGTCGCCGTCGCCGATCGGAAGTCCCGCGGTCGGGTGATTGACGGGCGTGCCGAAGTACAGGTCATGCCGCGGGATCCGCGCAGATGTCGAACGGAGCCAGCGGCTGAGGGATGGATCAAAATGCGTTTTCAAGACAAGACCTCCTGTCGGTATCACGGAATGAGGAACGGGCTGTCAGCGGTTCGCGTCGTAGACCTCCATGAACAGCGCGTGGAACGCGGCGGAGGCTTCGCTGTAATGATCCGGCCATTCCATGAGGCCGACCGCGTCGATTTCCGCTCCGCTCGCCAGGATGACGTGCAGAGTGAAGCCGACCCCGTCGATGTAGTGGTAGTCCTTCTTGTCGAATCCGTTCCAGCTTCCGACGTCGTAGTCCCGCAGGATCCCTTCGAGCCGGTCGACGAAATCCGCATCCACATTCATGACCAGGGCGTTTTCGTCCTTCACGCCTTCCGGCTTGATGCTCACGGAATAGTACCCGTCTGCATAATCGAGTTCATAGACCGTGCGCATGTCGAAATCGCTGCCGTTGGATTCCGTGTAGAAAAAGCGCTCGATGCCCCGGATCTCCGACGGCGGGATCTTTTTCTTGAAGCAGCCCGAGAGCGCGCCGAGCAGAAGCAGGGCGGCCAGGAGCAGGGAAAGAATCCGTTTCATGCTTTCACCACCCATTCCGCCGTCTCTGGAATGTGATTCCGGATCCAGTCCGCGGCGAAGTCGAAATCATCCCCGTCCGCGTAGACCTCGTTCCAGCCGATACTCCGGATCTTGATGACGCTTCGCTTCTTGTTGACGACGACCTTTTTCACGCGGGGGAATTCCGTCGTGGAGGTCGAGCGGATCGCAGAGTTGTAGCCCGCGCTGACGGCGCCGCGGTTGTGCGTGGCAGCGCCCATGATCATCGCCGCCGTGCCGATCGCTTCCGCTTTTTTGGACTGCTTTGCGCACTGCGCGTGGACGATGGCCTTCTCGTCCATCTCGAAATCGACGATGTACACCCCGCCCATGATTGCCGCGTAGAGTAGGTAGCCGAGAACGAGAAGAACGGCGAAGATGCCGAACATGATGAGGGCAAGCTCTCCGACGAACCGGAGGCTGTCCGCCGAGAAGCCGTCCGCAATGCAGCTGATGAGGCCGATCAGAAGGACGGTGATGGCGAGCGCGATGAGAAGCGCTTTCGCCGTTGTGAGGAAGATCGTCGGGTTCTTGAACAGGCTCATTTCATACTGCCAGCAGAACTTTCCTTTGTTTTTTTCAATGGGTTTCGTTTGCATGATGGTCCTCTCTTTCTGTATGTAAAGATGGGGTTTCTTATGCGGTTTATTTGACCTTCTTGAAGATGATTGTCAGGTCCCAATCCTCCTTGCCTGTGCTGGAGGACGAATCCGAATGCGTGGTGGAATAAGAGCAGGAGAGTCCGTTTCCTCCGTCGCTGATAAACCGGATGGTGATCTCCGTCCCGGATTCCGAGACGGTGACGTAGGGCGTCAAACCTTCGAGGGTGCCGTTTGAGGAGGTGCTCGAGGACTGCACTTTGCCTTTCGCATCGCCCGTCCGGTGGGTCTGGGAATGTGACAGGCTTGCTGTAAGCGAAACGGAGCCGGTGCCCATTTTTCGGTCGACCGTGCCGCTCAGCTCGGCATGGAGACTGTCATAAACGCTGCCCTCCTCCCAGACGGGATGGAAGGGTTCCTCTCCGTATAAGACCTCCGCTTCCGGGAAAATCGAATTGTTGATGTCATGCCGGGGTTCGTTGTTATCATAAAGCACGCTCCCGTATGCCGTGAAGCTCCCGTCCTCGCCGAGGGTGAACTCCATGGTTTTGAGCGCTTCCTCGAGATAGACGAGCATGCGCGTCGACGCGTCGTCTCCGGAGGTGCTGAGGTTGTAGTCTATCCAATCCTGGAACTTGAAAACGCCTCCTGTGCTCTGCGGGATGATCACCTGAACGTCGGCCTTTTTCACCGGGGCCATCTCCGTGATCTTGTGTTTTTTGTTCCGGTAAGTGTCGGTGACGACCTTGGATACGGGCGTGGCCAGATCCGGCATTACGATCTTTCCGGGGATTTCCGCCTCGTCTTTGGCAAAGCTCTTTTTGCTCACATCCTTGAAGAACATCACCTTCGGCGCACCCATCATCAGATAGTGGTAATAGGTACATCGGTACACCACATCGCCTTTCTCCGCGGGCTTGGGGATAAAATCCGCCGTATAGGGATAATAGTTCTTGACCGTGTTTTGGATGAGGACGCCGTTGTCTTCCGCCTTTTTGTAGGAGGGCAGCAGCGGAAGGAAGCAAGCCTCTTTCGCTGCGTCGAAGCGCATGGGCGTGATGAGGTCCGGACTGTCGTAGCGGAGACCGGCATCCCCTCTGACATACGGACGGTTGGCGATGATGGTCGTCCAGTCCTGACAGTACAGAGAGTTCTGGAAGCTCGCCCCGACAGGCAGGTTTTCATCCACGGCATGGAAGGTCAGCATGCAGTTGAGCAGGGGCAGAACCTTTTTATCCATTTCCTTCATCAGGGCATCGAAGGACTTGTGCTGCATCGTCTCCAGAACATCCTGCAGGATCGGCTTGGTCTCCTGCTTGAGAAGATTGACGAAGTCTTCGGTGCACTTGGTTTTATCCGACACCTTGACTTTTTTGCCGCCGTTCACCTGTTCGAGGGACATCAGTGTTCCTTCTTCTGCCGTGGACCAGAACCGACTGCAGATCGGATCCAGAATGTATTCCTTATCGAGCCGCCAGAAGGCGTAGGCATAGTTCCAGTAAAACTCGTCGAGGACGGCCTGTAAATACTCCGGGTCGTCGCCGCAGAGCGTCAGGATGACCGTGAACGCCTCTGCCCAACCGTCATGCGCGATCTCTGAGCCCGCTTCCCCGGCGGTATAACACTCATACCAGGCCGTGGCTGTTTTGAACGAACCTTCGGGATATCTCCGCAGCGGTTTCTTGGCGACCTCTTTTTTCAGGATTTTAAAATCCTCGTCCGTCATGGAGGAGATTTTGTACATAGGGACAGTCTGCTTTTTCTTCTTGTTCTTACCGTCCTTCTCGTCCAAAAAGGTTTTCAGTGTATTTATGTCACTGATTTCGTCGCCGTATACCATTTCGGTCGTGGGGAGGGTGCAGAAATACTGATGGATCGTTTCGAGCGTCGGATCCGTAAAAGCTCCGTACCCCGTGTCGATCTCATAGAGTTTCCCGACGGTCCAGCAGGTCACGCCCACGAGCGCGGCAAGCCAGGGGGCCAGATAGGTGGCGGCCGCTGCGGTCACGGTGAGCCCTGCGAGCTCTTCTTTGTGATTGTAGACCGCAGTGGGCATGTTCATCAGGGTTTCCACCACGGTGTCGTTCCCGCGCCTCGCCTCCACGCAGATTTTCATAGAAGTCATCAAGGCGTCGTAACAGAACAGGAATTTGTCGAGCAGCTCGACTTCCGGTTTTACCTTGTTTTCCAGGACATACTCGGAAAGCTCCTTCGGCAGCGTGAAAGCGCCTTTGACACTGTCCACTTCTCCGACGAGATTATGTAAGTAATCCATCCCGTCGTAGATCTTCTGATTGGCGGCGATCGCGTCGCTTTCTTTCATGATGGCTTCTATGTCTTGGTAGAAATTCTGGATGTCATCGTCCGTTGTCTTCTGATACAGATACCATAAGCGCTCGTAATCGACCTTTACCGGCCAGCACATGCGGTTGTCTTCGCCCTTCTTCTTGACTTCCACGAAAACGCCGTCGTTCAGATCGATCCGGCCGCCGGAGACGTCGAGCGTCATCGTGTTCGGGTTGAACCGGTAGTAAACCACCCCGTATTTGCTGAAATGATCCGTATAGACGAGATAACTGCTCTCGTCCTCGCTCACTTCAAAATAGATATTCTCCCATTCTCCGGTCTCCTCGTTGAACCATACGCAGCGGGAGAGAGTGCCCGGATGCGTGCGCGGGAGGGTGATCGTGATATCCGTGGCAAATTCGTCCTGTCCGGAGCCGAGGGAGAAGTCGTACGCCTTCAGGACCCAGCCTTCCTCCCCTTCGGAGAGCTCCGGCAGCTCTCGCATGGTCAGCGTGTCGTTTTCATTGTCGAGGCTCCATTCGTCAAGCTCCACCTTGACCTGCCCGAAATCCGCCACCGGCTCCCACGGAGAGACGTCGATGCTTATCGTAAGTGCGGAATCGATCTGTTTTTTGGTATAGCGGAGCGGGATCTCGTCCGCATACTCCGAGAGATCATCCGTCACGCTGCCGCCCTCTTTTTTGAGAAATCCCGGATACTTGAAGCCCGCGATGCAGAACTCGGCGACAAGGACCAGCGACAGGAAGAGGCTGAGCCCCCGGCCGCCCTTTTTGACCTTGGGCTGCGCCGCCGGACGCTGTGCGGTCTGAACGTAGGCGGGCTGGACGGGAGACACGGGCGCCGGTGTGGAATTCCGCGCCGCACGGTTCGGAGTCGGATTTGCCGTGCCGGTTGCTTTCGCGCCGCAGGCAGGACAAAACGCGGCGTCCGCCATCAGTTCCCGGCCGCAGGCAGAACAGAAGCGCCTGGCAGGCTTTGTGCCTGTCACTTTTGCACCGCACATCCGGCAGAACTGCGCGCCTTCTGCGAGTTCCACGCCGCATTCCCTGCAAAATCTTGCCATGTGTCCGCTCCTTCCTTACGGCCGGATCATGCCGAGCAAGGCGGTCGATCCGTTCGGCAGATTCCATTCGCCGAAAGCAAATTGCTGTCCGTTCGATTCATAGATGGCATAGAAGGATATGCTGCCCGCTCCGCTCACCGTCATGCCGCCGTTCGTAAAAGAGCCGGTGAGCGCGGTATCCCCCATGCCCTCTTCGTTTTCCCACGATTCCTCGCCCGAGTAACGGATCTGATACCAGTCCACCGTCAGGATCACGGACGATGCGGAGCCGGACACGGTGACGTTCACCATCTCTTCCGCCGTGTCGTACTGAACGAAGCCCTTCCACGATCCCGTGATGCTGCTGAAATCCGTGATGTTACGGGCATCGGGAGGAATATAGCCGATCATCTGTTTCCAGTTTTCTAATTCTTCGACGGACGGTCTTTCCGCCGCGCTATCGGAGACGGATGCCTGCGTGTCGCTGTGGGAATCGAGGATCCAGTTGTCCGTGTATTCGCCGACAGGATCGGCGTTCATGTTTTCCGTCGTGTCGGAATTGCCGGGCAGACCGACGGTCGAGGCGGCCGGGGAATCCGTACCCGATGCGCCGTCGAAGCCGCTCCCATTACCGCTGAGGCTGACCGAGTATCCTTCCGTCGTATCGGGCTTCCGCTGTCCGTACCACGACCAGACGATCCAGACGAGGAGCGCCAGATCAATGAGGATCAGGACCGTATTGAAAAAGCGCCGCCCGCCGGAGGTCTTGCTGTGCTCCATCATGTTCTCCGTTACCGTTTTTCATTGTATGTTACTTCATTATATCATGTTTTTCCGGGCCGCGCAAGGGCATGGAACGGATTTTTGAAAAGATAAAAGCCGCCGCAGGTCTTCGGGCAAAGAGATGCGGCAGCTGTTCTGCGGTCAATATGCGCGGCGGTCAGCCTTCGTGCAGATCAGGCGGAAGAGGTCGGTGAAAATGCCGTCGCGGTCATAGGTCTTGTTGTAGATCATGACGCCGCCCGCGGGAGACGGGGTGAACATCCCTTCGTCGTCCACGGAGAGCGCGTCCCGGATTCCGGGATCCCAGAAGCGGTGTCCGCGGCGGAGGATGGCGACGGAGGCGATGTCCCAGATGATGTGCGTCGTCGACATCACCGTGCCGAAGGGGACGCCGTGATCCCGCCGCATCAGACCGGTGAGATAATCCCCGGCGGGGAGGTTCTTGCCCTCGAGCGCATAGGCGCACTCCATCGCGGTGAGATGCAGGACCTCGGTCCCACCCGCCGCGGGAAGCAGGATCACGTTCGCGCCGGTCCCGAGGAGCACCTGGGCGGCCGCGCGGTCCTGGCGGAGGTTGAAATCGTTCGCGCTCCGGTAGAGATCCGCATCGTTCGCCCCGATGAGCACGGCGACCATGTTCTGCCGGATGGACGGATCGAGCAGCAGGGCGGAGGCTGCGTTCGTGAAGCATCCAATCGACGCGACGAACACATAGTCGTCGGTGGCGCGGCAGGCTTCGACGATGGCGCGCGCGGCGGGACTGTCGACGGGGGTGTCCCGGTCGGGCAGATAGCGGTCCGCGCCGCGATAGGCAGGGACGCCGCAGCCGGGCAGGGTCAGATCCCGCACGCGGACGAGTTCCTCATAGGACTTCTCCATCCCGTCGGCGACGGAGGCAGCATTCTGATTCAGAAAAGGCGCCGCGCCGAAGCCGAGCACCTCGACGTCTTCCGCGAGGAGCGCGTAGGCGACGGCAAACTGATCGTCGATCTCGTTGGCGGTGTCGGTATCGAGAAAGAATTTCTTCGGTCTGTCCTCTTCGATGCGGGCGAGGATGGCTTCGCAGGTTTCACGGTTCATGGTATTCCTCCTGTCCGATGTCGGAATCGCTTTGTGTCAGGCTCTTCGGATGAAGAAGAGTCTCGCGGTGCGGGGCTTTTCAAAGGCAAGGGTGAATTCGCCGGATACGGTGTGTTCCTCTCCGGTGTCGGCGTCGCGCACGGACCAGCTTGCATCCCGTTCGAAGGGAAGCGCGGTCGTCAGGGTCGCTTCGTCGCAGTCCTCCTGCCGGAAGGCGATGAGCACGCCCTCTTCCTTGTCGGGATCGTAGTAGGCGAAGGCGGTGAAGCCGGTCTTTTCGTGTTCCGCGTGCCACGGTGTTAGGGGATAGAACTCCTTCAGAAGATAGGGCCGCACGCTCTTCCATTCCCGGATGCCCTCTCTGAGCGGGGAGAAGTTCTGATCCGGATTCATGACGAAGGACGAGCTGACGTTGAGGACCGGCAGATACGACGCCCGCCAGATGTAAACGTCCGAGGTCCGCCCGCCTTCGAGCTGACCGGCGGATTCCTTCGTGGACGCGCCGCAGAACGGGATCCAGCGGTTGAAGCCCCACGTCATCGAGAGCCGGAGCGAGGTCCACGTCCGGTCCGCGTCGCTGCGGAGCAGGGGAACGCCGCGCCGCATGGATTCGAGGTCGTTCCGTCCACCGCCCGACGCGCAGGAATCGACGAATCCGCACCCGCCGAAGGACGTCGTGCAGGCGATGATGTCGTCCCACATCCGGTAATGCGCGTCGATGAAGCGGCATTCCGTGATCCCGGCGCGGTCCTCCCCTTCGATGGCGTCGAGGTGCTTCCAGAGCCCGGCGGGATCGCTGTTGTTGTCCTCGCGGTACATCTCCACGCGGTTCTTCCGGAGGGTGTCCGTGACCTTGCCGAGGGTCCAGCGGTAGCAGTCCGGATCGCCGATGTTGTTCGAGATCGAACCGACGCCCTCCCGGCGGATCGCCCAGCGCGTGTCATACCCGTAGTTTTCCGCGAGCGCCTCCGGATTCGTCACCCGTTCGGGCTCGAACCAGAGCAGGGTCTTCATGCCGTTCTCGCGCGCAAAGTCCGTGGATTCGCGGAAGGTGTCCCCCGGCCATTTCGCGGGATCGAAGGTCCATGTCCCGACGGTGCCCCACCAGTCGACCTCCGGCGAGGAATTGTCCGGCGCGGCATACCATCCGGCGTCCATCCAGCGGAAGTCCACCCGGATATCCTCCGCGAGCATCTTTTCCATGCTGCGTCTCCACGTGAAGTGCCGCTCGGAGATGGAGCCGTCGGAGTTCGGCAGACCGGTGTCCCCGGAGAGACAGCAGGTGGAGAAAGGTTCGAGGGGCGTCCCCGCGCCGTCGGCCTTCGGCAGATTGTATTTCATGAACCAGCTCCGCCAGCAGTTCGTCGCGTACGCCTCATCCCGGACCGCGTAGGGAACCGTGGCGAAGAGCGCGGTGCGGATCCGCTCGCCGGGCTTCAGGCGGGTCCTCAGATTGTTGACCGATCGGAGGAGGACGGAGGTCTTCTCGTCTGCGGAACGGAACTCCGCCGTCCAGGTCCCGGCCCAGCCGATGGCCAGAAGAACGCCGCCGTCCCCGCATTCCAGATTGAAGTAGGGGAAATTGACGTGTGTCGCCCGGCCGCTGTTCGAGGTGAAGACGATCGGACCGTCCTCGGGATTCATCGCGTATGGACGGTAAGCGCATACATGGTCGCCGAGGATGCCCTTGAGCATCGGATACGCGCCCTCGAACGTGAGTTCCGAGCACACATCGGTGAGAATCCCGCTGTCCTCTTTTCCGGGGTTCTCGAACCATACGGTCCACTCGCTCGCGCCGTAATCCGCATAGTGCACGGCGCGGAGGATGAGGACAAGCGTCTCGGATGCCCGGTACCGCCGGGTGTAAACCGTCTTCGCGCCTTCGGTCTGCGTGTCCGCATCCAGCGGGACGAGTGGCGCGCCGAACCCCCGGTATGCGGTCCCGCCGCAGGTAAAGCGGAAGGGGAAGCGCTCCGGATTTTCCATGACGTCCGCAAACCACGCGGATGCCGCCGGATTCTCATACTGTCTCTGCATAAACAGCCTCCTGTGCAATGGGTGATCTCTGAGCCTATTGTAGCATATTCCGCCCGCCGTGAAAAGGGGGATCGGCAAACTTGCACGGTTTTTTTCGCGTGTTCCCGCGATATGACGCGGGGGAGTGGGAGAAAAGCGGCGATCTTAAACAAAACGGTTGACGCGGGCGGGCCGGTCTGCTATAATGAAAACAGGAAATCAGGCTTTGCCGGGACTGCCGGCCGAGCCGCAATGCCCGGGAGGAATCGGGATGGAGCTGTCAGAGCGGGACCGGAACACGCTGCGCGAACTGGCGACGCGTTACATGACGTACGCGCTGTCCGATAAGAACAACGAAAAGCGGGAGCTGTGGCGCGCGCTCAACCATCACGCGATGCAGAAGCCCATGCTCGCGATCGATCAGATGCCGTGGAACGAACTGGACGTCGACGGCTTTCTCGTGTGCACGGTCGAAAATCCCTATTTCCGCAGGGTGGAGTGGAATCTGCGGGCGGAGATCTATAAATGGGAGCGTCTCCCCGCCGACATGGTGCTCAATCCCTACATCCTCCTGCCGCGGCCCATCGGCAACACGGGCTACGGTGTGCCCTATGTCAAGACGACCCTCGCCACCGACGAGACGAACAGCGTCGTCGCGCAGCATTTCATCAACCAGTTCGAGGAGCCGGAGGATATCGAAAAGATCAAGACACCCGTTATCACCGTCGACCGCGCTGCCGAAGCCGACGTGATCGGGACGGCGAACGATCTCTTCTCCGGGATCGCACCGGTGCGGATGCAGGGCATCATCCTCCACCTCGGCTTCTGGGATTTCATCGCGCAGTGGATGGGCGTGGAGAACTGCTACATCGAACTCATGGACCGCCCGGAGATGATGCACGCCATCATGGAGCGGCTGACGGAGGCCACCATCGCCGAGATCGAACAGATCAACGAACAGGGCCTCTACGACGTGAACGGAAATATGTGCCACTGTTCCTATACCTTCTCGGATACGCTGCCGACGGCGGAGTGCGACCGGGACAACCCGACCACGCACGACGGATGGGCATTCGGGCTGGCGCAGCTCTTCACCTCCGTCTCCCCGGACATCACGGCGGAGTTCGAGGTACCGTACATGCAGCGGCTGTTCCCCTATTTCGGCTCGATCTACTACGGCTGCTGCGACCGCCTCGACGACCGCCTGGACGTGATCGACCGGATGCCGAACATCCGCAAGATCTCGTGCAGCCCGTGGAGTGACAGGGAAAACTTCGCGGCGAACCTGCCGAAGAAGTATATCATGTCAAATAAGCCGAGTCCCGCCCTCCTCGCGCAGTCCTCCTTCGACGAGGACGCCGTCCGGGCGGACCTGAGGCGCACCATCGCCGCGGCAAAGGCGCACGGGCTCGGGCTCGAAATGATCTTAAAGGACATCAGTACCGTGAAATACAAGCCCGAGCGGCTCTGGCGGTGGTCACAGATCGCACAGAAAGAGACGCTCCGCGCGGCGCTGTAATACGATTAAGGATTAAGACGGAGGAGATCCTCATGGCGGGAGAACAGAAAATCATCCGCGACCTGACGACGGGGAGCGTGCCGGGGACCCTTTTAAAGTTCTCCATGCCCCTGTTCTTCTCGGGCCTCTTGCAGATGGGCTACAATATGGTGGATATGGTCGTGGTGGGACGCTTCGTCGGCACGGAAGGCCTGTCCGCGGTGGCGATCGGCGGGGAAGTGCTCCAGCTCATTACCTTTGTCGCCATGGGATTCTCGAACGCGGGGCAGATCCTCATCTCCCGGTACGTCGGGGAGGACGAGCGGGACAAGGTCGGCAAGATGGTCGGGACGCTGTTCACGCTCCTCGGCGGACTGGCCGTCGTCATCACGGTTGTTTTCCTCTTCTCCTACCGCGGGATCCTGCACTGGCTGAACACGCCGGAGGACATCTGGGAATACACCCGCCAGTACAGTGTGACCTGTGTGTACGGGACGTTCTTCATCTACGGCTACAACCTCGTGTCCGCCATCCTGCGCGGCATGGGCGATTCCCGGCATCCGTTCCAGTTCATCGCCATCGCCTCCGTCATCAACATTGTGCTCGACGTGCTCTTCGTCGGTCCGCTGGGCATGGGACCGCTCGGCGCCGCCCTGGCGACCGTGATCGGTCAGGCGTTCAGCTTCCTGTTCGCTCTGCGGCTCCTCTACCGCAACCGCGAGCAGATCCGCTTTGATTTCCACCCCGCCCATTTCCGCATGGACCGCGAGGTGACCCGCCCCCTCATCTCCCTCGGCATCCCGATGGTGATCCAGTCCGCGGCGGTGACCTTCTCCATGCTGTTCGTCAACTCCTATGTCAATTCCTACGGCACGGTGGCGGTCGCGGTGACGGGCGTCGCGCGGAAGCTCGAGAGCATGATCGGCGTGATCTCGCAGGCGATCTCCTCCGCGGGCGGCGCGATGGTCTCCCAGGCACTCGGCGCGCGCAAGCTCGAGCGGGTCCCGAAGATCGTCGTCACCGCGCTGTGGGTCGTGGCGATCCCGGCGAGTATTTTCGCCGTCGTCACGCTGTTCCGTCCGGAATGGCTGTTCGGACTGTTCTCGGACGATCCCGCGGTCCTCGCCATGGCCGTGACCTATGTTCCCGTCGCCCTGGTGCAGTATCTCGGCGCGACGCTGCGTCCGGCCAATTTTGCGCTCATCAACGGCTCCGGCAACTCGCGTCTGAATCTGGCGGTCGCGCTGCTGGACGGGATCGCCGCGCGGATCGGACTTGCGCTCCTCCTCGGCATCGAGCTCGGCATGGGGATCCTCGGATTCTGGTACGGCAACGCGCTCGCGGGACTGGTGCCGTTCCTCATCGGGAGCGTCTATCTCCTCTCCGGACGCTGGAAGACGCGCGCCTCCGGGAGAGGGAATCGGGAACGGACGGAATCCGAATAAGCATATCGCTCATCAGGAGGTTTGGCCATGCGCATTTTCACGCCCGACGACGGGTGGCATTATTTCTTCGGGTATTACGATCTTCAGCCCTTTGATTCGACCGAACGCTTCCACCTGATGCACCGTGTCCCCTTCATGGACAGTCTTCCGGGCCCTGACGACACCGCAGAGCTCGGAGAGATCGATCTCGAGACCGGGGAATTCCGCAAGCTTGCCGAGACCACCGCGTGGAACTTCCAGCAGGGCGCCATGCTCCGCCGGTTCCGGGATGACGGGCACATCCTCTACAATGTCCGCGATCCGGGGACCCCGTCCGGCTTTGCCGCGGAGATCCTCGACACCGAGACCGGCGCGCGGAGACGGCTCCCCGTACCTGCCGCCGATGTGTCGAAGGACGGACGACGGCTCCTTTCGGTCAATTTCAGCCGGATCTATGACTTCCGGCCCGGCTACGGATACGCGGGCGTCCCCGATCCGTGGAAAGAGATCCGCGCGCCGCAGGACGATGGGGTGTTTCTCACGGATACGGTGACCGGCGAGACCCGGCTGCTGATCAGCTACGCCGCGATCCGGGAGGCGTTTCCGGAGCCCCCGTATTCCGACGGAAAGCTGCTTGTGAACCACATCACCTTCGGTCCGGCGGGAGACCGGTTCCTCTTCCTTGTGCGCAATTTCCCACAGCCCGGTCAGCGCGGCTGGAAGACAGAACTCATCGTCTCGGACCTCGAGGGGAACATGAAACGGCTCACCGGCTTCTGCCTCAATTCGCATTACCACTGGAAAAACGACCGCGAGATCCTGATCGTCTCCTCGCTCCGGACGGAAGACAGTTCTTTCGCCCTCGCCCTCATCGACAGCGAGACCGGCGCGGCGGCTCCGCTTCCCGAACCGAATCCCGATTTCGACATCCACTGCATCTATTCGCCGGATCGCCGATGGATCGTCGGGGACAGCTATCCCGGCGGATCCCGCGGCGCGACGCGCAGTCTCTGGCTGATCGACACGGAGCGGGGTATCATGACGGAGCCGGTGCGCGTGGACACGGTGATCCCGCCCGTCGTCGACATCCGCTGCGATCTGCATGTGCGCTGGAGTCCGTCCGGGAAACTGCTTTCCTTCGATTCGACGCACACCGGACGGCGGACGTCGGTCCTGCTCACGGCGGAGGAGATCGGGATTCCTTCCGCGGGCCTCTGATACCGAACATCTTACCTCAGAAAGGGGAATCACCATGCCGAAGAAAATCGTGTTCATCGGATCCGGGTCGCTGGTCTTCACCCGGAACCTCGTACGGGACCTCCTGACGTTCGAGGCCTTCCGCGACGCCGAGATCGCCCTCGTGGACATCAACGAAACCAACCTCGCGCTCTCGAAGAAGGCGGTGGACGCCATAGTCGAAAAAGGGAAGTACCCGGCCCACGTCACGGCGACGACCGAGAGGCGGGAAGTGCTCGCGGGCGCGGACGGCGTCCTGACCACGATCTGCTGCGGGACGAACCGCGACCTGTACAACGACATTGCCATCCCGGAATCCTACGGCTGCTCGATCAACATCGGCGATACGCGGGGACCGTCCGCCGTGTTCCGCTATCTCCGCACGCTCTACCCGATGCTCGACATTCTGCACGACATCGAGGAGCTGTGCCCCGACGCCGTCTGGCTCAACTACACCAACCCCATGGCGATGCTCTGCCGGTCCCTGCAGGGGTCGACGGACACCGTCACTATCAGCGGCCTCTGCCATTCCGTACAGGGGACAGCCGCCATGCTCTGCGGTTTCATCGGCGCGCCGCGTGACGAAGTCACCTATCTCTGTGCCGGTTTGAACCATCAGGCCCATTATCTCCGCTTCGACTGGAACGGCAGGGACGCCATCCCGCTCATCCGCAAGGCGATCACGGAAAACGAGGAGATCTACAACAAGGAGCAGGTCCGCAACGAAATGTTTCTGCATCTCGGGTATTACGCCACGGAGTCGAGCGGCCACAACAGCGAATACAACTGGTGGTTCCGCAAGCGTCCGGACCTGATCGAGAAGTACTGCACGCACGGCACCAACTGGAATCCCGGCCACGACGCCCTGAAGCGCAAGGAAGAAGCGAAGGACGAGACCACCGAGGAGCGCCACACCCGCGAATTCGGGAATTTCGACATTGAGAAGTTCCCGCTCGACCGGGGCGAGGAGTACGCCGCGTACATCTTCAACGCCGTCTTCGGCGACAACGAGATGTTCCACTTCAACGGCAATGTCCGCAACTTCGGCCTGATCGACAACCTGCCCGACGGCTGCTGCGTCGAGGTGCCGGTGCTGGCATCGAAGCGCGGTCTCGAGCCCATCCACGTCGGCGCTCTGCCCCCGCAGCTGGCCGCGCTCAACAATGTCTCCGCCGCATGCGAAGAGCTGGCGGTCGAAGGCGGTCTCGAGCGCGATCCGCAGAAGATCTACTGGTCCTGCCTGTACGATCCGCTCACCGCGTCGGTCTGCTCCATGAGCGAGATCCAGGAGATGGTCTCCCGCCTCTTTGAAGCGAACCGCGACTGGCTGCCCGGCTGGACGAAATTCAACTGAACGGCAAAAGGCTCCTCACACCGACCGTGGGGAGCCTTGTCTTTGGTATTTGAGCACAGATCGAACCGTGTATCCGCCGTTACGCGCCCTTCTTCCGTTCTTCCGTCGTCTTCGCGATCCAGTTCTCGATCGTTTCGAGCACCAGCGGCAGATTCCCGATCTGGCAGTGATGCCCGGCGCATTCCTCCTCGGTGAACAGCCGTCCGGTCACGCTGCGCGCGTTTGTCAGGGCCTTGATCTGCTCGTCGTAGTAGACCGTGTAGAGATCCTCCGATCCGGCGAGCACGAGGACGTCCTGCGTGAGAAGCTGGGAGATTTGACGGGTGTTGTACTGCTTGATGCAGTTGAAATATTCGCAGGGCGTGTGCACGTTTTCATAGATCGCGTAGCCCTGGCCGAGCAGCCACCGGGTGAAGTAGTTCTCGTCGAGCTTTCTGCCGAGCCATTTCCAGAGGATATTGCGCGGATGCGCGGTCATGTAGTCGAACAGCTTTGCCTTCCGCTTGCCCATCTTCTGCGTGATCGCGCCGTAGAAATCGTAGATCAGATCGTACATGACGACCCGCTCGATCCGCTTGTCATACGCCGCGGCCCGGGGCGCAAGATACCCGCCGAGTGAGATGCCGATCAGCGTGACGTCGCACAGATCGAAGTGATCGAGGACCGCCGCGGTGCAGTGCTCCCATTCCGGCGTCATCCGGATTCCGCAGCGCATCAGCACCTCGCCCTGACCCGGGCCCTCGAAGAAATAGGTCTCGTATCCCTTTCCGCCGAAGTACGGCAGGAGATCCAAAAACTCCTGAATCAGGCTGTCATATCCGCCGTGCAGGACGATGACGCCCTTCGGATCTTCCAGCTTTACGGAGTACACCGGCAGATAGCCGTTCTGATAGGGAACGCGGTCGTACCGGATCTCCCCGATCGCGCCGTAATACGCATCATAGTGCGCCATGCACTTTTCATAGAGCGCCTCTTTCAGGGATCGGCCCCCTTCGTCCGTCGTGCCGCTGATCGTGTAAAACTGCGCGGCCCGGTAACACACCGCCGCCTTCCGGTGATCACCTTCTCCGGCAGCGCGGTCCCCCGCTTCGGTGAACAGCGCGATCCATTTCTCGAAATCCGTCGCCTGTTTTCCGATCTCCATGAGCTCATCCCTGCCGAACACGCCCATCGAATAGAACCGGTTCATCTGAAAGTTCATGCCGACGTTGTCGCTGAAATCGTAGTATCCCACTTGAAACTGCATCCCTGCCGCCTCCGCTGTCTGTGTGATTTTCACAGGATTATTATACGGGATTCAGGCCCCGAAGTCAAGGGAGCGCGCAGGTTTTCGCATAAAATGCCGCCGGAGGATCCGCAAACCGCAGGACGCGCACCGCTTTCCTGTTGACAGGAGGGCCGCTTTCCTGTATAATAAGACCGACAGCACGACGGGAGGATCGCCCTCCCCGATGAAAGAGGCAGGCTCTATGGAAAAGCTGTATCTGACCGAAAAAGACTATATCGTGATCCGCGGCGCGGCCGCTGCCGAAGCGGAGATCTATGCCGCACAAGAACTGGCGGAATACTTCCGGAAAATTACCGGCAGGACGCTGCCCGTGCGGACGGATGAGGACGCCGAGGGGGAATATGAAATCGTCGTCGGCCGCACGAACCGCAATGGAATGCCCGTCACAGAAGGGCTCGGCGAGGACGGTTTCGTTCTCCGGACCGTCGGAGAAAAGCTCTTTCTGACCGGCGGCAGTCCGCGGGGGACGCTCTACGCGGTTTATGAATGGCTCGAATCGCGGCTCGGATGCCGGTTCTATGCGTCGGATTTTGAAAAGATCCCGCAGCGGGACACCGTAGTCCTCGATCCGATCGACGAGCGGCAGGTCCCCGTATTCACCGTGCGGAACGACTTCTGGTCCGATTATATCCGCAACCCCGGATTCGCCGCCAAGCGGAAGATGAACGGGAACAAGGGCCCGTCCCTGCCCGCGAAGTTCGGCGGTTCCATGCCGTGGGCCGGCGGCGGATGCCATACCATCGGAGAGCTTGCCGGCATGACGGGGAACCTCACGGACCGCCAGCCGTGTCTCTCGGACGAGGCGGTCTATGAGACCGTGCTCGGCAAGGTGAAGAAGCTCCTCAAGGACAATCCCGGAGCGCGGTTCATCTCCGTTTCCCAGAACGACAGCACGGATCGGGGCGTGGGATGTCAATGCGAGAAATGCCGGGAGGTCTTCCGGGAAACGGGGAGTTATGCCGGCTCGTTCCTGCGCTTCGTGAACCGGATCGCCGACGAGATCCGGGACGAATACCCGGACGTGATGATCCATACCTTTGCCTACCGCTACACCCGTCAGGCGCCGAAGGGCGTGATTCCCCGTCCCAACGTGATGGTGGAGCTCTGCTCGATCGAAGCCTGCTTCCGCCATCCGCTCGCCGTCTGCACCACGGTGGGGAAGGATCACGCGGCGGCGGACGATTTCTCCAAGCTGATCCGGGACTGGTCGGCGATCTGCGAAAACCTGTCCGTCTGGGACTACACGACCGATTTTGCCAACTACAACCTCACCTTCCCGAATTTCGCGGTCCTGCGGGACAATGTGCGCCTCTTCGCGGACAATCACGTGAAATACGTCTTCGAGCAGGGCGCGTACCAGTCGCGCAACGGGGAATTCTGCGAGCTGCGCGGCTATCTGCTCGCAAAGCTCCTCTGGGATCCGTACATGTCCGATGAGGAATACGCGCGGATCGTAAGCGAATTCTTCGCGGATTTCTACGGAGAGGGAGGGGAGGCGATCCGGCAGTACGCGGACCTCTCGCTTGCCGAGACGAAGGAGAGGCACGTGTCGATCTACATCTCCCTCGAAGACCTGTACCCGAACCGGATCGAGACCCGCCGCGCCGACGGAGAGCTCCCGGATGGTCTGACCGCCGACGCGATCCGGAGCGGTTCTGTCGACCTCTCCGCTTACACCGAATGGTTCACGGCGGTGAAGCCGCACATCCTGCTCGAAAAAGGCACACAGCTCTTCCGGTCCGCACTCGATGCCGCCCGGGACGACGCCGTCCGGCAGAATATCGAGCGATCCATGATCCAAGTCGGGGTATTGCGCTCGTTCTGGCGATACCGGGTGATCGAGAGTCACCGGGAGAACCTCACAAAGGTCCTCTGCGGCGTCCTCCGAGTCGAACCGGAAGACGAGACCGTCAAGATCATCTGCGACGGCGCGCTCCGGAGCGAGGAGGAGGCCTATGTCGAAGAGAACCGGCGCCTCCAGGTCAACATGATGGACCTCGGGGTGTATTTCCTCACCGAAGGAAACAGCATGAAAAACCGGGACGTCTTCCGCTTTCAGCTGCCCGTGACCCGGTGGTGACGGGATCCCGCCGCGGCACTTTGCATAGCGATCCGCTCAACATCAAAATATATTCATAAAAGAGGTTTTGCGACCATCATGAAACCATTTCGCATCCTGCTGCTTTTCCTCGCGCTGCTCCTGACCGTCTCTCCGGCGCTCAGCGCGTGTTCGAGGGCGGAAACGGAACCGTCTTCCCCGGAAACCGAATTGCCCGTCCCGTCGGACTCCGATCCCGAACCGGAACCTGAACCGGAACCTGAACCGGAGCCAGAACCTGAGCCGGAGCCAGAACCCGAGCCCGAGCCAGAACCCGAGCCCGAACCGGAACCCGAACCGGAGCCGGAACCCGAGCCCGAACCGGAACCCGAACCGGAGCCTGAACCGGAACCCGAACCGATCAAAGAAGTCCCGGTCCGGTTGGTTTATTCCGACCCCGAGCAATACGCCCTCTATCTTGACGAGGCGATCACATACGCCAAAACGATCCACGATCTCTATTGGAACAGCGAGACCTGCCTCTCGAAGCTCACGCCCGACGGGGGAACGCCGTATATCTGGCCGTTTACCGAACAGTCGAGCATGGTGAACGGGATCCTTCTGGCGATGGACAAGGATCATCCGGACCGGGCGTATTTTGAGGAATACCTCCGCGAACTGCTCACGGGACTGCGGCATTACCGCGTCAGACGGGTCGCTTTTGACAAGAAGACGGAGAGCTGGAACGATCCGGACAACACCCTGACGGCCTTCGGCGAATCCGACGGCACGCCGCATTCCTATGCGATCTACGCGGCGGGGCGGCAGGACAACCGGGTGGATTCCGTCATCGCGAAGCCCGAGGGCATCTACTTCGACGACAATATCTGGGTGGCGAAGTCCTTCTATTACGCGTGGGTGAACACCGGCGACATCGCCTACCTCAACGAAGCGACGAGCATCGTCAACTGGATCCTCGGCGAGGGACGCGAAACCGCGGGCGCGCTCGACGGCATCTACTGGAACTGGGGGCGAAAATTCAAACTCCCGGCGGACGCGGGCGACAACAACCGCGCGTCGATCAACACCTGCTCCACCTCTCCAACGACGATGGTCCTCGCCAAACTCGTCACCGCGGTCTCCGGCACGCCGCTTGAAGGTCTCCGGGACGGGTATCTCGAGGCCGCCGTCTCCCTCTTTGATTTCTGCACGGACGTCTTCGTGGATCCGTCGACGAAGTGCCTCTACGACAACATCACCCTGAAAAAGGGATTTGACACCGAAACCGAGCTGAAGAAACAGATTCTGCGGCTCGACAAGAACATGTACGCCTACAACACCGGCACCTATCTGACGGCGGGCGCGGAGCTTTACGCGCTCCTCTTTGCCGACAATCCGGAGAAAGCGGAGGCCGTCCTCTCCGCCGCCCTTGCCTCCGCGAAAGGCGCCGACAACTATTTCGCCGACCGTACCGTGATGAAGGGCCAGTATTCCTATCCCTCACACAGCTGGTTCACCTCGTTCCTCGTCTCCGGATTCGCCGATCTCGCCGCCTATGACGAGGGCTGCGCGGAATACGAGGAGCACATGCGCTCCGCGCTCGATTTCGCGTGGAAATATCACCGCGAGAGCGACGGTCTTGTCAGTCCCGCGTGGATCAAAGGGTGGTCCCATTTCAAGGGCAAGACCGGGATCAACGAGGACAATCCCCGCCAGATCCTGTATCAGTCCGCCAACGCGCATTCCTACGCCATGCTGGCGCAGTACTACCGATAAACGAAACAAAAAACCGTCCGGGAGAAGCAGTCGTTTCTCCCGGACTTTTCTTGTTATCAGCGATTTCAGCTTTCCACGATCACTGCCGAATACGCGGGGATCCGGAATGCCGGAGACTCTGCAACCTCACCGGTGAGCAGATCCCATACGGTGGGGGGCCCGCCCGCGACGGACACGTTGACTGCCGTCTCTTGCGGGCAGTTGTTCACGAGATACCAGAAGCGGCGTCCGTCCTTTTCATAGGGCGAGATGAGGATGATGCCCGGCTCCGAGGCTTCGACGCGGATTCCGGTGTCCGTCTTCTCCCGGAGGAGTGCAGCCGGATCTTCGGTCAGCGCGGCATCGATCCCGTCCGGCATCGCAGCAGTCCAGAGGAGCACACCGCCTCCCGCCTCAAACTGGGCCAGTTTCGTCCGCACATCCTCGTCCAGCCAGCGCACGGCGGGCATGACGAGCGCGGAGACTGCGAGCCCGTTCGCCGAGAGCACGCCGTCCGCAAGGTCCGCCTCCCGGATCCAGTCGCCGTCGATCAGGGTGTAGTCGAGCCCCGCCGCACCGAGGGAACGGTTGAGGTCCGCGAGGGTCTTCTCCGCCAGCCGTACGGCATCGGGGAGGGACGCGCCGCTGTTGATGCCGACGACGTCCGGATAATAATATCCCTGCGCCGTCTCGATGGGGTAGTACACGCCGATCTCGCTGCGGAAGTGCGCGCCGCGGAGCCAGTACGCCGCGCGCCCGAACATCGCCGCGTAGAGCGGGAAGTCCTCCCCCAGCCGGTCATGCGACAGATAGGAGTTGATGTGGTTGATCCCCGCGCGGAAGAGAAGCGCCATCGTGCCGCGCTGCTCCGCGAACGTGAAGTCCCCATCGTGGGTCTGGGCGGCGATGGGGCAGATCTCCACCATCACCCGCTCGGTCTTGCCGCTCATCCGCGCCGCGCTGCCGACGTATCGTGCCGCCATGGCGAAATCCGCCGGGGAATGCCAGTACGATTCCGGACTGCCCGTCAGCATGTCCACGCCCGGCCAGTCGAAGGCCTTGAGCTGGCGCATCAGATCCCCGTAGAGCGGGACGTGCATCGAGAGGCTCTCTTCGAGCAGACAGTGCCCGGAGAAGGCGATCCCGTGCGCCGCGCACCACGCCTCGATCTGTCCGAAATACGCGTCCTCGGTCATCCTGGCTACCGTGCGCCAGAACCGGAGCTTGCCCTCCTCGAACCGCTCCTCGCGCGAGAAAAGCACGGGCAGATCGTCCCATAGCTCCCGGCCGTGCATCCGGCGGAACACCTCCGGCAGCTCCTCCGCCCACGGCACGAAGACAAACGGCATGGGAACGCCGCAGTTCACATAGCCGGACATCAGGCTCGGCTCGTCGGTGAAAACGGCCTCGAAACGGGAAAACCGCGCGGTCTTGTCGTAATATCGGTCGTACGTGCAGCGCAGGAACGCGGCGACGGCCTCGCGGTCCATGAGATTCGGGTAATGCCGCGGCCCCCATCCGCATTTCTGCGCGTGCGATCCCTCAAAGACGGGCCGCACGACATAGACCCGGTCCGCGCCCTCGGCGTAATTAACATCAAAGCGAACGGGGCTCCCGTCGTCCCGGCACGCATAGACGATCTTCTCGAAGGTGTCGGGCCGCACCCAGGTCCCGCCGTCCGTGCGGATCTCGGTCAGACCCCGCGCCTCATATTCCGGATGACCGAGCATGGTCAGGCCGTCAGCGGACGCGCTGGGATAGCCCTTTTCGTCGTAAAGCCAGACGCCCATTCCTCTCGCTTCCGCCGCTTCAATCGTACGGTCGAGCAAGAGGAAATCCCCGTCGTCGGCGAGGTAGAACGCGGGATCGCCCTTCGCCGTATGCCACGCGGCATTCGTGACGATGCCGCCGAACCCGGCCTTTGCAAGCGCGTCGAGCTTGCCGCCCGCTTCTCCTTCCGCCGCGTCGTGACGGAGCATGTACGGCCGGTCTTCGTTCTTCGGATTCAAAAACCGCTCTCTGTCCATCGGAATCCTCCTTCCCTCAGCCTGTCCGGGCCTCAGAACCCGCCGACGATCCCGCCGAACCCGTCGAAGGGATCGTCGATCGTGATCCTTCCTTCCGCCGCGTCGCAAACGCCCGAATACAGATCCGCCTTCCCGTCCTCCCGCACCACGATGCCGGAGGTGAAGGTGCAGTTGCGCAGGCGGCTGAGCTTCGGCACGGACGCCGGATAACAGGACCGGCATCCGACGATCTTGAAATCCAGAACGTCCCGGGTATCCGGATCGAGCACGAACGAGGAATTGACGTAAACCTGCAGCCGCTCCCCGTCATCCGGCGCGGTGTCCTCCCACGACATGTGGCCGATCACGCCGATCTTTCCGCTCATGAGGAAATACGCCTGGTTGGGGCCGCCCCATTCGCTGGGTCCGAAGAGACCGCGCAGCCGGGGTGCGTTTTCGATGACGTCCGCGGTCAGTTCGTCGAGGGAGGAGATCACGGCAAATCCGATCGCGGATGCCGCGCCGTCCTCATAGACGCCGTTGCGCGGACGGGAGAACACGCCGATCCGCCCGCCGTCCATCTCGACGAGCCGGATGTCCTTCATGCGGTCGGGGCCGGTCGTGAAGTAATACAGATCGTTCAAATCGGTCCCGCGGTAGAAATAGCCGTAATAGGTGTCGATCTGCCCGCTCTTCATGCGGACGTGCGTGCCGCCCAGAACCATCTGTCCGCCGATCTTCGCCACATAGGGATCTTCGAGCTGATAGACCACGGCGCCGTTTACGGCCTTCCAGCGGTCTTTACCAGCTTCCTCGAAGAGATGGACCGTGGAGCGCGCCCATTCATTGTGCCGCTCGACCCGTCCGTAGATGTACCGTTTTCCGTTCCACGTGAACGGAATGGAGCAGTTGTAGACGTCATACCCGTCCACGCCCTCGAAGGTCAGGAGCGCGGAATCGTAGATCCGCTTGTTCTGCTCGAAATCGAGATACTTTTTCTTGATATCCATCTTGTATTCCTCCCGTTATCGGGTTGCCGTCAGATCTCGGCGTGCTCCGTGCGGTGCAGAATGTCCTCCTGCACGGCCCGGTCGAGGGAGACAAAGTAGGCGGAGAAGCCGGAGACGCGCACCACCAGATCGAGGTAGTTCTCGGGATGCTCCATCGCGTCCATCAGGGTCTCGCGGGAGACGCAGTTGATCTGCACCTCCTGACCGCCGCGGTGGAAATAGACCTTGATCGCGGAGAGCAGCGCGTCGCGCTTGACCGGATCGGTCAGCATGTCGGGCGTGTATTTCTGGTTGACCACCGTGCCGCAGGAGACCAGCCGGTAATCCGGCTTCGAGAGGGAGAGGAACGCGGCGGTGGGGCCTTCGCGGTCCATGCCGTAGGTCGGGGAGGCGGCGTCGGAGAGGGGAGCCCCCGCATGGCGCCCGTCGGGGGTCGCGCCGGTGCTCTTGCCGCAGTAGACGCTCGCGGTGTTCGACGCGATGGCGGTGTAGAAGGGTCCGCCGTCCCGGGTGTGATACTGAGAGAACACGGCGTCCGTGAATTCCACGAACCACACGGCGTATTTGTCGACGAACGGATCGTCATTCCCGTATTTCGGCGCGGCGGCGAGCTTGGCCCGGAGCCGTTCATAGCCGGCAAAATCCGCGGCCATCGCGTCCCGCAGCTCGGCGAGGGTGCAGGTCTTGTCGAGATACACGTTCTTCTCGATCGCGGCGAGGGAATCGGCGACGGTGGCGATGCCCATCATGCACGCGCCGTGCGCCGAGGGATACAGCGCGCCGCCCGCATTGATGTCCATGCCGCGCGCGATGCAGTCCTCGCAGAAGACGGACATCCACGGCTCGGCATAGTTGCGGTAGTTGATCCCGCTGTTCATGTTGTTGAATTCGGCGGTGTATTCCGACGCGGCATACGCGACCTGCTGCTCGTACGCGCCGAGGAAATCCTCCATCGTGACGAGATCCTCGAGCGGACCGGTGTCCAGCCCGAGATAGGTGTCGTCCGACATGGATTTCCCGCGGAAGAACACGGCCTCGAGGAATTTCGGCATGTTGAAGCGGCCGTCGGACCACGCGGGCTGCCGGCCGGGGATGAAGTTCTCGATGCAGCCGACGAAGCAGTAATCGCGCGCGTGTTCGGGCCGGTAGCCGTGACGGGCGAGCGCGGGGATGTTTACCCGGTCGTTCATCAGGGCGGGATAGCCGAGCCCCGTGCCGATCACCCGCAGGCATTCGTCGATGAATTCGTCCGGGATCCCCTCGTGCAGCCGCGCGGAGAGATTGGGCCCCGGCACGTTGCAGTCGCGGACGGCGTGCAGGATGCGGTAGGAGAGCTCGTTGACGCCTTCCTGCCCATCCGGCGTGACGCCGCCGATGCAGATGTTCACGACGTCGTCCCCGCCCGTCCAGCGGCTTTCCGTCAGCTTGATGAAGACGGAGGCGAAGAGATCTTCCGCGTCCTCCGGGGTGAGGATCCCCGCCTCGATGTCGTGCCGGTAGTAGGGCAGGAGGTACTGATCGAGACGGCCGAGCGCCATCGCGTACTTGCCCTGGAAGGGGAAGGAGAGATGGATGAGCCAGACGAGGTTCAGCGCCTGACGGAGCGTCACGGGCGGCTCGGAGACCACGGCGCAAAGATCGGCGGCCAGCCCTTCGAGTTCCCGGCGGTATTCGTCGGAATCGGTCGCGGCGGCAGCTTCCCGCGCGGCTTCGGCATACCGGCCGACGAAGGTCTGAAATCCCTCCGTGACGAGCCGCTGCGCCGTGAGGAATTCCGTCTTTGCCGCGTCGTCCCGATGCGCATCCAGCGAGGCGTCGATGCGGGCGAGGGTCCCCCGGATGCCGTCGGCGAGGAAGCGTCCGTATGCCGGGGCGAAGTGGTCGGAATTGGTGCCGAAGTGGAGGGAGCCGTAGGAGGCGAGAGTTTTGCGCGCGGCCCGGAGTTCCGTTTCGTCGTATTCCGTGACGAAATTGCCGCGCCGGTTTCCCGCGATCCGGTCGCAGTCATAGACCGAGGCGGGGAAGCGCTCGAACCACTCCTTCTGCGCGAGCGCTTTTGCCATGAGCGGCGTCTTATCGAAATTCTTCCGCAGAGAACGGTACCGGATCAGATCCGTGGCGATATATTCGCCCGCCGGTCTGATTCCCACCGCTTTCCGTATGGCTTCGAGATGTTTCAATGCATGATTCCTCCCTTGAAGCGGATCTATGCATCCAGTATAGCACAAGAAAGCGCGGAAAGCAAGCCTCCCTTTGCAGGATTCGCGCAAAAAACGAAAGGATATCACCGATTTCCGCGTTTGCCCTTGCGAAACCGTCCGGCTTATGCTATACTGGTCTTGCAAGGATCCCCGAATTCTCATGGAACGGAGTTGAATCGAGATGAAACTCATAGCCTGTACCGGCGATTCCCACACCTGGGGGCAGGGAGGCGCGGGCGTGCGGGATGCGTTCGACAAGTGGACCTCGCCCGTCATCGCCGGAGAACACCGGATGCTCCCCTTTGCCACGGGAGCGTATGTCAATCTCCTGCGGGAGTACGTAAACGCATATACCGGCTCCTCCGCGTCGGATTATGAGGCGCCGGTCCTGTGCCGGGCCTTCGGACTCGAAGCGGACGGGAACTGCGCGCAGGCAGACGGGCTCCGCTTTCCCTTCGACGGCGCGCTTCTGCGGCTGCAGTTCCGCTATACGCCTGCGCATGTCCGCGCCGCGGTCCGTGTGGACGGGGAGACGCTCTGGGAAGACGATCTCTTTCGCGAAGAGCGGAGCAATCCCTACAACCTCGTCACGCTGATGCTCCCGGACGGCCGTCACTGCGCAGAGATCACGGGTCCCGGCGCGCCGCTGTACCGCCTCGAGGTTTACCGCGGACCGTGGGCGGTGGTCAACTGCGGCGTCGGGAGCTGTCCCGTCGGAAAGTTTCTCGCGGAATACTACGACAAACTGGTTGCGCCGCTCCGTCCGGTCGCCGTGCTGGCGGAAGGGCATACGATCAACGACTGGATCGTCGACCGGGATGCGGACGAGCAGGAAGAGAACATGACCGCCTTTTTCCGCCGGATCCGCGCAGACGGGGCCGATCCGTGGCTTCTGACGGTGGAACCGATCCTCGGCTCGCTCGCGTCCCCTCTCTCCGGGCACCCGTTCGGGGATTTTGACGAGGCTTGCCGCCGCGCCGCACGAGCCGAAAACGTACCTCTCATCGACGCCTATGCCGCGCTCGCCGAAAAGCTGGACGCGTTCCCGGACGAACAGGCGCGCTTTGACGCCTGGTACGAGGACAACTGGCATCCGAACGCTGCCGGTCACGCGCTCTACGCCTCCCTCTCTTTCGACGCGCTCCGGCACATCCTCGCCTGACGGGCAGGGAAGCGGCCGCGATTTCTCCCGTCCGCCTTGCATATCCGCGCGGGATATGGTATAATCAAATCACCACTACTTCATCGAAAAGGAGAAGTTCCCATGAAGAAAACCGTCTCTCTGATTCTCTGCTTCCTGATGATCGCCGGACTCTTTGTGTCCTGCTCGGAAAGCGGCACGAACGCGGATCCCTCCGCTCAGACGCAGGATGTCTCTCCGGCGGACGGCGGTACGGCCGAGGACACGCCCGCCGAAACGGAATACGACCGCTCGCATGTGCCGGACAATCTGCCCGCGCTCGATTTCGGCGGCGAGACCGTCGTGATCCACTCCCGCGGCGACTCGGAATCCGTCAACGAAGTCGTCTCCGAAGAACTAACGGGCGAAGCCGTCGCCGATTCCGTGTATGAGCGGAACGAAATGGTCTCCGACCGTCTGAACGTGAAGATCGAGTGCTTTGCCGGCGACGGCTGGGAGAATTACAACAGCACCGTCAGCGCGCTTCGCTCCTCCATCATGTCGGCGGACGGCGCCTATGACATCATCGCCGGATGGTCCGCGAGAATCCCCGCGCTCTCCCTCGAAGGGCTGTTCCTCGATTACAACAAGCTGCCCTACATCGATTTCGGTCAGCCGTGGTGGAACGATTCCGTCACGAGCGAGCTCCAGATCGGAAACAAGCTCTACTTCATCACCGGCGACATCGCCCGGACGATGCTCTCCGCGATGTGCGTCTATGCCTTCAACCAGAAGGTCGCCGTGGACGAACAGATCGAAAACCTCTACGACGTCGTGAACGAGCACCGCTGGACGATCGATTACGTCTACGATCTCACCTCGAAGATCCATGCGGATTCCGACGGCAACGGCAAGGCTGATCAGACGGACTACTGGGGACTGGTCACGTCCTCGGTCAACGACGCGGACGGCTATATGCAGGGCTCCCTGGTTTCGATGGTCGACCGCGATGAGGAAGGCTATCCCGTCCTCTCCGTCGATGAAGAGTTCATGGCGGAGCTCGTGACGAAGGTCTACCGTCTCATGTGGGAAAACGAGGGCTGCTACGCCATCACCGGCGACGGCACCAACATCAAGGACACGCTGGCGCAGGACAAAGCACTCCTCGCCACGACGCGCATGGTCGCCGTGGTCTCCAACCTCGGCGATATGGAGAGCGACTACGGCATCCTCCCCTATCCGCTGGTGAACGAGAATCAGGAGCATTACGGAACCCGCGTGCAGGATGCGGTCTCCCTCTGGTGCGTGCCGATCGACGCGAAGAACAGCGACATGTCCTGCGCCGTCATGGAAGCGCTCGCGGCGCAGAGCTGGCGCACGACGACGCCCGTCTATTTCGATATGGCATTGAAATCCCGCTATTCCCGCGACCCCGAAACCTCGGCGATGATGGACCTCATCAAGGACAGCGTTCTCATCAATTTTGAGTCCCTGTACAACGAATCCATCGGCAATCCGTGGTTTGTGCTCCGGACCCTGATGCCCCAGAAGAAGGACAATTTCGCCTCCTACTGGGCCTCCAACAAAAAGGTCATCACCAAGACGATGGAAAAGGCGATGGACAAGATCCGCAGCCTCGACTGAGGCCGTGCCGGATGACAGCCCGTGAGAGTGCTCTTGTATCGGAGGAACGAGCATGACCAAAGAAACATTATATAAACAAATCAGCATATGCGATGACGAACTCGGCACCCTTCTTCAGGGAGACGATCTCGACGCGATCAAGCGCTGCGCGCTCGATTACCACGCATTGGTGCATCTCGCGGAAGTGTCCGGCAGGAAAGGGCCCACCATCGCGGATTATGTCTTTCAGTATATGGCAGACGGGCACCAGAACGAAATCGTGCCGCGTCAGTCCTATGACGTGGATCTGCATTACGCGGGGACCAACACCGTCCCGCTGTGCTGGCATTTCTGGCACACAACCCGTATCGAGGACCTCGTCAGCAACATTCTGATGGCAAACGGCAGACAGATCTTCGACGCGGAGTGGCAGGCAAAAATCGGCGCGTCGATCACCGATACGGGCAATGCGCTGGAGGAGGACGAGGCTGTCGCTTTCGGACAGAAGATCCGCCTGGGCGCTCTCCGTCAATATATGATCGCCGTCGGACAGAACACCCGCAGGATCATCGAGAGCCTGACGCTCGAACAGGTGAAAACAAAGGTCCCGGAGGAATGGGTCATGCGCATTCTGGAAGAGGGCGGCGTGACCACCGATTTCCGTTCGGTCTGGCTTCTCGTATTCTGGGGAAGACTGACCGTCGGCGGCATGATCGTGATCCCCCTGACGGATCACCACATGATGCACCTCACACCGTGCGCGGATCATCTTCCGATTTTCCCGCCCGCGGAGTGAACGGTCAAAAGAACAACAAAAAAACCGTGGATCGGATGTCTTCCGGTCCGCGGTTTTCTGATGTATAGTTTCTTCTGACGGGGATCCGGCTCAGTTCCCGCTGCCCGGCGAGCCCGTGACCGTGATGTCCGCGCCGCTGTCCCGCTTCAGATCCACGTTGAACGAGAACGAATACGTCCCGTCCGCGTCGCGATAAACCTGATACCCGTCGTACCCGTTCTCACCCGCGAGCGTGAGTTCGGTTTCCGTGCCGTTCTTCGTGACGGTCACGCGCGGCGCGGCATAGGTATCGAATCCGTAGATCCGGACGGCGGCGGTGCTCCTGCCCCCTTCGAGCCGGAACGAAGCCCGGTTGTCCGCGGCCCGGACGGAGGGGATGAAGCGGTCATCCACGGCCTCTCCTTCGAGTACGGTCAGACGGACCGGATCGAGGCAGGAATCCTCCCGGACCGCGCGGACGTTGCGGTCGGTCTTGTTTGTCGAATAACCCCACGGGAGGAGAATGATCTCGAGCTCCAGCCGGTCGCCCTTTTTCAGCGTCACCTCGCCGAGATCGAGGGACAGGGAGCCCGCGTTGAGCGTGTCGTCCGCGCGGTCGTACAGGACGAAGGGGCCGTCGTATGCCTCACCGCCGATCACGATCGAGGCATTTCGCACGATCAGGGCGAAGTTCACGGAATCCTCGATATTCCCGCCTAAGTAATCGTAATACGGGTATTCCCGCCCGAGGACGAGGACCCGCTCGCCCGGTTCGACATTCTCGATGACCGGGATGCCGTCCTCGCCGAGATACCCGATGTTCCGATAATACACCGCGCGTCCGTCGAAGGTGAAGAACGAGAAGTCCCGGCGGAAATCCGCGATGGTCACGTCGTCGAGGACGTCGAGCGCGATATGATAATACGTCCGGTTCTCGTCCGTCTGCGCCATCTCGGCATGGCGGTACGCCGCCCGGATCTTTCCGTCGTCGGAGAGATATTCCATCTCGATGTCCGCGTACACCGGTCCACCCGAGACGATCTCGGCGGACTGGGATTCGGACTTGCAGGCATGGCCGTCCGCGTCCGTGTAGCGGAGGAAGTACAGCCGCCCGGCGCTCGTGTGCTGGGGCTGACCGGACCACAGCGGCGCGGAGTTCGCGCGGAAGTCGGGCAGGGTCCAGCCGTCCTTGCCGTACACGAAATACGGCGCGATGCAGTTCGTCTCCGTCACGCCGACGGACAGGTGATAATACGGAATGTGAAACGCGATGGATGAGAGCTGCTTCAGGGGATAATTCCCCCAGTTCTGATAGAGGTGCAGGACGGTGAACCGCTTGACCTCGTTTTGCCCGATCGTGACGGGGAAGTACACCTCTCCGTAAGCCGGATCGTAGGGGTCGAACAGCGGTTCTTCGTATTCGCCGCAGAAGTTCTTGCAGACCTCGACCGGAATGGGGAGGAGCCGGTTCTCCTCGTTGAGCACCGCGCCGCATTCCAGCTGCCCTTTGCCTTCCGCTGCCAGCAGATAGATAGTCCTGTCCGCGATGCCGTCTCCGCCGATCTCGGCATGGATCGCGTAATGCTTGTCCGGTTCCATGTAGTACGCGCGGTTGAAATCCGAGGACCCTACGGTAAAGCGGTAGTATCCGGCGAACGCATCGTATCCGGCGTATTTCGCCCCGTCACTCGGAGTCGAAATCTTCACGTGCTTGAGCGGGCTGCGCTCGATTTCCGCTTCCCGCCGGATGCCGTCGAAATCGTGCTCCGCGGAGGTGTACAGCCGCTGCCCGAAGACGGCGTCGTTCCCCTTCCGGATCTTCGTTTTCAGATCGATCCCGCGGGTCACGACGTAATACCCGTCCCGCAGCTCGACGCGGATATCGCCGTTGTCCTCCGTGTTCGGCAGGATGATGCCCCAGACCCCGGCGTCCCGGATATCGAAGGCGACGAATTCCGTGCCGGCAAAGGAAAAACCGTAGAGCGTCGCGGATTCTCCGCCGGCGTTTTTAAGAAGGATCCCCTCGACCGTATCCGCCGGGATCGCGGTCTCGGTCTCAAACCGTCCGCCGCCTTCAAAGGCATCCGTCGCGACGATGCGCAGGACCTCGTGTACCTTGTCGGAATAGGTGTGGTATATGCGTTCGAGGGCGAAAGGAGCGGAGGACGCGCCGGTCTTGACCGCGGTGAGCTCCCGGATCTCGACGACTTCGTCCTTTTCTGCGCCGAAATCGAGGCGGAAGCCGCGGACCGTTCCGGTGTAATCCGGGATCACCGTCAGCGGCACGGTCACCGTCGTCCATGTCCCGGGCGTCACGGTGACCCCCGTCCTCTGCTCGGCGGAATACCCGTCGTGCGATCCGGCGATCAGGAAGAACTCGCCCGATGATGCCGCTTCCGTCCGGATCGTGATCCTCACCGCGTCGTAATCCGCCGTCTTGAAGCGGACCGACGCATAGACATACGGATCGTAAGAACTGGTGACGGTATATGACATCACGCCGTCCTTGATCCGGACGGGGGAGGTGTCATGGGTTCCCCATGTCCCGGAGCGGCTGAGGATGTCGTAGCCCCCGTCCCCACTCGCGGCAAGGGCTTCGCCGTTCACGAAGAGCTGATCGCAGAACCGGAAATCGTAGTAGTAATAGCCGAGACGGTGGCTGTTCATCCGTCCGTTCTTCGGGGAGTACGCCGCGCTGCATCTCGTCCCGTCCGGGAGCACGATCCGCGCGTCCATGGTGTCCCGGAAATACGGCACGCCGTCAGAATTGCAGATCGCCTCGACACCCTTGTGCCCATCCGTCGAGAGATCGTATAAGAGCGACATGTTCCCGTTCGTCACGAGGAATTTCTTTCTTTCCGGGTCCGTGAATTTCCCGCTGATTCCGTTCGCCCGCGCGGCGGCGGCTTCGATGGTCGAGAGCCAGTCCGCGCTTTGTGGCTCATAAATCGGTTCTTCTGCGGTCGTCTCGGGGATTTCGTTCATGGTTTCTGCCTCCGTTTCCTCCGTTTTTTCCGTTTCCGCAATCGGCGGCGGATCGTCTTGCTGCTTGTCGTCCGATTTGTCTCTCTCACATCCCGGGAAGAAGACACATGCCGCGAGAAGAAGAACGGACAGCGCGAAAACAATCCCGGATCTCTTCGGGTCTGTCTGACGTGGCTGCCGATTATTTCTGTTTTTCATAGCCTTCTCCTCTCACGGTTCTTTTCTTCCGGGCCTGGATTCACGCGGCGCGGTCGGCGATCATTTGAAAAAGTGCAGATACCCGACGGTAAGCAGGGCGATCTGGATGATCAGGAAGAGGGGGAAGAATACCTGGAAATACCAGTGCTTGGTCTTGTGGCGGCAGAGCGTCATGCCGAGCACGCCGCCGAGTCCGCCGAAGCAGGCCGCCGCGAGAAACAGCGTCTTCTCCGGCACGCGCCGTTTTCCGGATTTGGCGCAGCGCTTGTCATAGGCCATCAGGCAGAAGGAGATGAGGTTCAGTACGGCCAAAACCGCAAGGATAATCGGGAGAATGGCGTCTTTCATGTTGGTCTTGATCCTTTCTATCGTGGAATATATGAGATTCTTCCAATATGATCCGGCAGGGGATCCTGTGCCCCTCACCGCGCGAGCTTCCACCGCGTCCCCATGACGACCGGGAAATTCTCGCCGGGCAGCGCCTGATAATAGACCGTGAACAGCGAACCGTCCGCGCATTCGGCGGTCGCGGGATAACCGAGATCGCAGAAGGTGTTCTTGTCGTCGATCACGTAGTCCTCCTCCCACGTCTCGCCGTAGTCATAGCTGACGCAGGCCCTCTCGGTCTTCGGCGCGCCGCCGCGGTCGCAGTATGAGAGGATGAGCGCGCCGGAGGAATGGAGCAGCAGATGGGGAGGCAGACCGCGGATCCCGATGAATTTCGGTTCGCTCCACGTCATCCCGCCGTCGTCGGAATAGGTCGTATAGCAGGTCTCGTTCGGGATCATCGGACGACCGACCCGCAGCGCGCCGAACAGCCTGCCGCCCGGGAGCTCCACGACGTGCGGCTCATGGAAGTAATACCACTCGTGATCCGCGGGGAGGGGAAGGGTGCCTTTCTGTTCCCAGGTCCGGCCCCAGTCGGCGCTGATCCAGCAGCGGACCTTCTGCGTTCCGTCCTCGCACGGCTCGAAATCCTTCCCGAGGTAGATCGCGCGGTTCCCGGACAATCGGTTCGGTCCGTGCGGCGCGGTCATCGGCACCCGGATCGGATCGCTCCACGAGAAGCCCCAGTCGTCGGAGACGATCACGTAGGAGCCGTGCTTCTGATACTCCGGCTTCATGTAACGATATACGTTCATCAGTCCGAGGATCGTCTCCCGGTCCTCGATCCCGACGGCGGAGAATCCGGGATTCTTCGGATAGGAATCGTCCGTCCGTTCGGAGAACCAGGTGGCGATCATGTGTCCGCCGCCGAGCGAGACGATGCCGGTGTCGCGGTCGTCGAGACGGGAATCGTTGAGGATGATCGGCTTCGACCAGGTGTGTCCGTCGTCAAAGGAGACGAACATCGCGTTCTTCCCGGACGGATCGACGTGCTGGATGCGGAAGGACGAGGCCGTGACGTACATCGTCCCCCGCTCGTCCCGACAGATCGACGGCCAGCCGTTGTACTTGAAGATCGATGCGGGATTGCGCCAGATCACGGTCTGCGGCGCGTCGATGCGGATCTCTTTCATGTCGTCTTCCTCCGTTGTTCAGATGCTCATCGTCAACGCCTGAAGGCGCAGACGGTCGGACAGATACCGGTCCTCGAATGTATCGGCGTTCAGCCAGTTCCCGCGGAAAGAGACCTCCCGCAGCGTGCGGTACGGCTCCGGGACCTCCGTCTGTATCTGCGGCCTGACTGTGCCGACGGGATGCCCGGCGAGGACTTCCCATGCGGCGCAGAGATAGTCCCGCGGCCCGATGACATCTCCGTCGACGGTGATGCGGGACGGCAGGAACGTCCCTTCTCGGATTTGCTCCGCGGCCGCCGTCAGCGCTTCCCGGGAAAATTCCCTATCCGTATCCGCCGCTGCCGGCTGTTCGAGAAATCCGTACACTTCCTCCTGCCGGTACGTCTTGCGATCGGGATCCCGGAGGAACGCGGCTGCCGCGAGAAGAAGCTCGGACTGCGAATTCCGATAGGGCGGTTTGGTCCGGAGCATGGCGAATATCCTGCCCGCATCCTCTCTCCGGATGACGGGCGTATCTGGGACCTTGGCAAGAAGCTCATCGAGGTTCGTGACCGCAAAGGTCTCGTCCGCCCGGATCGCTTTGATCAGGCGGTCGAGATTGCAAAAGAACCGGTCGATCTCCTCGGGGGGACGTTCGGGACACGGCATCCATTCTCCGAAGGGCGTCCGGTTTTCCTTCGCATAATTGACCGTATCCCAGAATTCCGTGTGACAGATCATGTTCGGGTGGTTGTACAGGGTGATCAGACCGCCTCCGGCAAGCAGGTCGAGAAAGGCGTCCGGGTCAAAGTCGTGCGCAAAGAGATGGTTTTCGAGCATGTAGGTGTAGGGGATCTGGACCGCGTTGCAGAACCGGAAAGGCGCGTCCTGTTCGTCGAAGATGCCGCCGATGTAGACGGGGATCTCCATTTTCGCATACCCGTAGAGCGCGGCGTAGGAGATGCTGTTCCCGGGCGGACAGGCGGAGCAGAGGGACGTTCTTCCGAAGACGCGCTTCACGATTTCTGCTCCTTCCGGTTCCTTTTCGAGAAACCGTTCCCTGGCTGTTCCATAGTCCTCCGTATCCGTCTTCTCCATCAGATTCGGGTGGATGGAGTGGTCATAGGAATGATAGCCGATCCGGTGAGGAGCCAGGGCGCGGACGACGTCCTGCCGGTTTTTGCGCGCGATATCCGCCGCCAGCAGACCGACCATCTGGAAATGCCCGACGACGCCGTTTGCCGCGAGCGTATCGCCCAGCCGGACCAGCATGTCCGTCGAGAGGTCCGACGTGTAGTCCTCGCAGTCGAAGCTGAACAGGATGTTCGTTTTCATGGTGTCCTCCGTTGTGTCAGATGCGGTCGATCTCTGCGAGCGCCGCGATCTGTTCCTCGTCGATCGAGCCGTCGCGGTACAGGGCACAGTCATAGGTGGCGATGCCGCCCGCCTCGTTGACGCAGCGCGTGAAGTGGTGTAAATACTGTCCGCTGTACCGGCAGCCGGGACGACCCCACGTCGCGCCGAGCGGGGCGAGCAGATGCGCCTGCGCACCGTCGATAAAGCGCTGACGCGGGATCACGGTCAGATCGTTGAATTCCCCGCACACGAAGTCCTCATGGGCGTAATTCTTCCGGTAATCCGGGAAGACGCCGTTGTTCATCGCGACGAGCGCCTCCGGATTCCCGCGCTTCACGGCGGTATAGTAGGGCTCCATCAGCGCGTCGGTATAGCGGAAATAGTCCCGGTAACATCCGTCGATCCACCACGCCTTGACCTTGTCGCCGTACCGCACCGCGTATTCTTCCAGAACGGATGCCCAGCGCCGGACGAAATCCTCCGTCACGCCCCGGTCCCGCGGCTCCGTGAATCCGAACCGCTGCCCGATGACGGGATTCTGATACGGGCCGTCCCCGGTATAGTACAGGCAGAGATCGATGCCAAGCGGCGCCAGCGCGTCATACAGATCGAGTACCAGGTCCCGCCTGGCGCATGCCTCTCCCGGCTTTGTTCCGGCGATCTCGTCGAAGGTCCGGTTCGGGGCGATCAAGCGCTCGTTCCCCTGCATCAGGGTGATGAAATAGTACCCGGCTCCGCAGTTTTTCAGGGAATCGGCGAGCCGCCCGACGTCGAAGGCATCGACGCAGTCGCTCCAGGATGTGCGGCCTGCCCCCTGATTATGGGGACTGGCGGGATTGTTCTGAATGCCGTCGAGATAGTGGGTGAACACGCCCCACCGCTTCCCGAACAGTCTGTCGCTGAGTTGCATGGAAAACCTCCTTGTTCAGAAGACGGAAAGATGGAGGATCGTCAAAAGATTCTCGCCATGCCGGCCCGCGGGAGCGCGATTGTCCGGAGGGCATGCGGCGCGAGCTCTTCCGTCCCGAGGAAGACGGATCCGAAGCGATCATAGATCTCCACCGTCTTCGTCTGATCCGTCATGTTTTCGAGAATCAGCGGATCTTCCCCGCAGTCCGCAAAGACGTCGCAGGGCTTCTCTCCCACGCGGAACGAACGCTCTCCGTACAGGACCGTGATCTGCTTATCGGCTCCCTCCGCGACGATCACGGGGTAGTTGGCCTCGGGATGTTCTGGCATGAACGCGCCGTGCAGAAGGATCTCCCGGTTTGCGACCCAGTAGGCGAGGAATGCCCGGATCAGCTCCTTCTGTTCCTCCGTGCTCTCCGTGAGCAGGACGGAGATCTGCGGGACCGAGAACATCACGCCGAGCAGCTGCTTCGCGCAGAGGATCGGGGACTCGGAGGGCGCCCAGAAGAGCATGTCCGAGTGTACGGCGACGGGATAGTGCAACAGACGCAGATCGACCGTCCCGATCCGGTTGACGTTCGCGTCGTAGGCGCAGTCCCCCACCCGGAGCATGTTCCCGAAGCGGTTGACGGCGGGTCCGACGTAGTTCTGCCGGTATTCATACAATAGATCCGGTTTGATCGCGCCGAGCTCCTCCGTGATCTCCTCGAGGAGCTTCCGGACCGCCTCGCCGACCGTGGGGCAGTCCATGACGGCGGGATCGTACGGTGCTGCCTCCGCTCCCGGGTAGAAGGAGTCGATGAAATCGAATTTGAATCCGTCGATGTCGTATTCCGTGAGGAACCTGCGGTAATTCGCGAGGATGATCCGGCGGATCTCGGGATAGCGGATGTCGAGGGCCCCCGCCTGCAGGAGCCCGCGGTCGATATAGAGGTATTTCCCGCGGAACGTCTCGAAGAGCGGACTCTTCACCCCGATGAACGGGACGGTGAACCACACCATCAGCTTCATGCCGTATCCGTGCACGGCGTCGGCAAACGCGCGGAAGTCCGGGAATTTGTCCCCGGCGACCTGCCATTCCCCGCAGAGCGAATAATCGCCGCAGGACGGTCCCGGAAACTGCCAGCCGTCGTCGAGGATCACCGTCCGGAAGCCGAGTTCCGACGCGATTTTAAGCTCTTCGAGCAGCTTCTCCCCGTTCGGCGCCTGATGGAAATTGTACCAGGAGGAATAGAGAGGATCTTCTGCGGCGCGGGGCGGATCCGGAATGGACCATCCGCACGCCTTCCACCACGGATAGACGTCTTCGACGGCAAGGGAATACGGGACCGGGCGGCAGTCGATCCGGAGCGTGGTTTCATACGTTTCAAAGGGATCCGTCGCTTCCGTGAAGAGGCAGAGGGCGAACCCCACCCTGTTCTGCTGCTCTAAATCCTTGACCCAGAAGCGCACTTCCAGCGGCGTGACCGGATCCGCGACGGCGACGGTGCCCCGGTTCTTCCCGAGATCCCCGAACACCGCCAGCACCGGCGCTCCGAAATGGAAGCACGAGCGGCTGACGGTCGGGGAGAACCACTGCCGGACTGCGTGATCCGTGCCGCATGACGGACGCCACACGCCGAGGATGTCGCGCATCTCGTCCTCCCATTCGATCCGGACGGGGGAGGGCGCTGCCTTCTTCGGAAGCCGGACCCGGATTCTATATTGGGCGATCCCGTCCTCCGCGGCGATGGGAGAGACCGTCACGTCGGTGTCGGGATCCGTAGAGCGGATATCAAAATGAAAATCGAACATGGAGACCTCCTGATTGTCTTGGGATTCTACGGCAGGTTCCGCAGAATGAAATCGACCGTCTGTTCCTGCTGCTCCTCCGGGGACAGGGAGGCGTCCCCGTCTCCGCGCTGCCTGCCGTAGCTGCCGAACTGCGCGTGATTGCCGCCCTCGAGGACCTGCTCGATATACTGCGCCGGCATGTACTTCCGGGCAGCCGCGATCTGATCGGGATCCACGACGCCGTCTTCGGAACCGTACAGGCTGAGGCATACGAGATCGAGATCGAGGGCACGCGTCGGATAAGCGGCCAGCAGGATGACGCCGCATAGATCTTCGCCGTGTTCGGAAGCGTAGCCTGCCGCCATCACGCCGCCGAGGGAATGCCCGCCCACATACCGGTATTCGTAGGCAAGCGAATCCAGCGCGGAGTCCGCCTTGTTCGCATCGAAGACCGCGAGGCGGAAGGGGACCTTCAGAAGGCAGACATCCATCCCCTCCCGGGCAAGACGGTGTAAAAGCGGCGCGTAAGCGGTCTCTTCGACCTTTCCGCCCGGATAGAACACCAGAACGTGATCCTCGGACGGTCCGTCGAAAAACCATCCGTACCCGGTTTCCGTGACCGACACCGTCTCATCCGATTTGAGCGCGGCAAGCGCGGACGGATCGGCGTGATAGTAGATTCCCGTATAGAGAAGGAACGCGGCGATCAGGACGAGGAAGAGTGCCAGGGGGAGCATCCACCGCAGTTTTGTTTTCATCCGTTACCCTCCCTTCGGTATCCGGATCCGCCCTCACAGCCCGAAGCTGATGATCGCGAGCGCATACAGGACAATGATGGACGCCATCGCCAGCCAGTCGAAGATGCCGAGGATCCGCACGGCACGGTCGCCCTTCGCGAGGCGGCGTCCGATGAAGAAGAACACGAACCCGAATAGCGCAAGGAGCACACCGGCGGAGATGATCCCGCGGATCGGCGCGCTGTTGTACGGCGACAGGATCAGGCCGATGGATACGACTGCCGAGAGGATCGGGATCGCTTCGAGGATGATCGCAAGCGTTTTCTTTTTCATATTCTATACTCCCTTTTTGCATATACGCCGTCACGGCCGGAACTGGATCGCGTAGAGATCCGCGTCGAACATGTTGACCGAGAGGATAACCGGGCGTCCGGCAAATCCGGCGACGTCGCCGTCGAAGCGCACCCGGCGGTCCGTGCTGTCGCCGAAGGTCTCCCCGGAGGTGATGGTTTTCCCGTCCGTGTCCTTCAGCTTGAACCGCATGTGCCCGTAGGCGGAGGTCGAGAAATTGACGTAGAGATCCCGTCCCTCAAAGATAAAGGGTTTGGTGACGAGATTGGATTCGGGATAGACGCCCGTGCGGGAGACGAAGCCGTCGAGCCGGATGCTGTACCGCCACGCCTCGGGCGGATTCGGGAAGAACCGGTTCTGCATGCAGTAGAAGGACAGCTCGTTGTCGCAGCCCGGATGATGCGGCGGCGTCTCAAACATGCCGTTCGAGAAATACACGCTGCCGTACACCCAGTTCCGCGGATGCTCCGGACCGGGACGCAGGAACGCCTCCGGATAGCGCTTGAAATGATATCCGTCCCGGGACATCATGAAGAGCGTATCGCTCACCGAAAGCCCGAGCCGGTCGTCGAGCCGTTCGCCCGCGCGCTTCCGACGCTCTTCGCTCCCGCACAGCTCCTCGTAATTGTCCGTCCACTGCCGGCGGATGACATAGCGGGAAGGGAACCCCACGAGGATGTGGTCCGCCCGCTCATACGGCAGGATCGAATTGATGTACATCTGCCAGGCGTTCGGCGTGTCGTACTGCAAATACTGCGCCTTCGGCCATCTTCCGCTCTTCGGGAACAGCTCCGCGCTTTCGGAGGCCGAGATCGCCCGGATCCAGATCGGGTCCGCCGGGTTGCTCGCCTGGAAATAGTCGCGGACATAGGCGCGGTATTTTCCGATGTTCTTGTCATAGAACAGGGTATTCACGCTGTCGTAGGGCGTGCCGGGATTCTGCGCGGGGATCGCGAGCTGTCCGGCATACCGGAACCGGAATCCGTCCACGCTGACGAGCAGATGCAGGCTCGAATGCATGCTGACGAGTGCCTTGATTCGCTCCTCGGGGAGGCAGTCCGGGTTTGGGTCGACGAACATGCGGAACCCGTCGAAAAACGCGGGGACATAGCGGTCCGCGGGATAGTACGCCGTCTCTCCGTCGCCGATGATCCCGATCAGGGAATTATGCAGCGAGCCTTCGTATTCCGCGATGCCGAGATCGGGCTGCTCCCAATGGATGCCGTCCGTGCTGACGGAGCAGGTCACCCCGCCGTTGTGTGCGGTATACATCCGATACTGATCCCCGTCCCGCATGACGCAGAGATAGGGGCTGGTCCCCTGGGCCCACGGATCCTCGAATAGGGTGCATTCCCGCTCGACGGGATGATGCAGAAGGAGCGGGGTGTCGGTCTCTTCGGTGTCGATCAGCCAGTCGTCCCACATGGGCTCCCGTCTTGATCCGATAAACAGCGGTTCCATATTGTCCCTCCATGATGTAAAGCGTGATTTGTGCCGACTTGTTCTGATGAAATTATAGCAAAAGACGGCTTCTGTGTCAAGGAGAATTCTGTGCTTCGAAATCCCGCGTCCGTTTTTCTTCTCCCGCTTGCAGAAAGTTGCGGAATCTGGTATAATACGTTCAGCACAATACGACCGGAGGCAAAAATGAAAACAGGCATTTCCGTTCACTTCGACCTCTCCCCGGGATCCGCCCGGGAATCTTTCACTCATCTCCGTCTCCTCGGATATGACTGTGCCGACCTGCAGTCCTTCGTGAACACCGAAACCGAATGGTTCTCTTCAGAAGACCGCGAGCGCCGCTGGCGGCAGATCGGCGAGATCGCCCGGGAATGCGGAATCGGGATCTCCCAGACCCACGGTCCCTGGCGCTTTCCCCCGCGCGATTTTACCGAGGAGGACCGTAAGGAGCGGTTCGAGAAGATGTGCATCGCGCTCGAAGGCACGGCGGCGGTCGGCGCGCCCTGCATGGCGATCCACAACATCATGCCCGACGGCGCGGATCGGAACCCGGATCCCGCGCGGTTTCTCGATCTGAACCGGGAATTCTTCTCCCGCCTGATCGAGAAGGCCGAGGAGTGCGGCACGGTGATCGCGCTCGAGAACATGCCCTTTCCCGCGCTCATCCTCTCCACCCCGGAGCAGGTGTTCGATTTTGTGAAAGAGTTCGATTCCCCGTATTTCCGCGTCTGTCTCGACACCGGACACGCGGCGGTCTTCGGGCTGTCCGCGGGCGACGCCGTGCGGAAGATCGGGCGGGAACACCTCGCCTGCCTGCACGTCCACGACAACGACGGCGCGCACGATTATCACTGGCTCCCGTACCGCGGTGTGACGGACTGGGCGGATTTCTCCCGCGCGCTGCACGAGATCGGCTTCGACGGCACGCTCTCCCTTGAGACGAACGTCAGCGGAAAGCTCCCGGCATCCGTGCGCGGAGAATGGGAAAAGGCCCTCGCCGCCACGGCCCGCGCGCTCACGATGAAGCCGTAACGGAAAAAGGACCGCGGAAACGGTCCCTTTCATGATGCTGTTTATTCCTCTTTCTGCCCGTACACGCGCTTCCGGATCGCGTCGAGGACGGCGAGATACAGAAACCCGACGAGGAGTAAGAGACCGAGGAGCGCAAGGATCCACCAGACGCATCCCATGAAGGGAAGCTCGTGGGAGAAGCCGAACGCCCCGGCAGGGGAGCCCCAGTTGAGGAAGAAATACGGGTAATTCCTGCCCGGCGAGAACTCCCATCCGCGCGCAAATCCGATCCCGGCGTAGATTGCATAAGCCAGCGGCGGCAGGAGGACGAAGACGATGCTCCGCCGCCCGATCCTGCCGTAAATCCCCGTCACGAAGAAATCCGCGACGGCGATGACCGGGACGACGACGTGCGTCAGGATGTTCTGGACGTTCCACGCCGCCTGTCCCATCGTGGGAGCGAGCACGAAGCAGAACACCGCGCCCGTCAGCGTGATCGCCACCGTCCCGACGAATTTGACGACCGGCCACGCATCCCCGATCCGGCGGTTTCGCAGGAGCAGGATCGCGCCGACGAGGCAGATCAGCGCGACGGCGATGTTCGACTGGATGGTGAAGTACATGAAGACCACGCGGCCGCCCATGAAGACCCGTCTGCCGCCTTCCGCGCTGAGTACCGTGCCGATCACGGCGGAGAGGATCACGACGGCTTTCAGGAGCAGGGAAACTGCCTTGCTTTTCGGGGGAATGCTCATCTCGCTGACCTCCCTGTATGTCCGGTCCGTCCGGTGACAGGACAGCCGGATCGTGTTATGATTATCATCAAAATTCTGTTTGTTTCTTTAAAGTGTTCGGTATTGTCCGAAAAAACCAAGGAGGTCCGCTATGTACCGGGATGAAATCCAGGCTTTTGTCGAAACCTTCCTCCGCAGGGAGAAGCGCGACCGCATGCGCTATCTATTGGGGAACCCCCGGAAGCGCCGTGCCGGATTGGACCGTTTCTGCCACGAGACCATGGATTTGATCGATCGCGAAAAGATCCTGCTCGAAGGCGCGGATCTCGAACGCAGGGACGAATTCCGGCGTTTTCTCGCTGCTCACGGCGCCCCCGTGATCGTCTTCTCCCCCGACGCCTATCCGGAAGGGGAGCGGATGTCCGTCCGGGATGCCCTCGCCTTCGCGCTCACCGGACTGGACGCGGTCCTGATCCTCGGAGAGGGCTATGCCGTCATCTTCGGAGAACCGATGAAGGGCGGGCGGGACAAGGTGCTGCTTGCCGCTGAGAAGGGTGATCGGGCAGACAGATAGCATACACGCAAAGGACGGGATCGGCGGGGATCCCGTCCTTTTCCGCGGCTTACGTGAACGCTTTCCTCATTCGCCTTCGCGGATGGACTCGACGAGCTTGGAGAACACCTTGTTGTAGACCTTTTCGCTCTTCTTGAAGGTGGATGCGAAATCGGTGCTCTTCGACACGCCGATCAGGTCGCGGAGGGAGAGCATCATGTTCGACATGCCGTAGTTGTAGATGTACGCGAAGTCCGTCTTCATGGAATCGTGGATCAGGTCGATGACCTGGGAGGCGGCGTCCGAGGAATCGCGGCGGTACTTGTTCTTTAAGATCACGTCGTAGTAGCTCGGCATCACGTCGTAATAGTAATAGTATCCCATCTTCTCGAGCACCGCCGTGGAGGTCTTCACGTTCTGACTCACCACGGGGATGCAGAGGATCACCGCGTCGTCATGCGTGGCGGAGCCGTAGGTTTCGATGGTCTCGTCCAGCTTCGGAACGGGGACGATCGTGAAGTCCGTCTGCATGTCGCGGATCATATCCAGGCGCGAGAATTTTTCGCAGAGGAAGAGGACCTGGTTGTTCTCCATCATCTCGAAGGTCGGGATCCCCTCGACGTAGTAGGAGCCTTCGTTGTTCCAGAGAAAATCGACGAGGGTCTCGACGAACTTGACCGTCGTGTCGTTGTTGAAGTCGATGTAGGGCACGCCTTCCTCATCGCGGGCGCAGCCGTGCACGCCGCAGTCGATGATGAAGTGGTCGACGTCGCTGCGGGTCCAGGACGCAAAGCCGAAGGTGTCGCCGACGTCCTTTTTGCCGTTGCCGTTCCCGTCGACGTACAGGCTCCCGACGATCTCGGAAAGCTTGTCGAAGGTCCAGTCGCCGTTCAGGATGGTTTCATAGATATCCCCCACGTCCCGGCCGATGTCGGTGAGCAGGTCGGTGTTGAGGATCATCATGGAGGCGCGACGGAACACGTCGGGCGAGGCGTCTCCCGCAAGGAAATAGGTGTGGGTGTTGTCGGCCATCGTCTCGTGGATGTAGTTGAGATACCACCACGGCTTCTCGTAGTCGATATACACGTCTTCGCACTCGTTGAGGTTGGCGAAGATGTGCTGCGACACGACCGGCGCGACCTTCCACTGCGTGCCGTACACGATCTCGTAGATATCGTCGCCCGCTTTGTATGCGTTCGTCAGCTTGGTCGGCTCGATGCCGCCGTTTTCGATGTGCTCGAACGTGCAGTCGAGATCCTCCATGACCTTCTGATTGGAGGTGAAGACCGCGTCGTTCAGAAGTTCGCCGTTGAGTTCCGTCACGCTGACGTTATAGGTCTGCTGGTCGTGGAAGTGCAGGAAGCGGACGGAGCTCCCGCCCAGGCTCAGATCTTCCGGCACGGAGCAGACGAGCATCTCTTCCGCCGCCTCCGTCTCCGCCTCTTCCGCCGCCGGGGTCACTTCCGTGTTTCCCGCGTCCGCACCCCCGGCCGGATCGCCGTTTCCTTTTTCACTGCATCCCGCGAAAGCGGGGACGAGCATCACGAGCGCCAGAAGAAGCGCCGTCAGTTGATTTCGTTTCATGGTATATTCCTTTCCCGGCAGAGGATCCTGCCGCAGCGTCGTCTTTTGATGATGTCATGCGTTCATCCTGCACACGGTCAGGATCTCGCCCGGCGTCGTCGGGATCTCAGTGATTTCTCCGTCGAGCAGGATCGTCTCGCCGCCCCGGAGGAGGACATATTCCTCGCCCGGCCGCTCGATCCGGAGGAGCATCCCTTTTTCGCTGAGGATCTGTGCACGGATCGCCCCGCCGCTCAGCTCCGCATCGACAACGAACGCGCCGTAGGCCCGCAGCCCGTGGAACGAGGCATCCGCCGACCGGTCCCAGCAGGGGAAGAGTCGGACGATCCCCTCGTAGCTCTGGAGGAGCATTTCGTTGACCGTTCCGGGGATGCCCGCGCTGTTCTCGATCCCGCCCCCGCCGTACCGGATCATGCCGTTCGGCAGTCCGCGCTTCTCGAGCACCTCGTGGATGTGGCCGATGATCTCCTCCGGCGGGAGCCCGAGCCGCGCCGCCATCGGATAATAGGCGCAGAAGCGGTTGTGGCTGTCCCAGATGCTTAGTTTTCGGTGGGTGTTCTTCGCCGCCTCGAAGAGATCGGGCGTGATGGTTTTGCCGACCGCGCCGATCGGCATCATGTATTCGAGGGTCAGTTCGCGCAGAACGTCGCTTCCGTCGATCCCGCGCAGAATCGGCCCGTCGTCGGTATCGATGGTGTCGGCGCCGGGCAGGCGGTCGAGGATG
This sequence comes from Clostridia bacterium, assembly GCA_017550315.1. Classification (GTDB taxonomy): domain Bacteria; phylum Bacillota; class Clostridia; order Oscillospirales; family CAG-272; genus UMGS1696. The sequence goes on from JAFZPN010000038.1 coordinate 48,518, forward strand.
TCCTGCCACACGGGGATCTTGTCCTCGTCAAGCCCGAGGGCCGAAGACAGATCGATCATCAGCTTCATGAGCATCCGCACGAGCCCGCGCGAGAGGATGGGATTCCTGTCGTCCTGGCCCGAGGGCATGTGATCGGGACCGGCATACCATCCGACCTCATTCAGGGAATCGTTGTAGATCTGATAGACCTCGTCTTCGAGCACGAGGTAATCCTCCCAGAATTCCGCGACCGACCGGAGGAATTCATAGTATTCGCGCCGGGCAAATTCCTCGTCCCGCGTCGCGTACCAGTGCATCATCGGGACCACGGCGGCGTAAGCCCCGTTGCTCTTCTGTCCGAGGAAGAGGTGCCCGTGCTCCTTGGTGTCCGGGCGGACGTCGGTCTCCATCCCGAGCGGACCGATCCCGACGGGGAAGTACGCGCCCCTCGTGCCGAGATACTCCGACGCATACCGCCTGGCGATCGGCAGAAAGTCGTTCAGCGGGGAGAAATAGCACGCGAGCAGCTCCGGATGGTTCGAGGCCGTCAGCGCGTAGAACGGCGCCTCGAAATTGTAATTGAGGTGATAGTCGCCGAACCAGCCCATGCCGTCCGCCGTGGAGTACGCGCCCCAGAGCCCCGGCGGGAATCTCTTGTTTCCCGCGCAGCAGGCGACCGCGTAGATCCCGGCATACCATCCGCGCTCGAGTTCCTTGTCCGGGAGGTTCACGCCGCTCTTCGACCAGAACTCCTCCCAGTGTCTCGCATGCTCCGCACGCAGACGGCAGCAGGCCTCCTCGTCGAGCGCGCGGACCTTTTCGATCGCCTGATGCCGGTACGCCGCGGAGTCGTGATTGGTCATGACGGTGATCGCCCACAGCGTCCTCTCCCGTCCGTTCGAGACGGCGCGCGAGATCCGGCGGAGCGCGCAGATGCCCACGCTCGGGAAGCGGCATTCCGGCGTGTCAAAACCGCGCAGCGTGTAGACGATGTCCCCCTCCTCTCCGCGTACCGCCTCGGCCTCCGAACCTTCGAGGGGCAGGAGATTGAGCGAAGCGGACACGGCGGGATAGGAACGGTCGAGATCGAAGAGTATCGTGTTGTCCCCTGCACAGACCGTGACCGTCAGGGATGCCGAGAAGCGCCCCGAAGTCAGGTTCAGGCGGATCAGGGCACGGTCGAGATCCTCTTCCGCCTCGTATTCCGCATACGCGAGATGGGGCAGGAGAAGCTCCGACAGCCCGAGAGGGGCGATCCCGCCGCGGTGTTCCGTATAGACGCGTCCGTCGGCTTTCCAGAAATCCGCCTTGCCGATGTAGAGCCGTACCCGGTCCGCACCGCCGGCGAGGATGGCGGTCACGTCGCCGTTGCCCGCGATCAGCCCGTCGGGCAGGGCGGTCGAGGGCGTCGCTTTCGCGGGCTCCCGGATGATATACTTGTGTTCGCTCATGTCATCCCTCCTTGATGTCGCATAGAAATCGGCTGTCATGATCTGTTGCTCCTATTATACAGGATTCTCGGGTGAATTTCAACTGTTTTTTCGCTTGATTTCCATGCGCGGACTTGCTATAATAGGGGTGACAGAAATCGGGATGCCGGGGGAGGGGAAAACGCCCGCCGTGACGCCCGGATTTTCCAAAGCAAAGGAGTCTCATCATGAAATGCCTGCTTCTCGCGAATGACTGTTCCGATTTTTCCCGCGTGCTCGAGAGCTGCGGGATCGAGATTGTCCGGATGACGTTCGAGGATGCGCTGTGCGCGGATGTCACGCCCTATGACGCCTATGTGATCTTCGGCGCATCCCGGGTCCTCGATCCCCGGCTCCGCATCCGGCTGGAGGAGGAATGCGCGAAGGGAAAACGGTTCCTGACCGAAGCCCTCGGCAGCTGGCGCGGGATCTACTCGGCCCCGCCGGTCGTCACCACGTCCCGCCGTCTGGTCGTCGTCTCCGAAGAGGAGGAGATCCCGGGTCTCTCCGTCGGGGATCTGCTCGACGACGGCAGCAACCGCATGACCCAGCCCTACTATCTCATCCCGGGCGTGAAGATGCTCCTCGCCTACCGGGATCACATCATTGCCCACCGCCATTGGAATGCCGATCCGGAGGAGATGCGGAAGGGCAGCGTCCCCGGCCTCTGGACCGTCGGCGACAATCTGATGATGACCTCCTTCGTGTTCCACAACTTCAATCGCGCGCGTCTCTCCCCACGGGAGGCATGGCGTAGGCTCATCGTCTTCCTCGTGAAGTGGATCACGGGGCGGGAACCTGCATGGTTCCCCGAACCAGTTGTGCGCTTCGGGGTCCCCGAGGATCTTACGGACGACGCCGTTTTCGCGCGGTGCCGGCAGGAAGCTGTCGAGCACGGGATCCGCTGGCTCGAGCGATATTTGATCGACGAAGGACGCGGCGGCATCCGGGAAGGACTGCGCCACGACATCGATCCCGAAGGGAATCAGGCTACCGCCGACGGTGTGCGGACGGACTGCACCGGAGAGGCGGCAGGCGCGTTCCGGTTTTACGGCGCGCGGAAGGGGGACGGGAAAGCAGCGGCGATCGCGGACAATCTGACGGAGCTCGTCTTCGGCCCCATGATGGAGAAGGGCGGCCTGTTCGACGGGATGCTTCGCTGGACGGACACGGCGTGGGAGGTCTGCTATCAGGACGACGCGGCCCGCGCGATGCTCCCGGCGCTGTATAACTGCCTGTTCCTCGGCGACAACCGGGACTTTCCCGCCGTCTGCCGGGCGCTCGATTTTCTCGTGAAGACCACCGCGAAGGACGGATGCCGCGTCTCCCGCACCGATGCGCCGAACTTGAACGAAGAGAGCTTCCGCGCGCTTGCCGAAGCAGAACACGGCCATCCCTCCGCGCACTACAACGCCTACTATCACGCCGCCCTGCTGCTCGCTTACCGGATCGGCGGGAACCCGACCTATCTCGATGTCGGACGGCGCGGGCTCGAGACCATCATGGCGCTCTATCCCGACACGAAGCGGGAGCAGAGCGAAACGGAAGAGCAGTGCCGCCTGATCTTGCCGCTTGCCGCACTCTACGGCGCGACGGGAGAGGAGAAGCACCGCGCAATGCTGTATCGCGTGACGGACGATCTCGTGACGCACATGCATCCGACGGGCGGCATTTCGGAATGGGACACGGGCTACCGGGCGAACTGCTCCCGCGAATCCCGCGGCGAATGCTCGCTTCTGACGGAAAACGGGGACCCCGTAGCGGATCTCCTGTATGCGACGAACTGGCTGCCCGTCGGGTTTGCCTATGCCTATCACGTGACCGGGGACGAACGGTTCCGCAGTCTGTGGCGGGACGTCGCCGCGTTCTGCATCCGGGCGCAGCTCCGCTCGGACGATCCGAAGACCGACGGGTCATGGTGCCGCGCGTTTGACATGGAACTCGGCGAAGCATACGGCTGTCCGCACGACGTGGGCTGGGCGGCGAACTGCAGCGAATCCGGCTGGACGGACGCCGAGATCCTCATGGGCCTGATGATGCCGGAGATCCTCTCCCGCGCGGAGAAGCGCCGGTAAACGATCGAAAGGAGCGACAACATGTATTTAAGACATCTTTATCCCGCCCCGAAATCCTTCCGCGAGGACGAATCCGTGCGGTTCTGCTTCGGCGCGCACGTCACGGCCCGGGTGAGCGGACTTTCCCCGGCCTCTGCTGAGCGGGTCAGGGCGCTTTGGCATCGGTTCTGCTGCGACGCGTCCGATCTCGCCTGTATCCCCGGCGGCGAAGGATTTTGCTTCACCGTAGGAGAGACGTGCACCGCGCTTTCCGACGGAGATCGCTATGCGATTTGCGCCGATGCGTCCGGCGTCGCGGTGACGGCAGCGGACGAGGCCTCGCTGTTATATGGGATCGAAACCCTTGTGCAGCTGATCTGTCCCGACGATCTGACCGAGGGCAGGGAAGCCTTCTATATCTCGTCCGCCGAGGTACACGACGCCCCCGCGACCCCCTTCCGCGCCGTGCATTTCTGTCTCTTCCCGGACACGAAATTATACAATATCGAGAAGGCGATCAACCTCGCGGGATTCTTCAAGATGACCCACGTGATTCTCGAATTCTGGGGGACCTTCCCCTATGCCTGCGAGCCCGCCCTTGCGTGGAAGGACCGGTCCTTTTCGCGCTCGGAGCTGAAGAGCCTCGTCGATCTGGCGAGAAGCTGGGGCATGGAGGTCATTCCGATGTCGAATCAGTTCGGCCACGCCACACAGTCCCGCGGAGGCTACGGCCGGCATGTCCTTTTGAACCGCAATCCGCGGCTTTCGCGCCTCTTTGAGCCGGACGGCTGGACATGGTGCCTCTCGAACCCGGATACCTACAAGCTGCTCGCCGAAATGCGGGCGGAGCTCATCGATTTCTGCGGACCCGGCGGGTATTTCCACCTCGGATTCGACGAGGCATACTCCTATGCGACCTGCGACCGGTGCCGGAAGCGCGTCCCGCATGAGCTGCTCGCCGAATTCCTCAACCGCCTGACCGAGGACGTGTGCGGGACGGGCCGCCGTCCCATCGTCTGGCACGATCAGTTCCTCCGCCGCTCCGATTTCGGAGAGGGTCCCATTGTGGCGAACGGGGACAACCGGAACACGGCCGCCGCCCTCGATCTGCTCGACAGGAGGATCATCATGGCGGACTGGCAGTACGACTACCGGGACGGCTTCAACGTCACGACCTCCGTGCTGATGAACAAAGGATTCGACACCGTCGTCTGCCCGTGGGACAACCGGGAGAACATCCGCTCCCTCGCCGCCGACGCGAAAAAACTCGGTGCGTACGGCATCATCCTCACGACCTGGGATCATCTTCCGGCATGGCTGCGCGACGCGTCCTTTGCCGCCGGATGCGTCTGGGGAGAGGGCGAGGAAAACCCGCCGCATTCCTCCACCGAGAGCGCCTGCCTGCTCCGGCGTCTGTACGATGCGGACGGCAGCTTTGAAAAATCCGGCTGGAATCTCAACGAAGTCCTGCAATAAAACCCCTGCCGCCCGGGAATCCGTCACGGCACGCGAAAAGCAGAAAGAGAGGATCCATCATGACAAGAGAAGAGGTTCGCGCGGCCATCCGGTTCGGAACTCCGCCGCGTCCGCCCCGCGCGTTCACCAAATGGTGGGGAGAGGGACTCGGGGAACAGTACGGAGCCGCGCTCTCCCGGTTTGACCGCTATGAGGAGGACGTCACGGTCGTCCCGTTTCCGTGTCCGTCCTTCACGCCGCGGGACGACGGGTTTTACTGGCGGCTGCCGACGATCGACCGTTCCCGCATGACGGGGATGGATTCCGCCGCCGCGCTCCCCGACTGGGACGATCTCCCGGCCCTGCTCGCCGCTCTGCCCGATACGGACGCCCCCGGACTCTTTGACGACGCTGCGCGGATGGCAGAAGAGGCGCGGGCACAGGGACGGTATGTCCTGATCCACCACTGGTCCCTCATGTACGAGCGGATCTGGAACTTCCGCGGGATGGAGACCCTCATGATGGACTATTACGACTATCCCGATGAGGTCCACGCTCTGCACCGCGCCATCTGCGACACGGAGATCAAGCTGTTCCGCCGGGCCATGCGCGAGGTGAAGCCGGACGGCTACATGATCAGCGACGACCTCGGCACACAGAAAGCCCTCATGATGAGCCCCTCCACCTTCCGGGAATTCATCAAGCCCTATTACCGGGAGCTCTGGGGACTGGTGCGCGGATGCGACGTGGACGTCTGGCTGCACACCTGCGGCAACATCACGGAGATCATCGGCGATCTCATCGAATGCGGGCTCTCCGTCCTGCACCCGATCCAGAAGCACACGATGGACTGGGACGAGGTGGCGGCAAAGTGGAAGGGAAAGGTCGCGTTCTGGGTCGGGATGGACGTGCAGGACACGCTCATCAACGGGACCCCGGAGGACGTCCGGCGCGAGGTGCGGCTCATGCGCGACACGTTCGACTCTCCGGCGGGCGGCTTTCTGTACGCGGCGGGGAACGGCATCGTACGAGGAACGCCGCTTGAGAACATCGAGGCCTTCCTCTCCGAATGCCTGACATACGGAAACGACGGAGAGATGCAATGAAACGGGAACAGAAAACGATCCGCCTCCTCTTCGTCTGCTGGGGCAATATCTGCCGCAGTCCGATGGCGGAGTTCATCATGAAGGATCTCGTTCAGAGCGCGGGCCGTGCAGACGACTTTGTCATCGCGTCCGCGGCGACCAGCGACGAGGAGATCGGATGGGGAGGCGTCGGGAATCCGGTCTATCCCCCGGCACAGAAGATCCTCGCCTCCCACGGCCTCGACTGCGGGAACAAGCGCGCCCGCCAGATGACCCGCTCCGATTATGAGAAGTGGGATCTTCTGATCGGCATGGAAGAGATGAACCTTCGATACATGAAAGAAATATGCGGCGGGGATCCGGCAGGTAAGATCCGGCGGCTCCTCGACTGGAGCACCGATCCGCGCGACATTGCCGATCCGTGGTTCACGGGCGATTTTGAATCGACGTGGCGGGACATTTCGGAGGGCTGCGCCGCGCTCTTTGCCGCACTGACGAAAGGAGCATGACGTGGCCTCAACAAACGGATTTCTCGAATTTGTCCTCGAACAGCTTTCCCCGCTCGGCGACGTCTCCGCCCGGGCGATGATGGGGGAATACGTGCTGTACTGCCATGGCCGCGTGATCGGCGGGGTGTATGACGACCGCTTTCTCGTGAAGCAGACGGAGAACGCCCTGCGGATCCTGCGGGAAGAGGACGCCCCGATCGAATATGACATTCCCTACGAAGGCGCGAAGCCCATGCTTGTCGCGGACGTGGACGACCGGGAGCTGACCTGCCGGATCGTCGAAGCGGCGGCGGGCGATCTTCCCGCTCCGAAGAAAAAGGCGGGAAAAAAGAAAAAAGCCGGTGCGGCCGAAGCGGACGATTCACCGATCTCCTAAATCTAAATCAACACGCAGAGGAGGATTTCACGGTATGGAAGGCAAGTTCAATTACGACTACGCAAGGACGATGTGGATGAAGATGTATCTGGCGACGCCGGATTTTCCTCACGGCACGTCCGATGTCAAAATCAACTTCGAGCAGGCGCTCGGCATCATTAAGACGGTCGACGCGCTCACGCAGGGGATCACGAAGATCCTTTATCTCGTCGGCTGGCAGGGCCTCGGACACGACGACTGCTATCCGGAGATGCACAAGGTCAACGATTTTCTGAAACGGGACTGCGACCGCGACGGGCGGGAAGGCCTGCTCTGGCTGATCGCGGAGGCGAAGAAATATCACACGGTTGTCAGCGTCCACGGCAACCTCGCCGATGAGTACGGCGACAACGAATCCCATGCGGATTTCGTCCGGGAAAACGCCATCGTGAAGCACCCGGACGGGGAATCGGCGGTCATCGAAGTCTTCAACGGGCGCAACGCCTATAAGGTCTCCTACAAGCAGTTCTGGGAAAGCGGGCTGTTCAAAAAGTACTGGGAGAAATTCCTCGAAACCGTTCCGGTCCGCGAGGCGGGGACGGTGCACCTCGACAATTTCTGCATCGCGGAGAACTTTTATCCCCGCACGACCGTGGAAGAGCAGGATGCCGCGCGCTGTGCCATCCTCGACTACATCCGCGCGGAGGGGATCGACGTGACGTCCGAGTATCCCTACCGTGAACTGCTGCTCCGCGCCGACGATCCCGGCCATCCGATCCGCCGCTTCTACGCGCAGCACGTCGATGAGCTTCCCGTCGGTTCGTGGAAGGACGCCCCGATCCGCACCCTCGGCAGGATCGCTGCGACGTGGTGGACGAGCTGCATGACGCCCGAGGAATGCGTCTCCATTCCGCCGTCCCTCTACGGCGGCCACCTGACGGACAGCGCGCTCGGCGCGGTCTTTTACGGGACCATGCACGGCGAGGACATCTGGATGTCGCACGGCATCCGCCCGGAAGACTGGGTTCCCCCCTTCCTGCGCGAGTTCTGCACGTATCAGCTCCCGTATCTCTATCTCAACCGGTACGCACGGACGGGGATCGAGAAACAGGCGGACGGCAGCTACATCGCGCGCTTTTCGGACGGCATCGAGACCCGCGGGGCGGACCGGTCCATCCGGAAAAACGGGATCGTCGTCAAGCAGGGCGGGGATGTCATTCTGCCGCTCACGGACGACAACCGCACCTATATCGCCTATTCGGCGGACGGCTTCTCGGGCCGCTGGAATCTCCCCGACGCAGCATTCACGTCCGGGACCGTCTGGGATATTACCGCCGAAGGAAACCGTTTCCTTGCGCCTTTGATGGTCGAGGACGGCGGGATCACGCTTTACCTGAAGCCGGGAGAAGCCGTCGTGATCCTCGCGGACTGAGAAAGACGATCGGAAAGGGAAAACCATGACAAGATACGAACGGGTCAAAGCCGCCCTTGCGCACCGCACGCCGGACCGCGTCCCCTCCTGCATCCACCTCGCGGGCGACGGTCAGCAGGCATATTTCGGGAAGCTCTACGACCGGTACGTCACGGGAGAACTGCGCGAAAAGCAGAAGGCCGGGCTGATCTCCTACGCCAACGCGATCTATTACGGCATGGGGAACCATGTGCTCCCCGTCGGATGCCCGTGGTGGGGGTGGAAGGATCTCCCGCCGGAATACGGATACGAGGAAGCGCCGGGATTCTTGCCGAAGACCGTGGGATACGGGAGCTACGAAGGCTTCGCCGCGGAGGTCCGGAACCTGAAGGAAAACACCGACGCCTACGTCCTCGTGACGATCTGGGGCAGCCATTTCGAGAAGGCCAATTTCGCCCGCGGGATCGAAAACTTCCTCGCCGATCTCGCCGCAGATCCGGAATACGCGCAGTCGATGCTCGATTTCATCATCCATAAGAACCTCGTGATGCTCGAGAACATCGTGAACATCCCCGGCATCGACGGCATCCTCCTCGGCAGCGACTGGGGATCCCAGCGCGATCTTCTCATGTCCCCGTCCACCTGGCGGACGATGATTCGGCCCGGCGAGGAGCGGGAATACAAGATCATCAAGGACGCGGGGCTCGACGTGTGGATCCACTCCTGCGGCGATATCCGCAAGATCATGCCCGATCTCTACGACATGGGAATCGACGCGCTCAACCCCGTCCAGCCGGAGTGCATGGACATCTATGAGCTCAAGGACCGCTACGGCGACCGGATCACCTTCTGGGGCGGCATCAGCACCCAGCGGACACTCCCGTACGGAACGCCCGAGGACGTGAAGCGTGAAGCGCGGGAGATCGCCGCTTACATGGGCCGGGACGGCGGGTACATCCTCGCGCCGTCGCAGGAGATCCAGGCCGACGTGCCCTACGAAAACCTCTGCGCGCTGATCGAAGCGGCGGAGGAGTGACGAAAAAGACACGGCACAGAATACGCAGCAAGAAAACGGCTGCCGCATGCAACCGATAGAGGGAAATGCGGCAGCCATTCTTTCTGTCATCGTTTTGTTGGAGCTTTGATCACGCGTTTCCGAGCAGGCGGTACAGGAAGGTCACGATCTGGCCTCTCGTGCAGACGTCATTCGGCGCGAAGAGGCTGTCCGAGACGCCCCTCGTCACACCGCGGGAGAGAGCCCAGACCACCGCATCGCGGTAATACGCGCCGTCCGGCACATCGAGGAACGGATTCTCTCCGTCGGCCGCTTCGTCCATCAAGCGGCAGAGCAGGGTGACTGCCTGGCCGCGGGTGACGGATTCGCCGGGCGAGAAGTGCGCGGGATCCGTTCCGGTGGTGACCCCGTTCTGATAGGCCCAGAGGACCGCATCGGCGAAGTAGGCATCCCCGGGAACGTCGGCGAAGGGATTCGCCGCATCTGCGGGAGCGGGACAGCCGGCAGCGCGCCAGAGGAAGGTGATCATCTGCGCGCGGGTGCAGGAGCCGTCCGGCGCAAAGTGCGTCTCATCCACACCGGCGGTGATCCCGAGCTTCACAGCCCAGTCCACGGCGTCCGCATAGTACGCACCGGCAGGCACATCGACGAACACGGGTGTCTGCTCTGCGGCCGGCACATCCGGCGTCACGGGCGTATTGTCTGCCGCGGGAGCTGCGGGTGCGGCGTCCGTCTGCGGCTTGGATTCGGATTCCAGAGCGGCGCGGCGCAGGGCGAGCAGCTCGGACCCGATGGACGGGAAGGGTATCCACGGCCGGACGGAGGTGCCGGGCTTCTCCTCCTCTTCCGGTTTCTCCGGTTCGGCAGGGAGCAGATTGAATGTGTATTCCGCATCGACAAAGGATTCGTACCACTTCTCTTCCCAACTGTCGTAGTACGCCGGAATGTGGTACAACATCTCTATATCCTCACCGTTGATGGTGAAGAGTCCGGCGTATGTGTATTCGTCATCCGGATCGACGTAAAACGCGACGTCATCCGCACACAGAAATACTTTGAAACCGAAGGTCCATTCCAGATCGCCGTCCAGAGCGGTCTCTTCCGTGACGTCTTCGGCGAAATATTGGTAACGATATTCTTCGTCGTGGAGCAGGAATTCTCTCGGCTCATACGGAACGCCGTCCGGCGCGCGCAGGAGGAGGAGATCCTCTCCGCGGTCGTCCTCATGGGGAATTTCGTAGGTCAATTCGATCTTGTCGATCAGACGGATCCATTTTGCCGAGAGGATCATGTCCTCCTCCGCGAGGAGGTCGTCCCACGGCGTCCCGTTCTCATCTTCCCAATCGACGAACTGCCAGCGCCAGCATACCGTATCGTCCTTGTATGTGCCGAGGTCGTCCGGCCTCATGCCCGACAGGCTGAGCGGCGTGCCCTTGTCCATCGTCACGGGATCGGGAGCAGGCGCATAGCCGTCCGTGTCAAACGAAACGGTGACCTGTTCCGGCGTGCCGATCGTGAATTTCCACGTGCCGCTGACGCGCATCTCGCCGTCCCGGTATTCCACCGTGCGGTTCCCGAAATCCTCCCCGTTGAGGGTAAAGCGGGAGTCGGCCGGACCGGAATGTCCGATCATGACAAGCGTCGCATCAAGGTAATAGACCTTGCCGCTCTCCAGGACATCGTCATCCGTCCGCCAGGCAAGGTCTTCGACGGTCAGCCACGGCAGGCCGAGCGCCTTCGCGGCATCCTCCGTCTCACCCGGGGCGGCAGCTGCGTCATCCCCTGCGGCAGGTTCCGTGATCGTGAGCGCGATGTCATCCGGCACCGGTGCGGGAGCCAGCAGCTTCAGCCGCGCGAGGATCACGTCGGGATGGTGGGAGAACACGAGCGTGCCGCTGTCGAGCGCGAGGTTGAGCACGGAGCTGATGATCGATTGAATGTCTTCGGGTATATCGTAGTCTTCCGCGTACACTGCCAGATTCTGCGCGACGTATTCTTCCGCGTTCGGGAGGATATAATCTTCCTCTAAGGCGGGCGAGACATCCACGAGCAGAGGCGCGAGGAGATTCAAGAGCGCGTAGACCCCGGTTTTCTCGACGGAGGCCCCGATCTTCTCCGTCATCAGAGCGCAGACGCGTTCCGTGATGCCGTAATACTGTTCGGCGGATGCCGCGATCGCCGCATCCTTATCTTCGCCTGCGGGGAGGGTCTGGGCGTACGCATCCGCGCAGCACGCGAAGACCAGCCGGGAGAGGACGTCGATCAGTTTCTCCATCTCGCCGAGCAGCTCGGTGAGCTCCGTCTTCAGGGCGTCCATCGCCTCCGGTGAACCGAAAATCACATGGCACAGAGCTTCCAGCCCCTCCTGATACGTGAAGGATCCGATTTCGGGCCGTTCGTTCGGCGCGGTATAGGCATCCCGCGTGGGAACGGTCGTGCCGAGGCTGTCCGTCAGGGATGTGAGATATTCCTTCACGCTCATCCCGTATTTATCGGCATAGTTCCGGTTGTAGTGCGGATCCGCCTGATCGTTTCCGAGATAGTATTCCGCGGCCGGCGCGTTCAGCTTCTCGAGCGATTCCATGACCTCGTCGAAGGAAAACCGCGTGTTGTAGATGAATTCCTCGCCGTAGCGGGTCATGCCCCAGAGAGGCAGCATCGTGACCGGGTCGTCGTCGGAGAGGTAGTTGTGGATGCCTGTGTACCGCGTATCGTGTGCGTCCGCGTTCTCCGTCGTGGCGGGGGCTTCCAGCGTATAGCCGAAGACCGTGGGATGGCTGTCCCGGTCGAGCAGATACGCCGCCGCAAGATTCGCGATCGCGCCGCCGCGGCTCTGTCCCGTGACGAGGAGGATATCCTCTTCTCCGAATCCGAGCGCATCAAAATCGCTGAGGAAGGCTTTCGCGGCGGCGGAATACGAGGCGTGGTCGGGCGTCGTGTTGTCCGCGCTGTTCACCTTGACATTCTGCTGCCAGCCCTTGTCGCCGTAAAGATCGCCCTGGAACGAGACGACTGCTAGCTTTCTGTCGCCGAGCGTCTTCGTGCCGAGGATGTAGGCGCTGTCGTCCGCCGACGTGCTGTCATACCGTTTGCCTGCGGCGTCGAACCCGAGTGCGGTGAGCGTGTCGACGACATGGCTGCTGTCATCCGTCGAACCCGCGGCGAGCTGTGCGGCCCACAGCGCGAGGCTGTCGTTGCGCTCCGACGGATCGGCGTCGAACCATTCGTCGGTGTAATAGCAGCTGTCGGTGACGTATTCGTTCAAAACTTTGGAGAAGTATTCCAGCTTCGCCGTCTGATAATCGGCTTCGCTCTCCTCGGCGGCGAAAACCGCGGACGGCACCGCGCCGATGCAAAGGACAAGCGCAAGCAGGAAGGAAAGAAGCCGGATTCTTGTTTTCTTCGTGTTGGTCATTTTTTGGATCTCCTGTTCGGGATGGGTTTACGGGATGAGCGCCGCGGTCCAGCCACTCGAGAAATTCTCTCTCCGGTACCACGTCGCCGTCAGATTGGTCTGGTCGTAGATCACGCTCCACTCCGTCCGCTCGTTCGGATCCGGATCGAAGTTCGATTCCCCGGCGGCGGTCAGCGCATCGCGCACTTCATAGATCGAGGCGGTCGGATGGGAGGCGAGGAAGGCCTCGAGGACCTTGAACCTCTGATGGGACTGCGCCGCGCCGATCCCGTACTTCTCGCCTTCCGTGACGTAGAAATTCGTGAGGACGGGCGTTTCGGTGACGCACATTTCCTGTCCGATGTATTCCACGGCGACCGCATGTCCTGACGCATCCGTTACGGCAAAGTGGATCATCATGTCGTAGGATCCGTGAAGGTCGTATTCGCCGAGCAGGGCAAGGGCTTCGTCCGTGGTGGCTGCCCGGTCGAGCAGGAGCCGCAGGGCGGTGGTCGTCGTGAGATCGGGCAGATCGGTCTTCTGGCCGATGCGGGCGGAATCGTTGATCATGTTGACGGACACCGCGAGTCCCTTCTCGTTCATCCCGTCGAGCGGCGCGTAATAAGCTGCCGTGGGGATCGCTTCCATCGGCAGGCTCGATGCGCTTTCCTTGATGAAATCGACGTTGACGGTCGAGAACGAGGCATAGCCGCCGTCCGGATGCGCTTCGAGGAGGAGCACCTCGCGGCAGCTCCAGTCGAAATTGCGGCCGAAGAACTGTCCGCCGTCCGGTGACGCGACGGAAACCGTGCTGCATCCGACGCCCGGGATCTCCAAGTTCAGGCCGGGCACGCAGAGCATGCCGCTGAGAAACGCGAGCACCTCCCGGTCCGAGGATGCGCCGCCCGCTTCGAGAAACGCGGAGAAGCCGCAGTCCCCGACCCGGGCGATGTAGACGTTCGACGCGATCTCCTCGATCCCGTCCTGCGGTGCGGTGACCGTCACGGCACAGAGATCCGTGTCCGTATCGTCCTCCGGCGCGGCGGGTTCGGTCTCTTCTTCTTCGGGTTGTGTTTCCGGTGTCTCCGGCGCTGCGGATGCCTGTGTTTCCGGGGCGGGAGCGGGGGACTCTTCTTTCTTCTGACAGGCCGGCAGCAGGAAGCAGAGAAGTGCGAGAAGCACGCAGATGATTCGTTTCATAGTGTCAAGATCCTCCTGTCCGTTCATTCCGGCTGTTTCGCGCCGAACACGTCCCGGATCGCTTCGAGATAGCCGTAGCCCCAGACGTCGTCCGGTTCGAGATAACTCATTTCGGTCCATTCGTTCCACGAGTTGATCGTGATGAGCGGCACGCCGTTATAGGCGTCGCTGTATGCCTTCGCCATTTCGAGACCTTTCTTGAAATTCTCTGGCGTGTTGTTCTTCATGACCGGCAGCGTGAGGAAGTGATGCCGCGGGTTGTTGTCCCAGCCGACGGTGACGTGGGGGTAGAAGGGAACGTCATATTCCGCATGAATGCGCTCCCATTCTTTCGCGACGTCCGGCAGGATCTCCAGATAATCGCGGTTGCAGTCCGTGAAGTGGACGAATTGATAATGCGTGACCGAATCGAAGCCGAGCAGCCGCACAAGATCCTTGGTCGAGCCGGTATGCGCGCTGTCCACGCCGCTGACGTTCACGGCTCCCTCGCCGTAGATCGTCGCCTGCAGATGCAGATCGGGGAATCCCGCCTCCCTGACGAGGGACCGGAAGGCTGAGAGTGCTTCCCGCGTCTTCTCGATCCCGCCGAGCCCGCGAACAAGGTTCGACATTTCATAGATCATGAACACCGGGCAGCCGCCGATCTTGTAGTAGTTCGGCCGCATGAAATAGAGATCGATCACCCGGCGGCAGACGCGGTCGAATTCTTCCCGGTTCTGGGAGCCGAGCCAGATCGTCCCGTCCCGCCCGGACTGCCGTTTGTCCCAGGTGTAGCCCGCGTCGTGATTCGCCCACATGAGGTAGAACTTCATGTCCTCATTGTTCGGCGCGCCGAGGAAGCCTTCGTCGAGACACTGTTCGAGGAAGGGCCGCCGGTCGTACCAGTACCAGTCGTAGATGAAGACGTTCACGCCATGACGGAGAGCCTCTTTGATCTGGAATTCCATCACGGCCGGATCGGCCTCGTCGACGGTTCCCCAGAGCGGATGCCGGGGCAGGATCTGTCCCTCGAGGCGGCTTTCGGCGGTGAGGACGGACTGCCATTCGCCGATCCCCTGTTCCCAGAACTGATAGCTGCGCGGCTCGCGTCCCGTATAGGAAGGCCAGATGTAGGCTGCGATGTCATACTTTTTCATAGGGTTGTCTCCTTTGCTGTCTTGGCTGACTTATTTGATTCCCTCGTACTTCTCAAGCAGCTTTTCGAGGGATTTCATCGTGACCTTTTCGTTCTTCGCCAGGGATGACGCGGCGTTTTCACAGTTTGTCGCGGAGGCAAGAAGACCGCGGATCTTGCCGATGGGGGAGTTCAGGCTTCCGCCGAAGATGTAGCCGATATCGAGATAGATCCCGTCCACGATAATGTCAAGCATCTGGGAGGTTTCGGAATCGCGGGAGTACTTTGCCTTGAGCGCCGTCTCAAAGTAGGCGGGCGTCACCGTGCGGAAGGATTCAGCGCTCATGGCTTCGAGGAACGCCGCGACCATGGCCGCATCCGGCTCCGTGACGGGGATGCTGAAGGAGGAGGATGCATCGTGGACATATTCGGCGTATTTTTCCTGCGCCGTGTCAAGCTTCGGCATCGGCAGGATCCCGAAGTCGGATTCCATATCGCGCAGCAGATCGATGCCCGAGAGCATCCACGTGACGAAAATCGTCTGGTCCGCCTTCATCGTATCCATGATCTGGTCGTTGTTGTACGGCAGACGCAGGGTGTTCGTCCCCTCGAAGAGGAGCTTGTGCATTTTCTCCGTGAAAGTGATCATCCGGTCGCAGGTCGCGTTGAAGAACCACGTTCCGTCGTCAGCTTTCTTCAGGTATTCGACTCTGGCCGCTCCGTAGAAGGAATCTGCGCCGAGCGTGTCGGTGTTCGTGAAGTAGTGACCGAAGATATCGCCTTCATCCGGTGATCCGTTGCCGTTCGCGTCCTGATAGACCGGTTCGCAGAGGGAGGTCATCTTGTCGATGGTCCATTCCCCCTCGTTTACGATCTGATAGAGGTTGATCTCTCCGTTGTAAAAGGTGTCGAACAGGGTCCTGTTGAAGAACATCACGAACGCACCGGAGATCATCGTCTGCCCGATCTCGCCCATGACGGTGTAGTTGTGCCCGTTGAAATTGGTCTGCTCCAGAAAGGCATGGTTGTACCACGGCGCCGAGAAGTCCAGGTACGGCAGCTCTTCCATCGGCAGAAGGATGTTCTCCATCGTCAGGGACATCATCGAATACATGCCGTTGCCGAGCAGGTCATAGTCATTGGTCCCGGAGGCGACGGATTTCTGAATCTGGGTATTTGTGCCGCCGTGGATGTTGACTGCTGCGAGGATCAGATCCATCGCAATGTTCAGTCTCTCCTGCGCGGCGAGATTCCGGGCATACACCGCGTCGTTGACCACTTCGCCGTTCAGTTCTTCCGCCTGAAATTCCATCAGGGTGTCACGGTCGCCGCCGCGGGTGAAGAAGTGCAGCGTCGCGCCGCCGAAGTCGAGATCATCCGGCAGCGAGTCCTTCACATTGGAGCGTCCGTTGCCCGCGGGTTCTTCGGGATCCTCCGCCAGGGCATCCGCCGTGGGAGCATCCGCGGTCAGCGCGGGGGAAGCGGTCGGTTCGTCGGTTGCGCCGTTCCCGCCGGATGAGCAGGAGACGGTCCCCCAGAGCAGGAGCGCCGCAAGGAGCAGGGAGAGGATGCGCATTCTGTTTTTCATGTTTCTGCCTCCGTATATTTTTCTTTTCGGATTGCGTTTATCGGAGCCACGTGAGCGGGCCGATCAGCCCGGACGCGGGGATCGCCATATAGGCGGAGAATCCGTCGCGCACGGCGTTGGCAAGCGTATTCGAGACCTCGATCACGAGCGCGTTTTCTCCGTCTCGGAGCGCGTCCGTGAGATCGTACCGGTACGGCGGGCAGACGCGGACACCGAGATCCCGTCCGTTGAGCCACAGGTGCGACGTCTGGCCGACCTCTCCGAGATCGAGGGCGAGGGATTCCCGCTTGCCTGTGAACGAAGCGGTGTAGCGGATCCGCCCGGAGAAGCCGGGATCCCCCTCCGCCGAGGTGATGTTGAAGAGCCCGGACGCGGGGACAGCCTCGGCGACGGTCGTGAAATCGCCCAGCGCGGTGTACGGCGCCTGCTCAATGCGGAAGGTGAGTTCCGCGGGAGCCGCCGGAGCCCATGTCTTCTTATCCGGGAGCGCGGGGCATGTCCCATCTTTCCCGAATACGGCGATCACGGATTGATACGGCGCGAGGTCCAGTGCAAGTCCGCCGTCCGCGATTTTTACGCGCGCGCAGTCGTCGTTCAGGAGATCGAGCAGGACGCCCTCCCTCACGCCGTCGAGGTTCGTGAGCCGGACGGTCGTCTTCACCGGATCCGCCGTGGATTCGTTGACGAACATGTAGATCTCCGACGAGCCGGCACTCACGTGGGAGCAGCGCAGCATCGGGTACCCGCCGTCGACCGTGAGATCCCGCGCGAGGAACCCGTCGAGGATCGCGAGCAGTTCCTCCGGTGCGGTGTCCGGCTGCATGCGGATCACGGGGATCCCCGCCTCTCCGAGCAACTCGAGCGCATCGGTCAGCGGCTTCGGCAGTTCTTTTGCCGCCGGGACGATGAGGCACTGATACAACGCCTGCCCGACACGGAGCCGTCCGTTCTCCGCGCGCGCGGGATGGACACGGCTTCCGCTCGCCCCTCCGGTGAAGCAGTCGGCGGGGAGAATGTCGAAATCGATGTGCGCGTCGTAAAGCGTCTTCGCCGGGACCTGTGTGAGCATCGCGTCGCCGTCCTTGTTCATCCATTCGGCGTCGGCGTGATAGAGGATCGCGCAGTCCACACGGGGGATGCCGCCCGAGAGCAAATGCGCCGCGCGGTTGCCGTAGGTCATGAGCTTCGAGAAGGCCTCAAACTGCGGATCGGATCCGTTCGCGCCGAAGTGGGGCGGGCAATCGGGATCCGGGAAAGCCGGGGAGAACGCATGCGGTACGAAGTGATTCACGCCGCGCACGAGCAGGTAGTCGAGCAGCCATTTCATCGCCGGTCCGCCCTCCGCCCAGCCGTATGCGCCGAAGACCTCGCACATCGCGCGGCCCTCCGTCTGCGTCCCGATGCGCGCGAAGGAGGAAGCCAGCTTGGCGAGCACATAGTCGAAGAACGCAGGATCGGCATTGTTCCCGAAGGTGGATGCGGAGTGGATGTAATCGCTCATGCCGGGCATGATCTGATGCAGGACGATGTCGATGCCGCTCATGTGCTGTCCGTCGAGGGAGCGGAAATAGTGACCCGCGCTGCATCCGGTCCGCGCATGGGCGTTCATGTCCTCGATGATGTGGCCGATATACTGCACACCGTGCGCCTCGCACCAGTCGCCGAGCTGCCGGGTGAAGCAGTCGCGGTAGAGTTTCGTCACCGCGTCCATGTAGGCGTGCCGGACCGCGCCTGTCGCCTCTCCCATACCGAACCAGAGGGCGGGGAGGTACGGGAGCGGATCAAAGCCGAGGGCTTCGTGCATCATCGCGGGGATGCGGTCGTTCCACGGGAGGGCGAGTCCGGGCATCCCGACGCGGCGGTCATACATGCCCCGGTCGACGGCGTGCGAACCGAACCACGTGTTCCCGAGGGACGGCTCGTCCGAGAAGAACCCGGCGATGGTCGTGCCGAAGTATTTCGCATAATGTGCGTAATGGCTCTCGTAGACCGCGTCGATGAGGACCCGCACGGATTCTTCCGAGAGCATGTCGATGTAATCGGGATGGCTCGTCCCGCGGCGGGTCTTGTAGAGGAAGAAGACGCGCCAGCACCCCGCGGGGATCGTAAAGCGCAGGAAATCGCCGCAGACCCCGTCGGTCAGCCGGATCCAGTCGGGCGCGCAGTCCTCGAGGATCTCGCTTTTCGCGGACGGGACGCGGCGGCAGGCGTAGACGTCGAGGAGGATGTGCTCGTCGCTTGTCTTGTCCGTCATGAGCAGGGCGTCCGTGAGCGGGCCCATCACGTCGACGTGACGCTCGGCGAGCTGCCAGTTGCGCAGTTCGGGGTGATCCTTGATCCGGCCTGCGGCGTGACCCGTCGGGAAGTGGTCGTCGTCGAGGATCCAGACCTTCATGCCGCGCTTTTCCGCTTCCGCGAGGATGATGTCCATATCGCGCCACCAGCCTTCGCCGACGAAATCGCGGTGCGGTCTCGATTCGACGCAGAACGCCCGCGCGCCGCTCTGCCGGATCCGCTCGACCTCTTCCGGGATCGAAGCGGTGTGATCCCCGTGCTGCCAGTAAAAGGGAAGCATATAGTTGTCTTCTTTGCCGCGCAGAACATCGTCCAGTCGCTGATACATAAAGAGCCTCCTGCATCTCCCGTCCTATCGAAGGAACGGGAGGGACTGGGTTGGATGGATGCGGAAAATCTGCACCAAATTAAATATATTATACCGGATTCACCGTGAAATTACTATAAAAATCCTGTACGGAAAATCGTGAGTTTCTGACCGTGGAACGTGCGCTTTTTGGGAGATTCTCTTCGTGGAATCGGTCGGCATCCGCGCTCAGGCTCACGCGTCCGTCATGACCCGGCGTCCGGTCTCGAACGATTCGATCGCCGCGTGTGCCAGCCTCAGGGCGCGGAGTCCCTTTTCCGCGGGGACGGGCGGCTCGCGGCCTTCGAGGAGGGCGGGGATCAGGGCGTCGAGATGCCTATCAAGGTTGCGGTTGAAGCTTCTCTCGTCGTCCCGGAAGAACGCGGGATTCCACACCTCCGCGCGCCGGGAGTCCGCCGACTGGAAGCGATAGCCACGGACGGAGTCCTCCATCAGGATCCGCCCCTTCGTGCCGTTGATCTCGACGAAGTGGGACAGCGTGTAGTTCTCCGACGAATCAAAGGTCCCGAGGAAGGACCCGACACCGCCGCCCGCGAACCGGAGCGAGAGGGAGAAGGTGGAATAGCTCCCTTTGCCGGTCATGTCGGTCATCTCTGCCTCCACCGACGCGATCGGACCACAGAGCGATTCGAGCAGATCGAGCCCGTGGCACTGCGCTTCGATGAGATTCAGATAGGGGTGATTCAGCGGACCGGAGCCGTGGCCGAATCGCCACAGCGCGAACACCACGTCGCCAAGCCGCCCTTTTTCGATGTCCTCCCGCGCCATGATTGCCGTGATGCTGTACCGGTGATTGAAATCGATGGCAAAGAAGAGATTCTTCTTTTTCGCCTCCGCGACCATGGTCTTTGCCTCATCGAGCTTGTAGGCAAGCGGCTTTTCGACAAGCAGCGGCACCCCTGCGCGGATCACCTCCATCGTCGGCGCGAAAGTTCCCTGACCGGGCATGCAGACGGAGACGAAATCCGGCCGGTCCTTTTCGAGCATGTCGGCGATATCGAGGTAATACGGAACGCCGAACTCTTCCGCGCGCCGGCGGGTCCGTTCTTCGGTCCGGCCGGTGATCGAGGTGAGAACGGTGTCGCGGCGCGAGGAAAACGCCCGGGCATGCTGATACCCCCATCCTCCCGCGCCGATCACGGCGACTCTCAGCGGTTTTTTCATGTGTATACCCATCCTTCCGTTCATGGCATTCCCGTTTGTATTATACCGGGTTCAACCGGCTTCTTCAAGAGCTTTTTGTGATTTTGTCCGAAAAATCCGCGTTTTCTGCTTGCATTTTGCCCGCGGATCGTTTATACTGGATTCATCCGTGAGAAACCTGCTTTTTTGTCCCTTTTTATCCATGGAAAGGAGCTCATCATGTACGGATTCAAAAGATCTGCCGCGCTCATCCTCGCCTGCCTGATGCTCGCGGCCTGTTCGCAGACGGGCCCGGGGCCGGAAGAAGCCTCGCCGCAGGATCCCGCCGTCCCCTCCCCGGAAGTACAGACCGAAGAGGAGACAGCGGAGCTGACTCTGTCGGAGCGGACCGGAGTGCCGGAGGGAACGAATTTCGACGGCTGGAACTTCAATGCGCTCGTCTATACCAACCAGAACTGGGGCTGGGACGAGATCGTCTACGGGGAGCTGACGGGCGAGAGCCTGAACGACGCGTTTTACAACCGCAATCTTCTCGTGGAGGAACTGCTCGGCATCACCATCACGCAGACCGCCCGGGATGCCGGACAGCTCGTCGGGCTCTTCCGCAGCGGCGTGACCGCGGGCGACAACGCCTACGCCGCGGGATGGCTGCGGCAGAAGGAAGCGGCGACCTGCGCCATGTCCAATCTCTGTCTCGATCTGAACACGCTCGGCCCCGTGGATCTCACGCATCCGTGGTGGGATGTGCACTCGATCGAGGACACGACGATGGGCGGGAAGAATTACCTGGTCGCGACGGACATCTCCATCGCAGACAAGGACGCGATCTGGGTCATCTATTTCGACAAGCAGCACCTCGAGGACGTCGGGCTGGAATCGCCGTATGATCTCGTCGACGGCGGACACTGGACGCAGGACAAAATGCTCGAGATGATGGACGCGGCCGCGGCGGATCTGGACGGCGACGGAAAGATGGGAAGACGCGACCGCTGGGGCCTTCTGACCCACTCCGAAAACTTTGCCGCATCGTGGCTGGCAGCGGGCGAGAAGATCGTCAGCATCAACGCGGAAGGCATTCCCGAGGCGACCTACGACAACGAGCGCTTCTATGACGTCTGGGACAAGACCCTGAAGCTGATGAACGCGGACAGCTGCTACTATCACGACATCGGGTACATCTCCTCGGGCCTGCGGGACGGCAACACGCTCTTCGCCACGGAGGTGATCGCGTTCCTGCGCGTCTACCGCGTGAACGAGCGGGACTTCGGCGTGATCCCGATGCCGAAATACGAGGAATCGCAGCCGGATTACCACACCTACGTCGCGGAGGGGACGGGCCTGATGATCGTTCCGAAGACGACGGAGGACGGCGAG
>JAFZPN010000039.1 GCA_017550315.1 Clostridia bacterium
CTCGGAAGATGGATTTTCACCCGTAGTCTACCATACCGGAGGCGTTCTGTCAAGCGAAACGGGCGAACAAAACCGAAAAAAGTTACAGTTTTGACTTCACAAAGCCGCGGATTTGTGATATAATAGGGTTCAAACAGAAAATGAACCCCATATCGGAGGATTCCCACCATGAAAATGCGCGTTATGTACGCAACGAAGAAGCACAAGATGGTCACCTACGCGGAGGCCATCGGCGCAGCGAACGGATGCATCGTCAACGACATTCCCCCGGCTTATCCGGCAGACAAGGAACGTCTGGTCCTGATCGGCCTCACCATGAAGGACGAACCGGAAGACCGCGTCCGCCGCTTCTGCTCGGAGCTCAAGCCCGACAAGGCGACCTACACTGCCCTCTTCATCGACGGCGAACCGGGCACCGAGGCCGAGGATCAGGTCAAGGAGATCCTGAAGGAAGCCGGGACTTACGTACTCGAAGAGACCTATTACGTCAACACGGGCCGCTTTAACTTCTCGAAGAAGATCTCCCTCCAGGAGCGCCAGCACATCGTCGACTGGTCGAGAAAAATGCAGAACTGGGTCATCGCGCTCAACGGCAAGGCCCCGACCACAAAGATCTTCGAGCCCGAAGACAAGAAGGAAGAATAATCATCCGCATCCGGCGCGCAGAACGGCACCCATGCTGTCCCGCCGCCGGACGTTTCTTTTTCTGAATTCTCACGGGAGGCATGCGCATGAATCCGCTGTATCTCTTGCTCCTCGTCCCCGCGCTCTTTGCCGTCCTGCACGCGAAGACCGGAAAATATCCTTTCAGTGCGGCGGTCACGGCGTCCTGCCTCGCGATCGCGCTCCTCGCAGGGGCATCCGTCTGGATCGTCGCCGCCTACGCGCTCTCGATCGTCGGGGACTGGTTCATGGCGCACTCCGGCGGCAAAAACGGCGACCGGATGCTTCTCTGCGGGATCGTCGGCTTTTTCCTCGCACACGCCTGTTTTCTCACATACAGCATCCTCCTCGCGGAGAGATCGTCCCATCCCGCCCTCCGGATCGCGGCGGCTGTCATCCTGATCGTCGGATATACCGTCTTTCTCGTCGGGACGCTCTACCCGGCGATCAAGGATCGCTTCCTGCGCATCGCGGCGACGGCTTATACCGGGATCTCGCTGTGCGTGATGACCGCTTCCCTCTTCTCGTCAGTACCCTTCGCTTCGGCGGTCCTCTTTGCCGCGGGGATCGCGTTCATCCTCTTCTCCGACACCCTCATCGCGCTCTCCCGCTTCTTAAAAAAGCGTAAACTTGGCTTCTGGATCTGCCCGACCTATTTCCTCTGCCACATCCTCATCGCGGCTTCTCAGATCGTGCTTGCAAGTTTTCGGTAATTTTCCGGAGTTTTTTTCAAAAACCTCTTGCAATCCGGGAGAGGATATGCTATAATAACACCGTTCCGCGGAACATGGCCTGTTGGTCAAGCGGCTAAGACGACGCCCTCTCACGGCGTAAACGGGGGTTCGATTCCCCCACGGGTCAGAAAGGCACCTCATCGAGGTGCCTTTTGCGTTGTATTCTCTTTTTTTCACTTTTTCCGCAGGTTTTTTCGGAGTTTTTGAACCTTTTACGCCGTTTTTCCGACTATGTATATGAAACCGGTTTCAGAATTCCATCGAAAGCAAGGTGAAGAGGTTGAGCGAATTTGAAGAACTGCTCTCGGGAGAGATGGCGGCTCTTGAGCGCTTTGTACGGTATCGGATCGCGCGTTCGTACGACGCCGAAGACGTCTTACAGGAAATCTGCATCGCCGCATTCAAGAGTTTTGACTCTCTGCAGGACAAAAGCCTGTTCAAATCCTGGCTCATCGGCATCGCCAGACACAAATGCAGCGACTATTTCCGGGAGAAAGCGAAGATTCTCGAAATCCCGCTCGACGCGCTGCGCGAATCGGCGATCACGGTCGGCGCACACGGCGTGACAACGTCTTCCGTCGTACGCGAAACACTGGAAAAGCTCGGCGACAGCGAGAAGCAGATTCTGTATCTATACTATTTCAAAGAGCTGCCGCAGGAGCAGATCGTCGAGAAGCTCGGTATCCCGCTCGGGACCGTCAAAAGCCGCCTGCACTATGCGAAACAGAAATTCAAAGAAAAGTATCCGTACAAACCGGGACGGAAAGGAGAAAACACCATGAAACAATTTCCCGCAGTCATGCCGGAATACACCATAACAGAATCCGACAAGGAACCGTTTGCCGTTCGGCACCGTGAGCTTCTGGGAATGTTCATCGTCCCCCTCGAAAACGAAAAGATCTCTTTCGCCATGTACGATTTCCCCGAGAAGAAGCTCTCCGGGCAGTATGATCTCAAGGTGACCGGCAGAGTGTGCATCCACGGGGTCGAAGGCGTTGAAATCCAGTCAAGTTATCAAGAAGGCAGCGTCACGGAAAAGAGCGTGATTTTCGCACAGCTGACCGATACGTACTGCCGGTATCTCGGCGGGGAAAGCACCGCGGACGGCTGCCGGAAGATCGTCACGTTTTTAGACGAAGAGTTCGAGAGCGCATACGGCATCGGCGAAGGCAACTGCGGCTTCCCCGTCGAGCGCAGGCCGGAAGGACGGATCGTTCAGGACGGAAATCAGCTGATCCACGACAGCCGGTGCGACATATCCGATCTTGTCGGGCGATTCACCGTCACGCTTGCGGGAAAGGAATACGACACCGTACGCCTGATCGACATCCAATATTCAGACGGCGCGATGCTCTGCGAACACTATCTTGACCGCACCGGCAGAACCGTCCTCTGGAGACGCTTCAACGCGGACGACTGGGCTGTTTCTCGCTACGGCAGGCTGTGGACGGAAAAGCTGCCCGATAACGAACGCCTGACGGTCAACGGCAAGACCTTCGTCCACTGGTACGACTGCATCACCGACAGAGTCCTCGCTTGATCGACGCATCACGGCAAAAGCCCGCGGTATTTACGCCGCGGGTTCCGTCTTTTTCGGACCGGCGATCCGTTTCTCCGGGATCCCGAGCGTGAGAAGCGCGTAGAGGGCGAGGAAGGCGATCATGGAGACCAGCGGCGGCAGGACGTCGAGGAGGATCCGGTGCGCGACGGTGAGAACGGCGGCGGCTGTGAGAGGCCGGAGATAGTACGGGAGCGCGTCCCGGACCCCGACGCCCGTCACACGGCCGAGCCGGTGGATGCTCGCCGCGAGATTGCCGACCTCACAGAGCCAGATCGTGAGCAGATAGCCGTACATCCCGAGGAGCGGGGTCAGGAGGATCACGAGAATCAGCCCGCTCGCGGCGTCGGCGATGTTCACCTTCATCGAATAGACCTGTTCGCCCATGCCCTTGAGGAGCGCGTCGACGGCGGTGTCGAGGTACATGAACGGCACGAGCGCGCCGAGAAGAAGCGTGTACCGCGCCGCGTCGCCGGAATCGTAGATCATCATGCCGAGCTCGCGCGCGTAGTTGACGAAGACCCCGCACGCCGCTACGGAAAACAGCGCGGAATACCGGTATACCCGGCGCGCCATCTCCCGCATCCCGGCACGGTCGCCGAGCGCGTGTCGTTCGGCCATCTCCGGGACGAGGAGCGAGGTGAAGGCGTGGATCACGGCATAGGGGAACATGACGAGCGGGAACGCGATCCCCTGTAAGAGCCCGTACTGCGAGAGCGCGGTTTCCTGCGTCAGGCCGCTTCGGATCAGCCCTTTCGGGATCGCGAGGTGTTCGAGGGTCGTCAGTCCCTGCCGCGCATATGTCCCGACCGCCGCGGGAAACGCGATCCCGGCGCATTCGCGGAAGGAGGTATGCGCTTTTACGGCGCTCTTCCCTGCCGCGACGCCGCCCGGTCTGTGCGAATCGGTCAGGTAGAGGACGAAGTGTAAAACCAGCGTCCATGCCTCGGCAACGGCGGATCCTCCGACCACGGCGAGACAGGCGGACTCCACGTTGTCCGGCACGACGAACACGAGCGCGGTGGAGGTCACGATGATCTTCACAAACTGCTCCGTCACGGAGGCGACCGCATTTTTCGCCGCCTTGCGCAGGCCGGTGAAATAACCGGAGAGCGCAGACGACAGCGAGATCGCCGGGAGGCTCATGGCGAGCACGCGCAAGGACGGGATGGTGCGGATGTCCCCGAGGAGTTTTTCCGCGGCGACGGGGGACGCGAGATAGAGCAGAATGCCGCTGGTGACGCCGAAGAGGAGGCTGTATAGACTGACCGCCCGGAGGACCCCGCGCATCGCCGAACGCCAGGATGCCGCATCCGCCCCCGCCGCTTCGAGCCGGGCCGCCGTTTCCGAAGTCAGCCGGACCGCGCCGAGGTTGACGGAGGAGAGGGCGAGCGTGACGGCGAAGGCATAGACGCTCATGACGAGGGTGAAGAGCCCCATGCTCTCCGGACCGATCTTGCGGTTGACGTAGGCGTTGAAGCTCACGGCGAGCGCGCGCATGAGGATGCCGACGACGGAGAGGGTGAGCGCGTTTCTTAAGAATAAGCTGCCTTTTTTCAAGGATTCTGCCTCCCAAGGTCTCTGTTTTGCGGTTTTTTTCGAGAGCATTGCGCCGATGTCTTGATTTTTTCATATTCCGTGGTGTATAATGGAAAAAACACGATACGGGAGCGCCTATGGAACGCGTCAGCAAACACAACTATTATCTCGATATTGCAGAGACGGTCTCCGAGCGGAGCACCTGCCTGCGCCGCCGCTTCGGTGCGATCATCGTCAAGAACGACGTCATCATCTCGACCGGCTACAACGGATCGCCGCGCGGCCGTCAGAACTGCACCGACATCGGATCGTGCTACCGCGAGAAACTGAAGATCCCGCGCGGAGAACGATACGAGCTCTGCCGGTCCGTCCACAGCGAGGCCAACGCCATCATCGCCGCCGCCCGGGAGAACATGCTCGGCGCGTCGCTGTACATGTGCTGCACGAGTCCCGTGACCGGCGAGATCCAGCCGAACACCAATTCCTGCATGATGTGCAAAAAGCTCATCATCAACGCGGGGATCTCGAAGGTCTACATCCGCGACACCGCCGACGAGTTCCGGGAGATCGACGTCTCCGAATGGGTCGAGAACGACGACTCCCTCTCCGGCGCGCTCGGCTACTGATACCACCCGTATTATATTGGAGGACAATCCGTTTTATGAATCATCGCATTCTGCGCGCGGCAGCCGTCATCCTCGCCGCCCTGCTCCTCTTCTCCTGCTCCGCAAGACTTGTCAACCTCACCTATTCAGACGGACAGCTCGTCAACAAGATGAAGCGCCTCGCCTACAATGCCGCGCCCCTGAACTACGAGCCCGCGGCAGTCGGGGAGGAATTCGCCTATTTTGCCAAGGCCGATGAGGTGCTCTACGAGATCGTCGGTCTCGATCCCAAGGAATGGCTTACGGAATCCTATTCCGGCACGGCCACGACCATCTTTTACAGCGACAAGCTCACCCTTCCGACCCTCTCCGAGATGGAACCGTCGAAGGTCTTTGTCTGCATCAACGAAGAGGTCACGCACGCCTTCGCGACGATCGAGGATCCCGCCATCATCTCGAAACTCGTCGACCTCTACGAAAACGGCGAATACGCGGAGTGGCCGCTTGCCGGATCGGTTAAGATCTACGAGCTGAAATTCTGGTCCGAAGAGAAATACCCGCGCATTTACTACAACCTCACCTACGGCGAATTCCCCGAAGGCAAATTCCTCTATGACCGCACGACCAAGCGCTCCGTGATGATCGGCAACCTCCTCGACGACTATGTCGGGTGAGATCACCGTCCGTCCCGCGTCGGCGGATGAGCTCCCCGCGATCCTCGCGATCGAGAACGCCTCCTTCACCTGTCCGTGGTCCGAGGAGAGTTTCCGCGAGGCGTTTGAAGCGGAGAACATCGCGATTTATGTGGCACAGCGGGACGGCGTTCTCGTCGGTTTCTCCTGCCTCCTCGCGATCGGCGAAGAAGCGGAGATCCTCAACATCGCCTCCTCCCCCACCGTAAGACGGTCCGGCGTCGGACAGGCCCTGCTCTCCCGCATGATCGGTGAAGCGGCGGCAAAGGGCGTCACGGAGCTCTACCTCGAGGTGCGCGATTCCAACGCGGCGGCCCGCTCGCTCTACCGAAAAAACGGATTCACCGAGATCGGCATCCGCCGCCATTACTACATCAAGCCCCGGGAGGACGCGATCCTCATGAAGAAGACGCTCGTCCCGGCAGATAAAGGACTTCTATGATTCTCTTTGCCATCGAAAGCTCCTGTGACGAGACTTCCGCCGCCGTCGTGAAAGCGGAGGACGGACGGTTCACGGTGCTTTCCAACATCGTCTCCTCGCAGATTGCCATCCATGCGCTCTACGGCGGCGTGGTCCCCGAGATCGCCAGCCGCGCGCACTGCGAAGCGATCACGAACGTCGCGCGCGAAGCGGTCCGGGAAGCGGGGATCGCCCTCTCCGAAATCGACGCGGTCGCCGTGACCTTCGCCCCGGGGCTGATCGGCTCGCTCCTCGTCGGCGTCAGCTTCGCGAAATCCCTTGCAGTCTCGCTGGGCGTACCGCTGATCCCGGTCAATCACATCGAAGGGCATGTCGCGGCGGCGTACATCGAGCATGAAGAGCTGAGGCCGCCGTATCTCGCGCTCGTCGTCTCCGGCGGGCATACCTCGCTCTACCGCGTGCCGGATTACACGACCTTCGAGGAAATCGGCGCATCCCGTGACGACGCGTGCGGCGAGGCCTTCGACAAGGTCGGTCGCGTGATGGGACTTCCCTATCCGGGCGGCGCGGCGATGGACAAGCTGGCCACGGCCTATTTCGAGGATCCGGATCCCGAAAAGCTCTCGTTCCCCTTCCCCTCCCCGGCCGTCACGGACGATTCCTATGACTTCTCGTTCAGCGGTCTGAAAACCGCCGTCATCAATACGATCCACAACGAAAAGCAGCGGCTCAAAACCGACACCCTTCCCGACGACGTGCGCCGCGCGATCGCCGGATCCTTCACGAAAACCGTGTGCGGCGGAATCTCTAAAAAGCTCTCCGCCGCTCTGAAAGAAACCGGCGCCGGGACCCTCGTGCTGGCGGGCGGCGTGGCGGCAAACTCCCACCTGCGCCGCGCGGTCGCAGAAACCTGCCGACGCCGCAAAACCGCCTTTTCCGTGCCGTCGCTCCCCCTCTGCGGGGACAACGCCGCGATGATCGCCGCCGCGGGTTACCATCTCCTCTCTGCGGGGATCACGGCGGACAGCGCGCTCAACGCCTTCGCCTCGGACGAAGCGGCGGAGGACTATCTCGCCGGACTCCGGTCACGGCACAATCCATGAATCGGAAATGCGTATGAAAATCACCCCCGTTTACCGACATCAAATCTTATCCCTCCCGGCGGAAGCGGTAAGGGAGCGGCTCGCCGTCGCCTCGAAGGACGAGCTCAAAGTCCTGCTCTCCGTGATCGCGGATCCGGAATTCGAGCCCGCTGAGCGCGCCGCGGCCCTCGACGTCACGGAGAAAGCCTTGCTGCGCGCGCTCGATGCGTGGAAGGCAGCCGGCGTGCTCCTCACGGACGAAGAGACGCCCGTATCCCCCGCAGGCGAACAGCTCACATTGACGGGCGAACCCGCGCCGAAGCCTTCCGCGAAGAAAAAGGTCCTGCTCCGCTCGACGCTCCCGACCTATACGGCGGACGAGCTGTCCGAAGCCGTAGAAAAGACCGACGGATGCGCGGAGCTCATCGACTCCTGCCAGCAGATCCTCGGGCGGATCTTCAACACGGCGGAGACGGCGGTCATCGTCGGGCTGCTCGATCATCTCCGTCTGACGCCCGAATACATCCTGCTCCTCTGCTCCCATGCCGCGTCGATCCACAAGACCTCGATCCGGTACATCGAGAAGATGGCGGTCGAGTTCTATGACAGCGGCATCTCGACATACGGCGCGCTCGAAGAAGAACTGGCGCGGCGCGAGGCAAGGCTGAATCTCGAAACCTTCGTCCGCGAGACGTTCGGGACCGGTTCCCGCGCGCTCATCAAGAAGGAGCGCGAGATGATCGACCGCTGGGCCAACACGTTCGCCTTCTCCCGCGACATGATCGCGAAGGCCTATGAGGTCACGGTGACCCGCACGGGCAAGGCGAGCATGGACTACGCCAACGCGGTCCTCGAAAACTGGTATGCCGCGGGATATATTACGCCGGAAGAAGTCGACGCTGCGGAGGACGCGCGCCGCGTAAAAACCGATAAACGCCCCGACGGATCGAGCTTCGACACCGACGAATTCTTTGAAGCCGCGCTCCGCCGGTCCTACAGCATCATGGACAAGAACGCCAAGAACGGCGCGTCCGGAGAGGAGGAGTCATGACGAAGAGCGAAAGCATCCGCCGCGCTAAGGAGGTCATCGCATCCCGCCGCGCCGAGAGCATCGCCGCCTACGAAAGGCGCACCGCCGAGGTCGCCGCAGCCGTACCGGAGTTTGCGGAAATCGACCGGGAGCTGCAGAAGACCGGTCCGAGGATCGCCGCGGCTTCCTTCGGAGGCGGAGACGCAAAGGCGGAGATCGAGGCGATCCGACGCGAATATGAAGCCGTCGCCGCACGCCGCCGCGCCCTCCTCGAAGAGCACGGATACCCGCCGGGCTACTGCACCATCCGGTATTCCTGCGAGAAATGCTCCGACACGGGGTACGTCGGGATCGACATCTGCGACTGCCTCAAGCGCGAGATCGTCGAGAATTTCCTCGAAAGCTCCGGGCTCTATTCTCTCACGAAAAATCAGACTTTTGACACATTTTGTCTTGACTATTACGAAAAAGATGATAGAATAGGGATGGAGAAGAACGTCTCGTACCTGCGGGATTACGCGGAGGCATTCGATCCGGCGTCGTCGCCCAACCTCATCTTCATCGGCGCGACCGGGCTCGGCAAGACGCACCTCTCGTCCGCCGTGGCAAGGCGCGTGATCGAGCGGGGCTTCTTCGTCGTGTATGAGTGCGCGCAGGGCCTGTTCAGCGAATTTGAGGCACGCCGCTTCCGCACGAACAGCTATACCGATGCGGACGGCAGTGACGTCGACCGCTTCTCGGACTGCGATTTGCTCATCATCGACGACCTCGGCACGGAGATCACGAACAAGTTCAGCATCTCCTGCCTCTATTTCCTGCTCAACCAGCGCCTCATCCGGCACCTTCCGACGATCATCAGCACCAATCTGCGCGGAGCCGAGCTCCGTTCCCGCTACGAGGACCGCATCATGTCGCGCATCTTCGGGGAATTCCAGCCGCTTTCCTTCTCCGGCAGCGACGTGCGGATGCAGAAGATCAAGAAAACCACCGAAATATAATTTTACCTTTCAGGAGGAATCAACATGAAAATCGGCGCAATGGTAGAATCGTTCCGTCTCGGCTTCCGCGCAGGCGTGGAAAAGGCGGCAGAACTCGGGATCGAAGGCATTCAGGCGTACGCCACCTATGGCGAGCTCGCGCCTGAAAACATGACCCCCGACAAGATCCGGGAGACCCTCGACATCGTCAAGTCGAACGGCCTCGTCTTCTCCGCTCTCTGCGGGGACTTTGGCCACGGCTTCATGAACGCGGAGGACAACAAGATCTACGTCGAGAAGTCGAAGAGAGTCCTCGACCTCGCGAAGAAGCTCGAATGCAACGTCGTCACCACCCACATCGGCACCGTTCCGGACGAAGAGAACGAAACCCGCGAGACCATGCGGATCGCCTGCCGTGAGCTGGCGGAATATGCGGACTCCGTGGAAGCGGCCTTCGCGGTCGAGACCGGTCCCGAACCGGGCAAGCTCCTCGGCGAATTCCTCGATTCCCTCGGTGCGGGCGGCGTGCGCGTCAACTTCGACCCCGCCAACCTCGTGATGTGCGTGGACGACAGACCCGAGAACGCCCTGAAGTACCTCGGCAAGTACGTCGTGCATACCCATGCGAAGGACGGCATCATGCTGAAGAAGAAGGTCGACGAGGCCCTCGAGATCGGTGAAGAGGCAAAGGAACATCAGGCGCTGCTCGAAATGGGCCACAAGTATCTCGAACTGCCGCTCGGCGAAGGCGACGTCGATTTCGATGTGTACCTCCCCGCCCTTGCTGCGACCGGATTCAACGGCTTCCTCACCATCGAGCGCGAAGTCGGCGGCCAGCCCGAAAAGGACATCGCGCTCGCCGTGAACTTCCTGCGCGAAAAGCTCGAGAAGTTCAACCTGAAATAAATGAAGCTATTCATCGCGTCCGATCTGCACGGATCGGCCCTCTGGTGCGCCCGGATGCTCGACGCATACCGGGCCTCCGGGGCGTGCCGGCTCG
Organism: Clostridia bacterium; assembly: GCA_017550315.1. Classification (GTDB taxonomy): domain Bacteria; phylum Bacillota; class Clostridia; order Oscillospirales; family CAG-272; genus UMGS1696. The sequence continues at coordinate 10,302 of JAFZPN010000039.1, forward strand.
TGCTCCTCGGCGACCTTCTCTATCACGGACCGCGCAACGACCTGCCCGAGGGTTATGATCCGAAGGCGGTCATCGCCATGCTCAATCCCCTCGCCCGGGAGATCCTCGCCGTGCGCGGGAACTGCGAAGCCGAGGTCGACGGCATGGTGCTCGACTTTCCCGTGTCGGCGGACTACGGCCTGATCTTCGACGGGGAGCGCGCGCTCTACCTCTCCCACGGTCACCGCGAGATCCCGAAGATGCCCGCCGGATCGTACTATTTCACCGGGCATACGCACATCCCGCACGATTACGTCGAGGGCGGCGTCCGGTTCCTCAATCCCGGATCCGTCGCCATCCCGAAAAACCAAACGCCGCACGGCGCGATCCTGTACGAGGACGGCGAGGTGCGGCGCATCGAACTATCCGAAAAGGACTGAAACTATGAAACTGGCTGAAGCTCTCATCGAGAGAGCCGACCTTCAAAAGCGGATCGATCAGCTCGAAGAACGTCTCCAGAGCAATGCGCTCGTGCAGGAGGGCGAAGAACCGGCGGAAGATCCCGTCGTCCTGCTCGCCGAACTGACGACGCTCTCGACGTGCCTCGAAGCGCTCATCACCCGCATCAACCTCACGAACGCCTCCGCGACGGTCGACGGCAAATCCCTCACGGCGCTCATTGCGAGACGGGACTGCCTCACCAAGCGCATCCGCGTTCTCCGGCGCTTCCTCTCCTCCGCCAGCCAGACGGCGATGCGAAGCCGCGGCTCGGAGATCATCGTGAAGAGCACCGTTCCCGTGCGTGAGATGCAGAAGAACGTCGACGATCTCTCAAAGGCTCTGCGCGAGACCGACACCGCGATCCAGGCGGCGAACTGGTCGACCGATCTCCTCTGATTTTTCCGTGAGTAGCTTGGGCGGGCGAGTGTCGCCTCAGCGTTTGAGAATGAGACGCACAGACTCTCCGGAGTCCTTTTAGGTGGATAAAGCGCGGAGCCGCTTGGGTTCGAGTCCCGAATGCAGGATTATGCTCATCAGTCTTACATGCGCACACCTCACCGTTACCTGTACTACCGGACACTGACGTTCACAGCGAGGGCGGGATCGGGGAATATAAACAAATCGGGCGGACCTTTTTGAGGTCCGCCTGCGTGATTTCAGACCGCTCAGTTCCCGAGGAGGACGAGCAGGAGAATGATGACGATGATCCAGATAATGGTATCGTTGTCGAACAGGTTGCAGAAGCAGCTCATGATAAACCTCCGTGCCATCCGGCGTTGA
>JAFZPN010000040.1 GCA_017550315.1 Clostridia bacterium
ATTACTTTTTAGAGCTTCTTTAAATTCAAAAGAATTTTCGGAGTCTTTTCGTACATTTCGTTGTTGTTCAATTTTCAATGAGCGATTCGCTGTCTGTGGTGGTTCCCCCTCCGTGACAGCTCGCTTATTCTATCACATCGGCCGGAGATTGTCAAGAGGTTTTCCAAACTTTTTTTGAGGTTTTTCAGAGTTTTTTCGGAGTTTCCTCAAAGTCTTTCAGCCTCTTCCCCGGATGTGTGATCCGCTGCCTTCTTCGCGACAGCTCCGCCATTCTATCACTTCGCCTCCCGGTTGTCAAGGGCTTTTGCGGAAATTTCTTCGCTTCTGCGCATTCTTGTACATTTTCCCGGATTCCGCCCTCCGATCCCGCGTTTTTTACCCGATTTTATCCTAATTTTTACCCGTTTTTTTCGTCAGCTTCTTGCACTTTCCTCCGATTTATATTATAATATATCTGATTTTGTATTTCACGGGAGTTCAACATGTTCAAAGAAGGATTTGACAACCAGAAGTACCTGACCCTCCAGACCGAGCGGATCCGCGACCGCCTCTCCAAATTCGGCGGCAAGCTCTACCTCGAATTCGGCGGCAAGCTGTTCGACGACTACCACGCCTCGCGCGTCCTGCCCGGCTTCAAACCGGACAGCAAGATCAACATGCTCCTCCAGCTCCGCGACAAGGCGGAGATCATCGTCGTCGTCTCCGCCGTCGCCATCGAGCAGAACAAGATGCGCGCGGACCTCGGCATCACCTACGACATGGACGCTCTCCGCCTCATCGACGCCTTCCGCGACCGCGGTCTCTACGTCGGATCGGTCGTCGTCACCCACTACTCCGGGCAGGCATCGGCGGACGCCTTCATCATGCGCCTCACCAACCTCGGGATCCGCGTCTTCCGGCACTACCCGATCGAGGGTTATCCCACCAACGTGAAGCACGTCGTCAGCGACGAGGGGTACGGCAAGAACGAATACATCGAGACCTCCCGCCAGCTCATCGTCGTCACCGCGCCCGGACCGGGGAGCGGCAAGATGGCGACCTGTCTCTCCCAGCTCTACCACGACAACAAACGCGGCGTCAAATCCGGCTACGCGAAGTTCGAGACCTTCCCGGTCTGGAATCTGCCCCTGATCCACCCCGTCAACCTCGCCTACGAGGCCGCGACCGTCGACCTCGCGGACGTCAATATGATCGACCCCTTCCACCTCGAAGCATACGGCGAGACCACCGTCAACTACAACCGCGACGTCGAGGTCTTCCCCGTCCTGCGGCGTCTGTTCGAGGGCATCTACGGCGAATGCCCGTACAAGAGCCCGACGGACATGGGCGTCAACATGGTCGGTTTCTGCATCACCGACGACGAAGCGGTCTCGGAGGCCTCCCGCGCCGAGATCATCCGGCGGTATTACGGAAGCTGCGTAAAGCACCGCAAGGGACTCTGCGGCAGCGACGAGGTCTACAAGGCGGAGCTCATCATGAACCGCGCGAAGATCTCCGTCGAGGACCGTCCCGTCGTCGGACCCGCTCTCCGCAAGGCTGCCGAAACCGACGGTCCGTCCGCCGCGATCGAACTCCCCGACGGTACCGTCGTGACCGGACGGACGAGCGAGCTGCTTGGCTCCTGCTCCGCCGCGATCCTCAACGCTTTGAAGGCCCTCGCCGGCATCGACGATGCGATCCACCTCATCTCGCCCTCCGTCATCGAGCCGATCTGCCGCCTCAAAACCGGATCGCTCGGCTCGCGCAACCCGCGTCTGCATGTCAACGAGATCCTGATCGCGCTCTCCATCTCCGCCGCGACCGATCCGAACGCCGCCGCGGCTTACGAAAAGCTCTCCGAACTGCGCGGATGCGAAGCGCACAGCACGGTCATCGTCTCTTCGGTCGATTCCGACACCATGCGCAAGCTCGGGCTGAACCTGACCTGCGAGCCGGTGTACGAATCGAAGCGCCTGTATCACCGCTGACCGTCCCGGAGGCTGCGGAAAATTACCATTTATATAAAAGGAGGTTTCCCATGAGATTCTGTCCGGAATGCGGCAAAGAGATCAAAGACACCATGCGGTTCTGCATCAACTGCGGCGCAGACCTGAACAAGCACCGCGAGAACGAGGCACGCAGAAAAGCGGAGCTCGAAGCCGAAGCTGCCAAGCCTTCGCCGTTCGCTGCGTTCACCGAACCCGCGAAGCCCGCTGCGGATCCGCTCTTCCCCGAAGCGCCGGCCTATCCCGCCTCCCCTGTCAAAAAGGAACCGGAAGCGCCTCTGGTCTCCCCTGCGCAGCCGACCCTCGTTTTTCCGGAAATCCCGCAAACGCCGGAAGAAGAACCGAAGCCCGCGGAAATCGTGCTCACGACCACCCCCGTCTGGGAAAAATCCGAACCCGAACCGGAAGTGCCGGAAGAACCGGAAGTTCCCGAGAAACCCGAGATCCCGGAAGAACCGGAGGTGCCTGAAGAACCCGAAATCCCAGAGGAACCTGAAATCCCCGAAGAGCCTGAAGTTCCCGCAGAACCGGAAATCCCCGAAGAACCCGAGATCCCGGAAGAACCGGAAATTCCCGAAGAGCCGGAAGTACCCGCAGAACCGGAGATCCCCGAGGAACCCGAAATTCCCGCAGAACCCGCTCCCGCGCCCTATGTTCCCGTCTATCGCGAGGCGATCCGGCGCGCCCGGGATCACTTCCTCTATACCGACGTCCGCTTTGCCCTGCCCGCCGGATCCTTTGATTTCCGCGACGCCCTCTCGGAGGAGCTCGCCGAAATGCGCCGGATCCAGCTCCTTGACGCGTCCGTCTGGAAGAAATTCGTCGATCTTTATAAGAATCCCGGCGTGGACGACGCGGATCGGGGCTGGCGGTGCGAATACTGGGGCAAGATGATGCGCGGCGCGTGCTACACCTACGCCTGCTCCGCCTCGCCGGACGACGCGCTCTACGGGGTTCTCGAAGAGACGGCCCGCGACATGCTCACGGCGCAGGATGACCTCGGCCGCTTCTCGACCTATTCGACCGACGCGGAGTTCAACGGCTGGGATCTCTGGGGCCGCAAATACATCCTGCTCGGCTTCCTCTACTTCCTCGATATCTGCCGCGACGACGCCCTCGCCGATGAGATCGTCGCCGCCCTCTGCCGCCACGCGGACTACATGCTCTCGAAGCTCGGACGCCCGGAAGACGGCAAGCGCCTCCTCGCTGCCTGCTCCTGCAACTGGGACGGCCTCAACAGCTGCTCGATCCTCGAGCCGTTCGTGATGCTCTACAACATCACCCACGAGGCACGGTATTTCGCCTTCTGCGAATACATCGTCTCCTTCGGCGGCACGCTGCACCAGAACCTCTTCGATCTCGCGTATGAGGACAAAATCCCGGTCCACGAATACGCAATCACCAAGGCCTACGAGATGATCTCCTGCTTCGAGGGGCTCGCGGAATTCGCGAAGGTCACGGGAAACGAGAAGTACCGCGAGGCCGTGATCCGCTTCGGCCGCCGCATCCTGCGCGAGGAGACGACGGTCATCGGATGCCTCGGCTGCGACTATGAATCCTTCGATCACGCCGTCGTCGAGCAGTTCAACGAAGCGCACCGCGGCGTCATGCAGGAGACCTGCGTCACCGCGACGTGGATGAAATTCCTCTGGCAGCTCTGGCGCATGACCGGCGACAACGCCTTCGTCGACGCGCTTGAGATCTCCGCGTATAACGCCATGTCCGCCGCCCTCCGCCGTCATCTCGATCCCGCGGACAACGGCGGCGTGCCGATCCCGGTCCACTCCTACAATCCGCTGCGCTGCGACGTCCGGTCCGAGGTGGTTGGCGGGCGGAAGAACATCGACGAGCGCTCGTATTACGGCTGCTGCGTCTGCATCTCGACGCTCGGCTTTGCCCTCGACACGCTGGCCGCCGCCGGAGTCGACCGCGAGGGGACGATTTACGTGAACCTCTGCCGGAACGGGACGATCACCGTCGGGGACTGCGTCCTCACGCTCGAAACGGACTACCCGCAGAGCGGCGTCATCGGGATCCGTGCCGACGGCTTCGAGGGAGAGCGTAAAATCGTGTTCCGCGTTCCCGGCTGGGCGAAGAAGGCGTGGATCGCGCAGGGCGGCACGAAGATCGCCGTATCCGGATCCGCCGCCGTCACCGTGACCGCCGGTGCGTCCTTCTCCCTCTGCTTCGCGATGGACGCCGCATTCCTGCATCCCGCCGATGTCGCCGACACCCCGACCGAGGTGACGAACTATGTCGCCGTACGCCGCGGTCCCGTCGTCTTCGCGCTGGATAACGGAAACGACGCGGACACGCCGGTCGCGCTGGACGACTGCTTCCCCGCGGTGTGCGCCGATCCCGCCGAAGCCGATGTGCCGGCCCGTCAGGCGATCAAAGCCGCCGTCCGCGGAGGAAAACCCGCCACGCTGATCGACTACGCCAGCGCGGGTCAGGAGCCGGGCCACACCGTCTCCGTCTGGGTGCGGACGAAGTAAAAGAACAGGATGATCGGAGCTGTCGCGTTCGATGCGGCGGCTCCGTTTTTTTGCGCTTCGCGGATTTTTCTGTGCCGATTCCTGTCCTCTCCGCTCTTGACATCCGCTCTCCGCGTTGCTATAATGGAGGCAGGAAAACCAATGCCGAAAGGATCTCTCTTGATGCAGATGCCGATGCCCACCCATGCCAAGCGCATCCCCGGATACGATCTGCTCCGGGTGAGCGCCACCTTCGCCGTCATCCTCCTCCACGCCGCCACCTCGCAGCTCTCCGCCGTCGACGTCAATTCGTCCGCATGGCGCGCCATGATCTTCTGGGACGGGCTCATGCGGTGGTCGGTCCCCGCGTTCTTTCTGCTCAGCGGCGCGCTCTTCCTCGCCTCGGACAAGCCGCTCTCCGAAATCCTGCGCAAAAACGCCCTCCGCATCGGGACGGCATATCTCTTCTGGTCCTTCGTCTATGCCGCCGCGTCCCGTCCCGCGGGATGGAAAGACTTCCTCTACACCTGGGCCGCCGGGCATTATCACCTCTGGTTCTGCTGGGCGATCCTTGGGCTCTACCTGCTCGTCCCGCTCCTGCGCCTGATCGCGCGGGATGAGCGGAGCGTGCGGTACTACCTCCTCCTCGCCTTTGTCTTCGCGTCGCTGATCCCGATGCTCACGGGGCTGGTCTGGCCCGTCTCCCCGCGCGTCTCCGATCTGATGCGCGCCATCGTCGGCAAGATCGATCTCGCCTTCCCGATGGGCTACGCCGGGATCTTCGTCTTCGGATACGTCCTCTCGAAGGGTCTCACCCCGAAGAACGAGCGGCTCCTCTATGTCCTCGGCATCATCGGCGTGATCTTTACGCCCCTCTCCGAGCTCCTCCTCTCGGCGAAATTTGCACGCGAGATGACGAGCTTTTATCCCTTCCTCATGCCGAACACCGTCTTCCCCGCCGCCGCGCTCTTCGTATTCCTCAAAAACCGCGTGAAGCGGGGGACGCACCTCCTCCGCATCCTCGCCGACGCCTCCTTCGGCGCATATCTCGTCCATGTCCTCGTCCTCGGCGTGCTTGCGCGGATCGGACTCTCCTCCCTCCTCTTCACCGCGTGGATCTCGATCCCGCTGGTCGCCGCAGTCACCGCCGCGCTGTCCTTCATCCTCGGGATCCTTCTGCGCAAAATCCCCGTCGTCGGCAAATATCTTTCCTAAATATTTATTATATAAGCACCCGAAAGGAGCCCGCCATGCCGGACTATCCCCGCATCCACGAAACCCTCGCCGCCTTGATCCGCGACGTGCCGCATTCCCTCTCGAACCTCGCGAACGCCTCCGCCCTCCTCTGGGAGGAGATGGACGATCTCAACTGGGCGGGATTCTACCTCCTCACGCGGGAGGACCTCCTCGTCCTCGGACCGTTCCAGGGGAAGACCGCCTGCATCGAGATCCCCGTCGGACGGGGCGTCTGCGGAACCGCTGTCGCCCAGGGAACTTCGATCGTCGTCCCGGACGTGCACGCCTTTCCCGGCCACATCGCCTGCGACAGCGCGTCGGCATCCGAGATCGTCGTCCCGATGCGCAAAAACGGCCGGATCGTCGGCGTTCTCGACCTCGACAGCCCCGAAAAGAACACCTTCGGCGAGGCCGACCGCGAGGGCCTCGAAACCTTCGTCCGGATCCTCGCAGATACCCTCCCCGACGATTTTCCCGCCCGTCTGCTCTGACGGATAACGGATCAAACGAAAGGAGCCGCCATGTCCATTCTTCTCGAAAATGACCTTGCACGCCTCGTCCTCTCGGAAGCGGGATATGCAGAAAGCCTCGTCCTCAAAGGAACCGGCGAGGAATGCCTGTCCTCCGCGGAGCCCGTGCCCTTCTTCTCCGTCACGCAGGACCGCCCCTTCAACAACGAAGTCAAGCTTGCGCATCCGAACAAGCGCACGACCTATCCGGCAAAGAGCATCCGCATGGAGAAAACCGAGGGCGGCACGCGGCTGACGGTCGGATTCACGCTCGCGCCCTACGAAGCCGTCGTCGACGTGAAGGTTGCGCCGCGGTATTTCGCCTTCACCCTCGCGGACTGGATCGTTCCGGACGCTGCCTATCCGGGGCTCGCGATGACGCCCCCGCCCGCCGCCGAATTCCGCCTGATCGCCCTTTCCGTCCCGCACCGCAGCCGCTTCGGCGCATGGCTCAACGTGAGCTGGGATGACCGGGCAGCCGTCTGTGTGCTCGCGGCGGATCCGACGCCCCGCATCGATTCCGAAGCCTTCCGGGACCGCCGCCTCCTCACCGCCGACGCCGTCCGCGAGATCCGTCTCAAAGGGGCGTCCGCGGCCCTGATCTGCGCGCCGTCCGGGGACTTTCTCGACGCGATGGACTCGCTCGAGCGCGATTTCGGCCTTCCCAGCGGGGCAGAGAGCCGGAGGAGTGAATGGATCAACGCCTCGGCCTACTGGACCGCCGACTGCACGCCCGCGAACGTCGATGAACACATCCGGTACGCGAAGGCCGGCGGCTTCCGCATGATGCTCCTCTACTACACCTGCCTCTTCCGGGAACGCGGCGGATATGCCCTGAACGGCAATTACGACTGGCGGGACGAATACCCGGAAAAACTTGACGACGCGCGCCGTATGTGCGACAAGATCCGCGCCGCCGGGATCACGCCGGGTTTACATTTCCTCCAGACGCACATCGGCCTCGACAGCCGGTACTGTACCCCGGACGCCGATCCGCGTCTGCACAAGGTCCGCCGCTTCACCCTGTCCCGCCCGCTCACCGACGCGGACACGGAGATCGCCGTCGAGGAGGATCCGACGGGATGCGTCACGGATCCCCGCTGCCGGATTTTACAGTTCGGCGGCGAGCTCATTGCCTATGAAGCCTACACGGTCGAGCGGCCCTTCCGTTTCACGGGATGCGTCCGGGGACTGCGCGGCACGACGCCCCGATGCCATCCGTACGGCGAGGTCGGCGGCTTGCTCGACGTCTCGGAGTTCGGCGCGTCGAGCTGCTACCTCGATCAGGATACCTCCCTCCAGGACGAGATCGCGGACAAGATCGCCGAGGCGTATTCCGCCGGGTTCCGCTTCTGCTATTTCGACGGCTCCGAGGGCACGAATGTCCCGAACGAGTACCACATCCCGATGGCGCAGTACCGCGTGTGGCGAAAGCTCGCCCCGTCCCCGTACTATACGGAAGGCGCGGCGAAGGCCCATTTCTCGTGGCATCACCTCTCGGGCGGCAACGCGTTTGACATCTTCCCGCCCGCCGTCTTCAAGGAGATGATCCGCCGCTATCCCGCCGAGGAAGCGCCCCGGATGCGCGAGGACTTCACCCGTCTCAATTTCGGCTGGTGGGGCTTCTGGCTTCCATACGGTCGGGACGACGGCGGGACCCAGGCCGATCTCATCGAATACGGGACGAGCCGCGCCGCCGCCTGGGACTGCCCGGTGACGATCCAGACCAACCGCTCGGCGTTCGGGCGGCATCCGCGCATGGGCGACATCCTCGAGGTCTTCCGCCGCTGGGAGGACGTCCGCGCGCGCCATCTTCTGACCGACGAGGACAAACAGGCCCTGCGGGATCTCGGCAAAGAGCACATCCTGCTCCTCGATGCCGACGGGCAATATATCCTCACGCCGTACGAGCAGATCGGGACCGGGGATCCCCGCGTCCGGGCGTATCTCCTGCACCGGGGTGGCGCGCCGGTCGTCGTCTTCTGGCAGACCGACGGGGACGGCGTACTCCGCCTGCCCCTGGGCGCGCCCGTGATCCTCACCCGGGAAATCGACCGGGACGCGCTCCGCTTCGACGTTGATTCGGCGGACGGTGCGCTGCTCCTCCCGATCGGCGACCGCGCCTACCTCACCGCCGCCGCGGATGACGAAACGGTGAGGAAAGCCTTCGCAGCGTGCGCGCTGATCGGCGAATGAGCGCGGGACGGCATAACCAATCACGGCAAACACAAAACAGGGACTGCTTCTTACAGTCCCTGCATTTTTATTGTGTTTCAGGCTCATTCGTCCTTATCGCGGTTCCTCAGAAGGACGAC
>JAFZPN010000041.1 GCA_017550315.1 Clostridia bacterium
CTACGACTTCTACTACCTGTTCCAGCACTACGGCTGCAACATGCAGTTCGGCGGCGACGACCAGTGGTCGAACATGCTCGGCGGCACGGAGCTCATCCGCAAGAAGCTCGGCAAGGACGCCTACGCGATGACGATCACGCTCCTGCTCAACTCCGAGGGCAAGAAGATGGGCAAGACGGCCTCCGGTGCGGTCTGGCTCGATCCGAACAAGACCACCCCCTTCGATTTCTATCAGTACTGGCGCAACGTGGGCGACGCGGACGTCCTCAAATGCATCCGCATGCTCACCTTCCTCCCGCTTGAGGAGATCGACGCGATGGACAAATGGGAGGGCAGCCAGCTCAACCGGGCAAAGGAGATCCTCGCGTTCGAGCTCACGAAGCTCGTCCACGGCGAGGAAGAGGCCAAGCGCGCGGAAGCGGCGGCCAAAGCGCTCTTCGCGGGCGGCGCGGACAATTCCAACATGCCGACGACGGCGCTTTCCGCGGAAGACTTCACGGACGGCGCGATCACTGTGATCGAACTGCTCGTGAAGGCGGGCCTCTGCTCGACGAGATCCGACGCGCGCCGGACGATCGAACAGGGCGGCGTGTTCATCGGGGACGACAAGGTCACCGAAGTCAAGGCGGCGGTCGAAGAAGCGCGCTTCGCGGGCGACGGCCTCATCATACGCAAGGGCAAGAAGAATTTCCACAAATTCACGAAATGAGCCGGTACGACATCCTTCTCTTTGACGCGGACAACACGCTCTTCGACTTCGACCGGGCGGAGGAGGAGGCGTTCCGGGTGACGGCGGAGCAGGGCGGACTCGTCTTTACGGACGCGCTCTATCGCCGGTATTCGGCCATCAACGACAGCCTCTGGAAAAAGCTCGAGAGGCGGGAGGTGGATCTCGAGACCCTCAAGCGCGAGCGGTTCCGGCTCCTCCTTGCGGAATGTACGGAAACCCCGGCGGATGAACTCCCCGCACGCGCTGCGTTTTTCCGCGACACCTATATCGAAGCCCTCGGGGAGCAGTGCTTCCTCATCGACGGCGCGGAGGACCTCTGCCGGGATCTCGCGGGGGCGTACCGGATGTTCATCATCACCAACGGCATCTCCCGCATCCAGCGCAGGCGCTTTGCGAAATCGCCTCTCGTGCCGTATTTTGAGGGGATGTTCGTCTCGGAGGAGATCGGCGCGGGGAAGCCGTCCCCCGCTTATTTCGACGCCGTGTTCGCCGCGCTCGGGCAGCCGGAGAAGTCCTCCGTCCTCGTGATCGGCGACTCCCTGACCTCGGACTGCGACGGCGCGATCGCGTACGGGCTCGATATCTGCCGTTTCGATCCGAAGGGAGAGGGGAACGGCGGCCGGGCGCTCACCTATACAGTCGGGAAACTGTCCGAAATCCGGGATCTCTTGGAAGGAGGGACGATATGAACAACGGCATCGGCAAGCTCAAAGAGTGGGCGGAAGCATACGGAGAGGATCTGTGCGTCCTCTCGGGCGAACCCATGAGCCGGCACACCTCCTTTCGCATCGGCGGTCCGGCCGCGCTGTTCCTGATCCCCCAAACGCAGGAGGCCTTCTGCGCGGCGATCCGGCAGGCGCATGAGACGGAGGCGCGGTTCTTCGTGCTTGGAAACGGGAGCAACGTGCTCTTCGACGACGCGGGCTTCGACGGCGCGGTCATCGCGACCTCGGCCCTCGACGGGATCACCTTCGACGGGGAGCTCTTGACGGCGGAGGCAGGCGCGTCGCTCTCGGCGGTGTGCAAAACGGCGCGGGACGCCTCGATTGCGGGGCTCGAATTTGCCTACGGGATCCCCGGATCGGTGGGCGGCGCGGTCGTGATGAACGCCGGCGCGTACGGCGGGGAGATCAAGGACGTTCTCGCCGAGAGCGTCGCATTCGATCCCGCGCTCGGGGAGATCGTGCGTCTGTCGCTGGATGAGCACGCCTACGGCTACCGCGACAGCATCTACAAGCACACGGAGCGGATCGTCCTTGCGGCGTCGTTCCGGCTCGTACCCGGAGACCGCGGAGAGATCGGGGCGAAAATGAACGATATCGCCGGGCGGAGAGTGGCAAAGCAGCCGCTCGAATATCCGAGCGCAGGGAGCGTGTTCAAGCGTCCCGAGGGGCATTTCGTCGGGCAGATGGTCGAAGAAAGCGACCTCAAGGGGTACCGCATCGGCGGCGCGGAGGTGTCCGAAAAGCACGCGGGCTTTATTGTCAACCGCGGCAGCGCGACTTCCCGGGACGTCCTCGCGCTCGTGGAGCATATTCGGGACGTCGTGCGGAAAAACTATGCGGTGGAGCTCGAATGCGAGATCATCCACGTGAAATGAGCAGATCATGGAACCTTCCTTTTCTCAAAAAGTAAAAGCAAGGCTTGCCGAGGCGGTGACCCGGAAGAAATGCTGCCGGCATACGGCGGACGACTGCGCGGCGCTCGGAACCGGGGAGCAAGAAGCCGCCGCCCTCGGAGAGATCTTCGGAAGGTGCCGGTGCGAGGGGTGCCGCGGTGTTTTGCTGCGCGCCCTTTTTCTCCGTCACGGCACGGTCGCCGATCCCGCGAAGTCCTATCAGCTCGATCTGGCTTTCCGGGACGAGGAAACGGCGCGTGAGGCCGGGCACATCCTCGGCGAATGCGGATTCTTCTTCGGCGAGGCGCACCGGCGGGGCAGACCCGTCCTGACCCTGCGCTCGGCGGAGAGCATCGGGGATTTTCTCGCGTTCATCGGCGCGACGGGCGAGGCGTTCGACTTCATGAACGTCAAGATCGAGCGGGAATTTCGCGGCAATGTCAACCGGCAGGTGAATTTCGACACGGCGAACATCGCGAAGCAGCTCGCGGCTGCAGAGAAGATCGCCCATGCGGCGGAGAAGCTGCGGCGGGCGGGACTCTTCGACAATCTCCCGGCGGAGGTGCGTGCGGCAGCGATCGCACGGGAGGCAAATCCGCAATTGACGCTCGAGGACCTCGGAAAGCTCGCCGATCCCCCGGTCTCGAAATCCGGGATGCGTCACCGGCTCGAAAGGCTGCTCGACGCGGCGCGGGACTGCGGGAAAACTCCCGGAAACGAATCGTAAAGGAGGCGCTCCATGGCGGATTTCGTGCATCTGCATCTGCACAGCGAATACAGCCTGCTCGACGGCGCGTGCCGGATCGCGGACATCCCGAAGGCGGCGAAGCTGGCGGGACACCGCGCCGTGGCGATCACCGATCACGGGAACATGTACGGCGCGGTCGAGTTTTACAAGGCGTGCCGGGCGGAAGGGATCAAGCCGATCATCGGCTGCGAGGTCTACGTCGCCCGCCGGAGCCGCTTCGACCGGGAGCGCGATCTCGACGGCTCGTCCAACCACCTCATCCTGCTCGCGAAGAATGCGGCGGGGTATCAGAACCTCATCACCCTCGTGTCGAGGGGTTACACCGAGGGCTTTTATTCGCGCCCGCGGATCGACACGGATCTGCTCGAAGCCCATGCGGAAGGCCTGATCTGCCTCTCCGCCTGCCTCGCCGGATATATCCCGCGCGCGATCGTCGCCGGGGAATACGACAAGGCCGAAGAATACGCCCTCCGGCTGGAGCGTGCGTTCGGGCACGGGAATTTCTATCTCGAGGTGCAGGACCACAGCCTCCGCGACGATCCGGTCGTCTGCGAGGGGATCCGGCGGCTTTCCGCGCGGACGGGGATCCCGATGGCCGCGACGAACGATGTCCACTATATCAGGAAGGCGGACGCGGATATCCAGAATGTCCTGATGTGCATCCAGACGGGAAACACCGTCGCCGAGGGCAATCCCGTGGGATTCGAGACGGACGAGTTCTATTACAAGAACACCGTCGAGATGGAGCGCCTCTTCCGGGACTACGAAGGCGCGATCGAGAATACGGTCAAGATCGCCGACATGTGCGCCTTCGACTTCGAGTTCGGCAAGATCAAGCTCCCGCGCTACACGCCCGAGAACGGCGCCAAACCTGGCGAATACCTCCGCGCGCTGGCTCTCGAGGGATTTGAAAAAAAGATCGCGGACGGCCACATCGTCCCCGGGGAGAAGTTCTCACGCGAGGACTATCTCGCCCGCGTCGACTATGAGCTCTCGGTCATCGAGCAGATGGGCTACGCCGAATACTATCTCATCGTCTGGGACTTCGTGAACGCCGCGAAGAACCGGGGCATCCCCGTCGGTCCGGGACGCGGATCGGGCGCGGGCTCGCTCATCGCCTATCTCTGCGGGATCACGGACATCGATCCGCTCCGGTTCGACCTTCTGTTCGAGCGGTTCCTCAACCCCGAGCGGGTGAGTATGCCGGACTTCGACATCGATTTCTGCTATGACCGCCGGGATGAGGCGATTGCCTATGTGAGGGAGAAGTACGGCGAGGATCACACGGCGCAGATCGTGACCTTCGGGACCCTCGCGGCGCGCGCGGCGGTGCGGGATGTGGGACGGGCCCTCGGCATGACGTACGCGGACGTGGACGCCGTGGCGAAGCAGATCCCGCAGGCCCTCGGCATGACGCTCGCGAAGGCGATGGAATCGAATGCGGAACTGAAGCGCCTTTACGACGGCGACGAGGCGGTCAGACGCCTGATCGACACGGCCGCCGCGCTCGAAGGGATGCCCCGCCACGCCTCGACGCACGCCGCCGGGGTGGTCATCACCGACTTGCCCGTGACGGATTACGTCCCCGTGTCGGTCAACTCCGGGATCATTGTCACGCAGTTCGACATGGACACCATCGCGGAGCTCGGCCTCCTGAAATTCGACTTCCTCGCCCTGCGCTACCTCACGATCATCGACCACGCCGAGCGGCAGATCCGGGAGCGCATCCCGGACTTCGATCTCACGAAGGTCGACATCGGAGATCCCGCGACCTACGACACGATCTCGGCGGGCCGGTGCGACGGCGTGTTCCAGCTTGAATCCGCCGGGATGCGCCAGATGCTCACCCAGCTCAAGCCTCGGTGCATCGACGACATCATCGCGGCGATCGCGCTCTACCGCCCGGGACCGATGGACTCCATCCCGCGGTACATTGAGGCGCGGCACGACCCCTCGAAGATCCGATACTGCACGCCGAAGCTCGCCCCGATCCTCGACGTGACCTACGGCTGCATCGTGTATCAGGAGCAGGTCATGCAGATTTTCCGCGAGATCGCGGGCTATTCCTTCGGTCACGCCGACGTTGTGCGCCGCGCGATCTCGAAAAAGAAGGCGGGCGTGCTCGAAAGCGAGCGTCAGTCCTTCCTCGACGGCGCGCGGGAGCGGGGGATTTCCGAAGAGGATGCCGTGAAGCTCTTCGAGGACATCGTCAGCTTCGCGAATTACGCGTTCAACAAGTCCCACGCCGCGGCCTACGCGGTCCTCTCCTTCCGCACGGCCTATCTCAAGACGCATTTCCCGCGCGAATACGAAAGCGCGCTCCTCACCTCGGTCTTAAACTCCACCGACAAGATCGCCGAATACACCGCCGACTGCGCGAAGCAGGGCATCGCCGTTCTCCCGCCGGACATCAACCACAGCCGCGGCGACTTCCACGTCGAAGGGAACGCGATCCGGTACGGGCTGACTGCGCTCAAGAACATCGGTGCGAGTTTCATCCAGAAGGTCGTCGAGGAGCGCGAAGAGAACGGCCTCTTCCGCGATTTTGACGACTTCATCGAGCGGATGGGGGGGCGGGAGCTCAACAAAAAGCAGCTCGAGACGCTCATCAAGTCCGGCGCGCTCGACTCGCTCGGGGTGGCGCGGAGCCGCTTGCTCGCCGTATACGAGCTCGTGCTGGACAGGCGGAATCAGTCCGCGCAGAACATCGACGAGGCGCAGATCGGGCTGTTCGACGCCGACCAGAGCGCGAAGCCGAAGATCCCGCGGATCGAATATCCGCCGCTGCCCGAGTTCACCGCACGGGAAAAGCTCGCGCTCGAAAAGGAAAGCTGCGGGCTCTACCTCTCCGGGAGCATCCTCGACGACTACGGCCGGCACCTTGCAGTCATCAAGCCCGCCCGCATCCGCGACATCCGGGCCTCCTTCGCCGCGCCGACCGAGGATGAGGAGGGCATGGAGAGCGGCGCGGAGGACGAGATGGAGGAATACGCCGACCGGAGCCGGGTGACGATCGCCGGGTCGGTGACGAAGCGCGTCAACAAGGCCACGAAGAACGGCGATCAGATGGCGTTCGTGACGATCGAGGACGCGACGGCGTCGATGGAGGTGCTCTTCTTCCCGAAGGTGCTCGAACGGTACGGGTATCTCCTGGCGTTCGATTCGGTCATCGCCGTCGCCGGGACGCTGTCCGCGCGCGAGGACGAGGAGGTCAAGCTGCTCGCCGACCGCGCCGTCGAACTTCTCCCGGATTCCCGCGCAGACGAGATCCCCGCGGAGAACGAGCTCGACGCGCCGCAGCGGACCTATGCCGACCGGTCGAAACCGAAACCGCAGCCGCAGGACCCCCAGCCGATGCACGCCTCCTACGAGAAACTCGCGAAGGAGCAGTCCGCGGCGCAGGCCCCGTCGAAGATCTATCTGCGCGTTCCGTCGGAGGAATGCGCGGAATACCGCCGCGCCCGCGCCTTCTGTTCGATCTTCTCGGGCTACGTCCCCGCTACCTTCTACTCGGCGGCGAAGAGCGAATACCTCAAGCCCCCCGTCGGCATCCAGCCCTCCCCGTTCGTCCTCGCGGAACTGCGCGAGATCCTCGGGGAAGAGAACGTCGTGTGCCGGTAAGCCGGTAAACAGAAAAAGACCGCGAAAACGGTCTTTTTTGACGCATGAGAAAAAGGCTCCCGGGAGGAGCCCTTTTCGGTCTTGTGAAACCTCAGTCCGTCAGGCACGCGTCGAGATGCGCCTCGATGTCGGCCCGGTTCATGCCGCGTCCGATGAACACCAGCTTGATCATGCGGTCGCCGTACACCGGATCCCATGTCTTCTTCGCGTCGGGATAGCGCTTTAAGAGTTCCCGCTGCTCCTTCTTCGGCGCGGAGGCGATGAACAGGCCCGCCTGCTGCTCCGAGATCTGCCGGCCCGACTGCTCGAGGATGTACGCCATGTCCGGATCTTCGCGGTACCAGACCATGCCCTTTGTCCGGATGACGCCCGGGAACCACTCCTCGCACAGCGCGTCGAGAGCGGCGAGGCAGAACGGCTTGCGGCGGTAATATACGAAGGTCTCGATGCCGTATTCCAGCACCTCGGGATTCTCGTGCTCCTCCGGATGTTCCATCGCGTCCACCCAGGCGGCGGAGTTCAGCGCGGCATCCAGATCGAAAAGCCCGGTGTTGAGCAGCTTCGTGATGGGCAGATCGCAGTTCTTCGCCTCGTAGATCACGGCGTCCTTCTGCAGTCCCCGGACGATGGCGCGCAGTTCCTTCAGGTCCTCTTCGCTCACGAGGTCCGCCTTGTTGAGAATGACCGTGTTGCAGAACTCGAGCTGCTGGATGAGCAGGCTTTCGACGTCGTCCTCGTCGATCTCCTCCGCGAGGAGCTTCTTGCCGTCGTCGAACTCATCCCGCATCCGGGCGGCGTCCACCACGGCGACGATGTTGTCGAGCACGATCGGGAGTCCGCCCGCGCTGCTCTCCTCGCAGATCATCGCGATGGTCTGGGCGATCGGGAGCGGCTCGCAGATGCCCGAGGCTTCGATGATGATGTAGTCGAATTTCCCGGAAGCCGCGAGCTTGCGCAGCCCCTCTGCCAGATCGTCCTTCAGTGTACAGCAGATGCAGCCGTTCATGAGGGGAACCATATCGTTCCGCTCGACCGCGCCGGCCTTTTCGATCAGGTCCGCGTCGATGTTGACCTCGCCGATGTCGTTGACGATCACGGCGGCGCGGATGCCTTCGGTGTTCGCCAGGATGTGATTGAGAAGCGTGGTCTTGCCCGCGCCGAGATATCCGGTCAACAGGGCGATCTTTACTGTATTTTTCATGTTTTCTTTTCCTTTCTGAGCGCTCTGATTCGTTCCTCTCATTTTAGCACGTCTCTGGCGGAATGTCAAGGACTATTTCGCACGGCCCCGCCGCGCTTGTTACACCGAATTCACAAAAAATTTCGTGGTTATTTCTTGTAAAAAAACGCGGATTGCGTTATGCTATCGGTATCTTCGGAAGGACGCACATGTATGTTCGGATACGTCAGACCGCTTGTGGCGGAGCTCAAGGTCTCCGAGGCGGAGCGATACAGCGCGCTCTACTGCGGATTATGCCGCGCGATGGGGCATGCCACGGGTCAGCTCTCCCGCCTCACGCTCTCCTATGACTTCACTTTTTTCGCCGCCGTGCGTTTGATCCTCGAAGGGGCCGCGCCCGTCTTCGCCCCCATGCGGTGCCCCGCGCATCCCGCATCCCGGCGGCTGACAGTGGAGCCGCATCCCACCCTCACCTTTACCGCCGCGCTCTCCGCCGCCATGGCCGACGCGAAGACCGACGACGATCTCGCGGACGAGCGCGGATTTTCCTGGATGAAGCCGGCGCTGCGCAAGCCCTTCACCGCCTCGATTTCCCGGCGCGCGGCGAAGCTCCTGCCCCCGGACACGGACGCACAGATCGAACAGCGACTCGCGCGTCTCGCGGAGAAGGAGCGGGCGGGGTGTCCCTCGCTCGATGAAACGGCATCCCTCTTCGGGGATCTGCTCGGCTTTCTCTTCGCCCTCAGACTCGACGGAGAGCGGGCCTCTCTTGCCTCCCGGATCGGGACGGCAGTGGGAAAGTTCGTCTATCTCTGCGATGCGGCGGACGACCTCGCGGACGATGTGCGGCGCGGACGGTACAACCCGATCGCCGCCGGATGGGGTCCCCTCGCGCTGGAGGACGGCCGCCTTTCGCCCATGGTGAAGAGCAGCCTCTCCGCCTCGGCGCCCATCGGACTCGAAGCGCTCGGGGAAGCGGCAGAGGACCTCGATCCCGCGCACGTCTTCACCCCGATTGTAAAGAATATTGTCTATCTCGGACTCCCGGCATCCCTCGGACGCGTTCTTGACGGCCGCAAGGCGGAGAAGACCGGCGGGATGCCCGGAAAGGAACGGTTATGAAGGATCCCTATCAGGTGCTCGGCATCCCCCGCAGCGCCTCGGACGAAGAGGTCAAGCGGGCCTACCGCAACCTCGCCCGGAAATGGCACCCCGACAACTACGCCGGTCAGGCGCAGGCTGCGGGGTACGAAGAGATCATGAAGGAGATCAACGAGGCCTACGACGCGATCCAGAAGGAACGCGCAGGCGGCGGTCGGGAGTATTCCGGCGGCGGCACGCAGTCCTCGTATTCCAGCTACACCTCCGCGGGAACGACCTCCTTCGAGCAGGTCCGCAGGCTCATCGCCGAGGGAAGGTACGCGGACGCCAAGCTCATCATCGACTCCACGCCTCCGGCTGACCGCGGCGCGGAATGGAACTACCTCATGGGCTGCCTGCTCTCGTATGCCGGGCAGTATTACGACGCGATGCGGTACATCGAGATCGCGTGCTACCTCGACCCCGCGAACGAAGAATACCGCGAGGCGAAAATGCGGATGCAGCGGCGCGGCGCGGACTACGGAAACGTCTACCGCACGAATACGGATGCGGGCGACTGCGATGTCTGCGGCACCTGCTCGACGCTCATCTGCTGCGACACCTGCTGCGAATGCATGGGCGGCGACCTCATCCGGTGCTGCTGAACCCACCTGACTCCACGGAGGCATCATGTCCGAAAAAACCCTGACGCAGAAAATCGCGCTCTGCGGCGTATTCGCCGCGCTTTGCCTCGTCTTCCTCTGGATCGGCGGGATGACTTTGCTCGATCTCTCCATCCTCGTCGTCTGCTCCCTCATGACCATGCTCCTCGTCATCGAGACCGGGGACAAGACGGCGTGGATCTACGCGGCGGCGACCGGGGTGCTCGCGCTCCTGCTCCTGCCCTCGAAGCTCTACGCGATCGAATACATCCTCTTCGCTGCCGTCTATCCGATCATGAAGCTGTATTTCGAGAGGCTCCGCGCGCTCTTTGCGTGGCCCGTGAAAATCTCCTTCCTCGACACGATGCTCCTCCTGTGCGTCGTGCTCGCGCAGCATGTTTTCATGGCGGGAGACGACTATTTCGCCCTGAACTGGATCACGGTTGCCATGGGGACGCTCTTCTTCATCCTGTACGACATCACGCTGACGCTCTGCATCTCTCTCTACATCGTCAAACTGCGCAAAAAACTGGGCTTCGGACGCCGGAAGTAAGGGCAATATCATAAAAAATGCGCCGTTTCGTTGACAACGGCGCTTTTCATATAGTATAATAATATAGATACAATGGCCACAGGTCTGCCGATCCCGGGGACCGCCGCAGGAGGACGGAAATGACATTACGAAATTGGACCGCATGTGTTCTCGCGGCAGTGCTGACCGCGCTCTGCTTCGTTTCCTGCTCGCCCGGAACGGACGGCGGATCGGCTCCTTCGGTCACGCTGACGGCGGACGAACTGTCCGGCTATACGATCGTCCGCAGCGATGTCGCCGACGATCCGCTGACCCGGTGCGCCATGCGCGTGCGCGATGCGGCGGAGGCGGCGGGGTACAAGCTGACGCTCACGACCGACTTCTACCGCGAGGGCGTCGCCAGCTTCCAGATCCTCGACACGGAGATCCTCGTCGGCGAGACCAACCGTCCGGAGACCGCCGAATTCCTCGATTCCCTCGCCCCATGGCAGTGGGGCTACGCGCTCGTCGGGACGAAGATCGTCATCGCCGGGCATGACATCGCGGGAACGCAGGCCGCAGCGGACGCCTTCATCGAGAACATCCTCGGGCGGGAGCCGCTGTCCTTCTCCGACACGGACCGCTATGTCTACGGCGACGTCCATGAGGGGACCGGACAGGTGTGGGGCATCCTCACCTGCGACGCGGAAGAGGTCGGCGACGCGCTCGGGAAGCGGGCGGAAAGCCTTCTCTGCGCACGCGAGGAGGCCTGTATCCTGATCCTGCGCTCGCCTTATGCAGAGGACGGCACCATGGACGTGCCGGAGGGATTTGCCGTCGGCGTCGATAAGAACGACGGGATCCGCCGCATCTGCATCCTTTACCGGACGGCGGACTTTACGTTCTCCTCCGGCGACGCGATCGACCTTTTGAACTACCCGAACCTCACGCCTGCCGAACGCGGCTCACTGGTCTATACGGTTCTGCGCAGCCGTGCGACGGGGGAGAAGATGGTCTTTGCGGCCGCCTCGCTTCCGCCGGATACCTCATCGGCCACGCGGCTCCGCGTTGTCGAAGGCTTCCTCGGCCATACGGGCAGCCTTCCCGCCGTAATCGCGGGATTCGACCTCGGGCTCGACGGGAAGCATGTGACGACCGAGGAGGACTGCATGGGCTTCGGATACGCGGCGGCGGTCCGGATCGCGGCGGAGCGTGACGGGGAAGAGAACCCGAGCCTATCGCTCTTCCTCCCCTACGAGGAACTCGCGGCCTCCGCTGCCTCGACCGACGCGGACGGCGTCCTCTACGTCGGGATGCAGAAGACCAAGAAGTAAATGACCGGCGGTATGCCGATACAGAGAATTTCCATCGGAGAGTGACAGTATGCTCAAAAGTATGACGGCATTCGGGCGCGCGCGGAGGATGTCCTCGGACGGCGCACTCGACATCACGGCGGAGCTTCGTTCCGTCAATTCCCGCTACCTCGACGTGACCGTGCGGATGTCCCGGCAGGTCGCGCACCTTGAGGACAAGGTCAAGGCGTATCTCGCCGAGGCCGGGATCACGCGCGGCAAGGTGGAGGTCTACGTCGGCGTGGACGTCCTCGAAACGCGGGGGCTCGAAGTCCTCGTCGATCACGAGGCGGCGCGCTCTTACATTGCGGCTCTCGAAGACCTGCGCGACACCTTCGGTTTAAAGGACGACATCTCCGTGATGCGCGTCGCGGCGAACCGGGATCTCTTCACGACGAAGAAGCCCGAGGAGGACGACGAGCGCGACTGGGCCGAGATCCGGACCGTGCTGGCGGAGGCGGTCGCGGGCTTTTCACAGATGCGGGCGAAGGAGGGCGAGAACCTCTGCGCCGATCTTTCGGGAAAGCTCGAGACCCTCGAGGGCATGGCGGCGAAGGTCAAGACCCTGTCCGAGGAGGATATCGCGGGCTATCCCGCAAAGCTTGAGACGCGTATCCGGCAGTTCCTCGCGGACTTTGACGCGGAGGCCTCCGAGCAGCGCATCCTGACCGAAGCGGCGATCTTTGCGGACAAGGCAGCCATCGACGAGGAACTCGTCCGGCTGGCGTCGCACTTCAAGGCGTTCCGCGAGATCCTCTCCTCCGATGAGGCGGCGGGCCGCAAGCTCGATTTCCTCGTGCAGGAGATCAACCGCGAGACCAACACCATCGGCTCGAAAGCCGGCAACGCGCAGATCGCGCATCTCGTCGTCGACATGAAGACGGAGATCGAGAAGATCCGCGAGCAGATTCAGAATCTGGAGTGAACGATGAAATTCGTAAACGTAGGCTTCAACAACATGGTCAACGCCGAGCGGGTGATCGCGGTGATCGCGTCGGATTCCGCCCCGGCAAAGAGACTGATCCAGGATGCGAAGGACACGGGCCGCGCCATCGACTGTACTTCGGGTAGAAAGACCCGGAGCGTCGTCATCATGGACTCGGACCACATTGTCCTCTCGGCGATCCAGAACGAAACGATTTCCGGACGGCTGAACGGCGCGTCCGACGAGGAAACGGAAGGAGACGGCGGCGATGAGTGAACATCGGGATGCAATCGAGAGAACGGCGGGCATGGTGCTCGTGATTTCCGGCCCGTCCGGCAGCGGCAAGGGCACGGTGATCGGGATCCTGCGGGAGATCTGCCCGAATCTGGGGCTGGCGGTGTCCGCGACGACCCGGGCCATGCGCGAGGGCGAAGAAGAAGGGGTCAACTACTACTACAAGACCCGCGAGCAGTTTGAAGAGCTCATTGCGGAAGGCAGCGTGCTCGAGTACACGATCTACAACGGCAACTACTACGGAACCCTCAAGAGCGAGGCCGAGCGGATTCTCGACGCGGGACAGGACCTCGTCCTCGAGATCGAGGTGGACGGCGCGGGGCAGATCAAGCGGCTCATGGGAGACCGCGCGACGACCGTCATGCTGATCGCGCCATCCGCGGAAGAGCAGGAAAGACGCCTGCGCGGACGCGGGACCGAGGA
This sequence comes from Clostridia bacterium, assembly GCA_017550315.1. GTDB lineage: Bacteria > Bacillota > Clostridia > Oscillospirales > CAG-272 > UMGS1696. Next base: position 13,145 of record JAFZPN010000041.1, read on the forward strand.
CGACGACGTGATCGCCGCCCGGGTCAAGCGTGCGCGGGAGGAGATCAAGGAGGCGCCGAAATACGACTACGTGGCGGTGAACGAAACCGACCGCGCCGAGGAATGCGCCCGCGACATCCTCTCCGTCATCCGCGCGGAGCACATGCGCTCCGACCGCATGATGACCTACATCCACGACTATTTTGACGACGACGAAATCTGAGCCGTTTGAACGATAGAAGATTGAAACAGAAAGGGAACTATCATGGAAAACAACAACGAAACGATGCAGCAGAACGCGCAGCCCACGACCTACAACCGCTATGCGCTGGTGGTGGCGTCGGCGAAGTGCGCCCGGATCATCACGGACGAATACACGAAGCAGAGAGAGGTCGCGGAGAAGATCGCGGCATCGAGCAAGGATTCCGAGAAGAAGAGCTCCATCGCGAGCATGATCAAGAAGGAATACCGCGATGAAAAGGCCGTGAAGACCGCGATCACCGGGCTGTATAACGGCGATTTCAAGATCATCGAACCGGACGGCGAGGAAAAGCTCATCAGCCGCCAGCAGCCCGACAATCTCGCGGAGCCCGGCGAATTCCCGGACGAGGAAGAGCGCGAAGAGTCCATCGACAACTTTGCCCTCGACGCGAACACCCCGCCGAAGAAGATCGTCCCCGAAACGGCAGCCGACGCCGAATAATCCCCCGATATCACAGCTGAGCCATCGCGGCGGAAAGGAACACGGAAAGCCATGATTGCAGAAATCTACGTCCTCGACGTGCCCTTCCACGCCGACCGGGCCTATACCTATTACATCCCGCAGACGCTTGAAGACAGCGTGGTGCCCGGTTCCGTCGCCGAAGTCCCCTTCGGAAGGGGAAACCGCCGTATGACCGGGATCGTGACCGCGGTCCGGGACGGGGAAGCGCCGGAAGGCTCCAAACCCGTCGCCGCCATCGTGGGAGACGGTCCCGTGCTCGACGGAGAGCTGCTCGGTCTGTGCCTGTTCGTGAAGGAATACACCCTCTCGACCTTCGGCGACGCGCTCCGGACGGTCGTCCCGCCGAACGCCCTGTCGAAGATCGTGACCTATTACCGGGTCAACGCGGATACCGATGCCGTCAAGAGCGCCATGCAGGCGCTGAAGGGCGCGGTCGGCGAGCGGGGGCGGCTGGTCTGGTCGCTCATCGAGCACCGCCAGCGGTTCACCCGGCAGGCCGTCCAGGCGGAGGTCGATTTCGACTGCACCAAGACCCTCTCCGCCATGCTGGATCTCGGGATCATCGAAAAATGCACCGAGGTGAAGCGCTCGAGCGCGGGCCTGATCCGGCGGACGTATTCGCCCTCATCCGCCCTTGCCGATGGCGACGCCTGGGACGCCGCATTCGCCGGGATCACCGGACGGAACCAGCGGAAACTGCTCGACGCGCTCCGCCATGCGGCAGAAGAAGGGAGCAGCCGGGAAGAGAGTGCGCTGTACGAAGCGGCGGGACTCACGCAGGCTGCCGGCCACAACGCGGCGAAGGCCCTCGCGGAAAAGGGGCTGCTCGTCGCGGCGGAGGAGACCGATTACCGCAATCCCTTCACCGTCGAGTCCCTCCTCGCGGAGGCCGGGACGGTCGAAGAGACGCCGAAGCCCGTTCTGACCGACGAACAGGCGCGCGCGTACCGGGAGATCGAAGAACTGCTCACGGGCGGAGAGCCCGCGGCGGCGCTGCTCTACGGGGTGACGGGATCGGGCAAGACCAACGTTATCCTCGCCGCGATCGACCGGGTGCTCGCAGACGGGCGCGGCGCGATCATGCTCGTGCCGGAGATCGCCCTGACGCCGCAGACCGTGGGGATCTTCCTCCGGCGGTACGGCGACCGGATCGCGGTGATCCATTCGGGCCTCTCCGCCGGGGAACGCTTTGACGCATGGCGGCGTATCCGGGAAGGACTCGCCGACGTCGTGATCGGGACCCGGTCCGCGGTATTCGCGCCGCTTTCCAACCTCGGCCTGATCGTGATCGACGAGGAGCAGGAATACACCTACAAATCGGACGCCGATCCGAAGTATCACGCGCACGACATCGCCCGCTGGCGGTGCCGGGAACACGGCGCGGTGATGCTGCTCTCTTCGGCGACGCCGTCCGTCACGAGCTATTACAAGGCGAAGACGGGCGTTTACCGCCTCGTCGAATTGAAGGAACGCTACAACGGCGCTGCCCTGCCCGCGGTCGAGATCTACGACATGCGCGGCGAGACGGCCCGTGGTAATCTCTCCCCCGTCGGCGCGCGGCTTGCGGAAAAGCTGCGCGAGGACAAGGCGGCGGGGCATCAGGCGATCCTCTTTCTCAATCGCCGCGGCTACAACAATTACGTCGCCTGCAAGTCCTGCGGCAGGAGCATCAAGTGCCCGAACTGCTCGGTGACCCTGACTTATCACGCCTATCGCTCCCGCCTCGCGCGGATCGACAAGACCGACGAGCGGTATGAAGAGAACCGGCGCGAAAACGGCACGCTCATCTGCCATCTCTGCGGACACCGCGAAAAAGTCCCGGAGAAATGCCCGGCCTGCGGTCACGAGCACTTTATGTTCATGGGCGCGGGGACGCAGAAGGCCGAGGACGACATCGTCTCGATGTTTCCGGATCTGAACGTCCTGCGGATGGATTACGACACCACCCAGTCGAAATTCGCGCACGAGGAGATCCTCGCGCAGTTCCGGCGGGGCGAGGCGGACGTGCTTCTCGGGACGCAGATGGTGACCAAGGGTCACGATTTCCCGCGGGTCGCGACGGTCGGCGTCCTGAACGCGGACGGATCGCTCGCGGTGGATGACTACCGCGCTGCGGAGCGCACCTTCGCCATGCTGACGCAGGTGATCGGACGGGCCGGACGCGCGGATGTGCCGGGCACCGCCGTGATCCAGACCTATGACCCCGGGAACGAGGTCATCCGGCTCGCGGCGGAACAGAACTACGAAAAATTCTACGAGGGCGAGATCAAGCTGCGCAAGTCCCTCACCTTCCCGCCCTTCTGCGACATCGCGGTCATCACGCTGTCCGGCGAGGACGAAGGCTATCTCGGGCTGGTCACGACGCGGATGTACGAGCGCGTAATCGAACTCACACGCCTCGACTTCCGCGACATCCCGCTCGTGCTCTACGGCCCCTTCGAGGCGCCGATCTACCGGGTCCAGAACACCTGCCGGATGCGGCTCGTGCTCAAATGCCGGCTGACGAAGCGCACGCGCGCGTTTCTCGCCGAACTTCTGACGGAATTCGGCAAATCGGGTCCCTCCCGCTTCACCGGCGGCATGGTGCAGACCCGATCCGCGCGCCGCGTCACCGTCTCGGTTGATCTCAACCCCAGCACCGTATAACGATTCATGATGAGGTAAAAACATGGCAATCCTGAATATCGTAAAAGAAGGCGATCCACTGCTGCGCAAGAAGTGCCGGCCCGTCACGGAGATCACGCCCCGCATTCTCATGCTCCTCGACGACATGAGAGAGACCCTGATCGAGGCGAACGGAGCCGGACTGGCCGCGCCCCAGGTGGGGATCCTGCGCCGCATCGCCCTCGTGGACCTCGGCGAGGAGATCGTCGAGCTCATCAACCCGGAAATTCTCGAGACCGAAGGCGAGCAGGAGGAGGTCGAAGGCTGCCTCTCCGTCCCGGACGTCTGGGGGATTACGAAGCGTCCGGCGTGGGTGAAAGTCAGAGCCATGAACCGGGACGGCGAGGAATTCGAGGTCGAGGGAGAGGGACTGAACGCCCGCTGCCTCTGCCATGAGATCGACCACCTCGACGGACACCTCTTCACGGACAACGTCGTCCACATCCTCTCGCCCGAAGAGGTCGAGGAACTGATGGGCGAGGACTGAGCCATGAGAATACTCTTTATGGGCACGCCGGAGCTCGCGGCCGTCACCCTCGCGGCGATCGACGCCCGGGAAGGCACCGAGATCGTCGGCGTCGTCACCCGCCCTGACAAGCCGAAGGGGAGAGGGATGAAACTGCTCGCCTCCCCGGTGAAGGAATACGCCGAGGCGCACGGGATCCCGGTATTCCAGCCGAAGACCCTGCGGGGAGGCGCGTTCGACGAAGACCTGCGAACGCTCGATCCCGAACTCATCGTCGTTGCGGCATACGGGAACATCCTGCCGCACGAGGTGCTCGTCTATCCGAAATACGGATGCGTCAACGCGCACGGCTCACTCCTCCCGAAATACCGCGGGGCATCCCCGATCCAGCGGGCGATCCTCGACGGCGAGCGGGAGACCGGCATCACGGCGATGTACATGGACGACGGGCTCGACACGGGCGACATCATTGAAAAATACCCCTGTCCGATCGAAGACGAAGACGACTGCGGCACCCTCACCATGCGGCTCGCGAAGCTGGCGGGCGAGGCGATGTGCGACGTGATCGGACGGATCGAAGCCGGGACCGTCACCCGCACGCCCCAGCCGGAGGAAGGCGCCTCCTATGCCGCGAAGATCGAAAAGGAGGACACGGTCCTCGACTTCGGCGGCAGGGCGCAGGACCTCGTCAACCGCATCCGCGCGCTCTCTCCGTCGCCCTGCACGATGACCATCCTGCCGGACGGATCGGTGCTGAAGATCACGGCGGCGAAGGCCGTGGCCGCTGCGGAGGGAGACGAAGCGCCCGGAACAGTGCTCGCGACGGACGGCAAGGGATCGGGCGGGATCACCATCCGGTGCGGAGAAGGCGCGCTCCTTGTCACGGGGCTCGTGCCTGCCGGAAAAAAGAACATGAGTGCCGGGGATTTCGTGCGCGGAAGACGCGTCTCGCCCGGCGAATGCTGGGGGAGCTGAGCTCCCCGGAGAGGAGGCTCATCCTTGTATTATAACGGCGTCGATCTTTCCTATCTCGTATATGTGATTCCGCCGCTGATCTTCGCGCTCTGGGCGCAGTACCGCGTGAAATCGGTGTTTGCGAAGTATTCCAAGGTGCCGTCCGAGCGGAACATGACCGGAGCCGACGCGGCCCGCATGGTGCTGTATGCGAACGGTCTCGGCACGGTGCCGATCGAGCGTGTGAACGGGGAGCTGACGGACCATTTCGATCCGAAGGCCAATGTCATCCGCCTCTCGAACAGCACTTACGATGCGCATACGGCTGCGGCGGTCGGCGTCGCGGCGCATGAGGCGGGACACGCGGCCCAGTACGCGTCCGGATACCTCCCGATCCGCATCCGGGCGTCGATCATCCCGGTGACGAACATCGGCTCGAATCTGGCGTTTCCCCTCGTGCTGATCGGCCTTCTGCTCTCCTTCCAGCCGCTGATCTACGTGGGCGTCGCGTTCTTCGGGCTGGCGGTGCTCTTTCAGCTCGTGACCCTTCCGGTGGAGCTCAACGCAAGCCGCCGCGCGCTCGACTGTCTCTCCTCCTCCGGCTTGTCCGAGGAATCGGTGAAGGCGGCGAAGCAAGTGCTGACGGCTGCGGCCCTGACCTATGTGGCGGCGCTGGCAACGGCGATCGGCAACTTCCTGCGCCTCTTGTCCATCGCGAATCGGGGAAGACGCCGGTGAAGAACCATGCCTCTCGGCCGGAGAAGCCGCAGTCGGCCCGGTCCCTTGCTCTGGCCTCGCTCCTCGCGCTGGAGCGGGACGGACGCTATTCCAACCTCGAAGTCGACGCGCGGCTGAGGACGGCGGAACTTGCCCCCGCGGACCGCGCGCTGTATACCCGCCTCGTCTACGGCGTGACCGAGCGGCGGATCACGCTGGACTGGATCATCGACCGGTATTCTACCCGGGGAGCCGCGGAACTCGATCCCGAGGTCCGGTGCGCGCTGCGGATGGGGATCTACCAGCTCTTCTTTATGGATCGGATTCCGGAGCATGCGGCAGTCGACGAATCGGTGAACCTCGTCCCGCGCGCGAAGAGCGGATACGTGAACGCCGTGCTGCGCGCATTCCTGCGGGCGGACAAGCACATCGACTGGCCTGAGGGCGGCGACGGACTGTCCTATTATTCCGTGAAGTATTCGATCCCGGAACCGCTTGCCGCGATCTACCGGGACGCGCTCGACGATCCCGAAGAGCTCGGCGAACTGTTCGAAGCGCTGAACCGCGAGCCGCACGTGGGCCTGCGCGTCAACACCCTGCGCCTGAGTGCGGAAGAGGCGGCAGCGCGGACGGGCGGGGAGCTCTCACAGATCGCGCCGGATCTCGTCCTCCTCGATTCTCTGACACCGGAGGCACGGGCGGGGCTCGACGAAGGGCTCTGGTTCGTGCAGGACGAGGCGTCGCGGATCGTCTCGGCGGCGGTCGGCGCATTGCCCGGCGAGCGGGTGATCGACACTTGCGCATGCCCCGGCGGCAAGAGCTTCTCGATGGCGCTCGACATGGGGAACGAAGGCGAAGTCCTTGCCTTCGATCTGCACGCGAACAAGCTCTCCCTCATCGAAAAAGGCGCGGCGAAGCTCGGACTGAGTGCGATCCGCGTCTCAGCACGGGACGCGCGCGATCCCGATCCCGCGCTCATCGATTCCGCGGACAGGGTGCTCTGTGACGCGCCGTGCTCCGGGCTTGGTGTCATCGCGAAGAAGCCGGACATCCGCTACAAGGATCCGGCGGCCTTCGAGCGGCTGCCCGAGATCCAGCGGGAGATCCTCCGCGGCGCTTCCCGGTATGTCAAGCCCGGCGGCGTGCTCGTCTATTCGACCTGCACCCTGAACCGCGCGGAGAACGAGGAGACGGTCAAGGCTTTCCTCGCCTCTCATCCGGCGTTTGAAGCGGGCGAGACCCGCGTGTTCTGGCCGCACCGCGACGGCTGCGACGGATTTTTCATGGCGAAAATGAGAAGGAGGGCGGAGTCATGAACCGGCAAACCGATGCGTCCCGCCCCGACTTCATGTCGATGACGGTTGAAGAGCTCAGTGCCTTTGTCTCTTCCCTCGGGGAAAAGCCCTACCGGGCCTCTCAGCTCTTCTCCTGGATGGCGAAGGGCGCACCGCTCTCCGGCATGACCAATCTGCCCGCCGCCTTCCGCGAAAAACTGGCAGAAGCGGGGGAATACCGCCGGCCCGCGATCGAGCGCAAACTCGTGTCCGCGATTGACGGGACCGTGAAGTATCTCTACCGCATGACCGACGGCGAGTGCGTCGAATCGGTGTTCATGCACTACGAGCACGGGACCTCCCTCTGCGTGTCCTCCCAGGCCGGATGCGCGATGGGCTGCCGGTTCTGCGCGTCGACTCTGAACGGACGGGCACGCAACCTCACCGCCTCCGAGATCCTCGGGCAGGCCGCCGTCACCGCGTATGATACGGGCGAGCGCGTCGACGGGATCGTTCTCATGGGCATCGGCGAGCCGCTCGACAACTACGACAACGTCGTGCGTTTCCTGCGCCTCGTCTCCGATGAGCGGGGCATGGGGATCGGGCTGCGGCACATCTCGCTCTCCACCTGCGGCCTCGTCCCGCGCATCTACGACCTCGCCGGCGAAGGGCTCCCCGTGACCCTATCGGTCTCCCTCCACGCCTCGGACGACGAGACCCGCAGCGCGTTGATGCCCGTCAACCGGCGGTATCCCATCGCCGAGCTGCTCGAAGCCTGCCGCGCCTATTTCGAGAAGACCGGACGCCGCGTGTCGTTTGAATACACGCTCATCGCTGGGAAGAACGACAGCCGGGAGGATGCCGCGCGCCTCGCGAACGTTTTGAAGAAAGGCATGCGCGCTCCCTGCCACGTCAACCTGATCCTGCTCAACGAGGTCAAGGAGACAGGCCTTGCCACCCCGCAGAGGGCCCGCGCGGACGCCTTCATGAACGAGCTCATATCCCGCGGCGTCAACGCGACGATCCGGCGGCGTCTCGGGTCCGACATCAACGCCTCGTGCGGACAGCTGCGGCTGAGCCGTCAGAAGACAGAAGGAGAGCAGGGAGAGGAACTGTCTCCGTAATGCCCAAAACAGGGCGGCGGGGGACGGGTGTTTTCCCTCTGAGTTTCCAAATATTCATCCCCTTTTCACGCGATCACCGAAGAGAATTCAAGAAATCCGAAAGAACTGGCAATATCTTTGTCGTATAATATATTAGATACCAGTATGCCCGCGGCTCATATCCGCACCTTCCGGAACGGAAATGCGGAACCGGCCGCTCCGACGCCTGTCCGAGAAACGGACCCTGAGCGATCAGGGAAGATCGAGGAGATGTCACATGTACTTTTACGGTAAGACTGACGTAGGAAGAAGACGCTCTGCCAATCAGGACAATTTCATTATTCACAAATACGCGCAGGATGTCCTGTATGCGCTTGTCTGTGACGGCATGGGCGGCGCAAACGGGGGAGATACCGCGTCTGCCGTGGCCGTGCGCGCATTTGCGGCGGTCATGGACGAGGCGGAGCGAAAGAATCCTTCGTTCTTCGGACTCCCCGGTGAGGACATCGTTGATCTTTTGTCCGAAGCCGTGACAGAGGCGAACCGCGCAGTCTTCCGTATGGCGCAGGACGATCCCGCGCTCGAGGGCATGGGCACGACACTTGTCGGACTGCTCCTACTCGGTCAGCGCGTCTGGGCTGTCAACGTCGGGGATTCCCGCCTCTATCTGGCGGATGCGTCCGGCGTGCGTCAGATCTCCCACGACCATTCCGTCGTGCAGGAATGGGTGGATTCCGGCCGAATCACCGCGGAACAGGCCAAGACGAGCCGCAACCGGAACATCATCACCCGCTGCGTCGGTACGAACAAAACGGTCGATCCCGATTTCTTTGAAGAAACCGCGGCGCCGGGCTCGGTATTCATCCTCTGCTCGGACGGCTTGACCAACCACGTGGAGCCGGAAGAGATCCGACAGATCGTCTGCGAGGCATCTCCGTGGCCGGAACTCCCGGTCATGATGTCCGCGGAATCCGCCGAAAAAGCATGCGAGCGTCTCATCGGTCTCGCAAACGAACGGGGTGGGACCGACAATGTCACGGCCGTCGTCCTGTCCGTATGAACATGAGGGATCGGAGCGCATCGCTATGATGGAAGTATATGAAAAATATGTCGGACTTGTCTTCGACAACCGGTACCGGATCGAAAAGGTCATCGGCGTCGGCGGGATGGCGATCGTCTTCAAGGCGACCGACCTCCTCATGCGGCGCACCGTGGCCGTCAAGATCCTGAAGGACGAGGTTGCCGACGACGCGGAGTCCGTAAGACGGTTCATCAACGAATCGAAGACCGTCGCCATGCTCTCGCACCCGAACTGCACCAGCATATACGATGTCAGCGTGCGGGAGAATATCAAATATATCGTCATGGAGTTCGTCGAGGGCATCACCCTGAAGAACTACATGCAGCACCGCGAAGTGCTGAATCTGCGCGAAATCATCAGCTACACCACCCAGATTCTCCGCGCCCTCGACCACGCGCACAAGAAGGGGATCGTGCACCGGGACATCAAGCCCCAGAACATCATGCTCCTCAAAAACGGCGTTATCAAGGTCATGGACTTCGGCATTGCCAAGCGCCCGAACGCGGAGACCGTCACCGTCACCGACAAGGCGATCGGCACGGTTTATTATATCAGCCCCGAGCAGGTTACGGGCGGTGAGATCGACGGACGGAGCGACATCTATTCCCTCGGCGTCATGATGTATGAGATGGCGACCGGACAGCTCCCCTTCACGGGCGACACGCCGGTTTCCATCGCGCTTATGCAGGTGAACGAGGAACCTACCGCACCGCGCGAGATCAATCCGCATATCCCGCAGGGGCTCGAGCAGATCATCCTCAAGGCGATGGAGAAGGATCCCGCCGAGCGCTATCAGAGCGCGGAGGAGATGCTCGGACAGCTCGTGAAGCTGCGCGAAAACCCGAAGATCATTTTCAAGGACACCAAGCAGCAGAAGAAGACGACGAAGTCCGCGCCCGTCAAGACCGTCACCAAGAAGTCGAGCCGCGCCATGTTCCCGATCATCATGGGCGTGACGCTGGCCTTCCTCATCACGGCTGGCATCGCGGCATATTACCTCGTCAACAAGATCTTCTTCAACAGCTCGATGAACAACTACCGCATGCTGACGGTCGACGAGTTTGTCGGGCATATCTACGACGAGCGGCTTGAGGACTGGCTGAAGAAGAACGGCGACAGCTATGACTACAAGGTGGTCTACCAGTACAACGACAAGGCTGCCGAGAATGTCATCATCGAGCAGGAACCGGAACCCGGCGAGGTCCGCAAGATCCTCCCCGGCAAGCAGAAATGCGAACTGACGCTCACGGTTTCGCAGGGGGAGAAAACGGTCACGCTCGCGGACTATTCCGTGCGCGACTACCGTCTCGTCGAAGCGGAACTGCGCAAGCTCGGTCTGCGCGTGCGGACGGAGAAAGTCGAGAATTCCGTCTTTGAAGTCGGCTACGTGATCGGCACGTCTCCCGAGGTCGGATCCGTTCTGAAAGAGAACCAGATCGTGACCGTCTATGTCAGCAACGGCAGCGAGGAGACAAAGACCGTCGTACCCGATTTCATCGGTCATTCGGAGGCGGAGGCGTATATCCTCGCCAAGCAGAACCGCGTGACCGTCAGCCGCGTGATCTACGCGCAGTCGTGGTCGGCGCCCGTCGGAACGGTGATGAAGCAGAGTGTCGAGCCGTGGCAGTCCGTCGCGGAATTTGACGGACTCGAACTGACCATCTCCGGCGGCTCCTACTATACCGGCGACGGTACGCGCATCCCCGAGAAGAGCGATTACACCTGGTCGAACGACAAGCTCCTCCTCTCGAATGACGAAGAGAAGGAAGACAAGACCGACGAACCCGAGGGCGGTACCGATACCGCGTCGGCGGGGAATACGGGCACGTCGACCGATACCGGATCCTCGTGGGACAACTGGAACGGCGGCGGGACGACCTGGGACGGCGGTGTCTCCGACTGGAATGCGGGGACCGGAACGACCGATCAGCTCGTCACGCCCGAGCCGGAACCTGTTTCGGGCGGCGATACGGCGTGGACCGGTACGGACGACAGTTCCGGAACCGGGAACAGCGGCGCGGGCGGTTACGTGTGGTCCGGCGACACCGGGGAGGACACCTCGGGCGGCAGCGACTGGTACGATTCCGGCTCGGGAAGCTCCGGCGGCTGGATCTTCGTGGGCGACGATTTCTACGGCTCCGGCTATGAGCCGTAAGCGTCGGCATCGATCGGAAACCAATACGAAAGGAAAGCGGGGAGAATCTCACATGGGTCCTCCCCGCTCTTGCATCTTATGAAGGATATCATGCGCGGGATCGTCACCCGCGGCGTGGGCGGCCTCTACGGCGTGCGTCTAACTGAACGGCCGGAGGAGGAGATCCTCTGCCGCGCCCGGGGGATCCTCCGGCAGAAAAAGCTCTCCCCGACGGTCGGGGATGACGTGCGGGTGGAACTCGCCGACGATGAGGACCGCAAAGAGCCGCTGATCTTAGTGGAAGAGGCGCACGGCCGGGGGAGCCGGATGAAGCGGACGGAGAAAAAGGACCGCGGGGTCGACGTGGACTACGTGATCGACACGGTGGAAGAGCGGCGCAGTCTTTTGATCCGCCCGCCGGTCGCCAATCTCGACATCCTCTTCGCCGTGATTCCGTGCGCTTCCCCGGAGCCGGACCTTCTGACGGCGGACAAGCTGACGGTGATCGCGGAGAACTACGGGATCGAGACGGTCATCGTCGTGAACAAGGCGGACCTCGATCCCGAAAAGACGGCGGAGATCTCGCGCATTTACGGGACGGCGGGATACAGGGTGTTTCCGCTCTCCGCCGCACGGGGAGAGGGCGTGGATGCGCTGCGGGCATACATCCGCGAACGCGCGCTCGACGCACCCGAAGGGGGTCATGTGAGCGGGGCGTTTGCCGGCGCGTCCGGGGCGGGGAAGTCCACCTTGATGACCGCACTCTTCCCGGATCTGCGGCTGGAGACCGGAAGCGTCAGCCGGAAGACGGAGCGCGGACGCCACACGACTCGGCACGTCGAACTCTGGCCGATGGACATGGACGGCGGGATTTTCTGGATCGCCGACACGCCGGGCTTCTCGATGCTCGATTTCACGCGGTTCGATTTCTTCCCCTATGACGAGCTCGCGTCGTCTTTCCGGGAATTCGAGGACTGCCTCGGGAAGTGCCGGTACACGAAATGCACCCATCTCCGGGAAGAAGGGTGCGCCGTGATCGCCAAGCGCGACGCCGGCGGGATCGCCCCGAGCCGTCACGAGAGTTATGTGCGGATTTATGAAGAGCAAAGGAGCGTGCCGGAATGGAAACGACGTCAGATCGAGGGATCGCGCTGATCTTCACGGGCGGATACTGCCATATCGAGGCAGTACGGGACCGGCTTCCGCATCATCCCGGGATCGTGATCGCGGCGGACAGCGGTCTCAAAACCGCCGAAGCGCTGAGCGTCCGACCGGACATCGTCATGGGGGATTTCGATTCCTATACGGATCCCTTGCCGGAGAAGATCGAAGTGATCCGGGTCCCGGCGGAGAAGGACGTGACGGACACGGTCCTCGCGGCGGATTACGCCGAGGCGCACGGCTTCCGCGATCTCCTGATCGTCGGCGGAACGGGCGGACGGCTGGATCACGAGCTCTCCAACCTCTTCCTGCTCGCCGCGCTCCGGGACCGGGGACTGTGCGCAGTGCTCACCGACGGGGACAACACGGTCCGCGTGCTCCGGGATGAAGGGGCAGCGATCCCGGACGAGGGTGGATACTTCTCGCTCATCACGGCGGGGACGTGCTTCGCGACGATCCGCGGGGCAAAGTATCCCCTTGAGAGGGTGAAGCTCGACCGCGCCTATCCGTCCTTCGGCGTCTCGAACGAGGTGGCGGACGGAGAAGCAGAGGTTTTTGTCGAGGGTGAGGCGTTTCTCATCACGAGCCGGCGGTGAAGGGAGAACCTTTCCGGGATGCGGGCATATCATGGAACGAACGAAGCCATATAGGGATCGGGAGGTGTGCCATGAAGGTCGTGATCTGGAAGAGTCCCAGGCTCTGCGTTCCGTTTCTGAAGCGTCTGTTTCGGATCGGAAAGAACGAATCCAAGTGAAAAACGGCCGCACGGAGAAAAACCGTGCGGTTTTCGTATAATTGTACGCCGATCCGGGAATCCTCTGAACATCCCGAAAGGAAAAACGGAGGATTGCACATGGATCACTACAATGCCAGCGATGCAGCGACGGTCGAACTGCTCGCGGAGATGTACCGGAACGTGAAGATGGGGAGCGAAAGCCTCGCGGCGGTGGTGCCGAAGATCCGGGATCACAGCCTGATGTCGACGGTGACGGCGCAGCTCGAGCAGTACGCGGATTTCACGGACCGCACGACGAAGCTGTTGAAGCGCAGATCGGTCAAGCCGCAGGAGCCGTCGCTCTTCAAACGGGCGATGACGCGCGGCGGGATCGCGATGAACACGATGATGGATCCGACGCCTGGCCACATCGCCGACATGATCGCGAAGGGGACGAAGACGGGCATGACCCAGCTTGAGGACAAACTCGGCGAACTCGAAGCGCGGGGATGCTCCCGCGAAGCCGCCGATCTCTGCCGGGACATTCTGGCGTTCGAGAAGAGCGCATCACAGGGAGGGAAATAAAAAGGGCCTATTTGTTCATGTTCTCAGGAAACAAACGAGGCGAACATCGGATTCTTCGGCGAAGACACAGGAAAGAATGCTTCCATGCCTCGGCTCCCTCGGATGAGGGAGCAAAAAACAAAATCCTCCCTCTTGAGGGAGGGGGACCGCGAAGCGGTGGAGGGTGAAGCGGTCATCGCTCTGCAAGATGCAAAAAAGGAGCCGTCACAGATGCGACAGCTCCTTTTGCTGTTATCCCTCGATGCTCTCGCTCACGATCCATTCGAGCTCATCCTTCTTGCGCAGGATGTCCTTCGCGAGCTGAAGCTGGCAGCGGGTCCGGATCAGGTTGTGTCCCGGATAGTTGACCTTGAAATAGGTGTCTCCCGTCAGGTAGTCGTCGAGGAAGCGGGACGCGAGCTCCACCGTGATGGAGAACGCTGCCGTCACGAGCGAATCGATCTCGTCCTTCGTCAGCGAGCTCTTGACTTCGCTCAGATAGCCGTGGCAGAACGCGCGGAACTTCGAGGTGTCGAAATACACCCTGCGCAGATCCGGTTCGTCCTCGGCTGCCGTGTTGCAGATGAACCGCACCGCGTCGCCGAAATCGTACATCGCCATGCCGGGCATGACCGTATCAAGGTCGATCACCACGAGCGGACGCTTCGTGAAGCGGTCGAAGAGGACGTTGTTCGACTTAGTGTCGTTGTGCGTCACGCGGACCGGGAAATCGCCGTTCGCATAGCGTTCGCTGAGCCGCCCGGCCTTGAAGCGGAAGGAAGAGATCGTCTCGATCTCCTCGGCGGCTTCGTCGTTCCGGCCGAACTTGTTCGCGGCTACGTCGTCGAAAAGTTTGTCGAGGCGCTTGTGCGTGTTGTGGAAGTCCGGGATGGTCTCATGAAGCACGGAGCCGTCGAAATCCGAAAGCTGATTCTGAAAATGCCCGAATGCCTCACCCGTCGCGGAGATCACGGACAGGTCGTCGCAGGTGTTGTACGTGATGGAATCCACATAGTTCATCACGCGCCAGAACGAATCGTCCTCGTCATAGAGGTAGTTCTTTCCCTCCGCCGTGTGATGGAAGTGCAGGGATACCTCGTGCGGATAGTGTTCCCGGATGTGGGTCGTGACCCGGTCGATGTTCTCCATGATCTCTTCCGGGTTCTTGAAGACGTTCGTGTTGATCTTCTGTACGATATAGGACTTCAGCCGTCCGTTCGATTCGCGGTAGGTGACCTTATAGGTCGAATTGATATTGCCGTTCTTGATGGTTTCAAAGGCGTAAAACTCGCCCGGGAGACGGAATGCTTCGCTGACCTCCGTCAGCTTCTCAAACATAGCCATGACGATGCGGATGGTATCCTCCTACGTGATAACACGGGTCCCGGTCTCTGTCTGTACGGAAATCGGAACCCATGTACAAATTCGATTATAGCACCCGATTGTTTCGCATCCGTGAATAATTTGCAAATATACGGGAAAACAAGGGGGTAAATTCAAATTCCGGAACTATTCTTCATCCCCGCCGCGATGCTCGGGTACTTTTTTGAGATCGTACGGCGTCGACTGGTAGACGAAATAGTTCAGCCAGTTCGTGTAGAGGAGATTCCCGTGCGCGCGCCAGTTCACGATCGGAGGTTTTGAAGGATCGTTGTCCTCGTAGTAATTCTCCGGCACATGGATCGGGAGACCTGCCGAGACATCCCGGCGGTATTCCGCATCGAGGGTCATCGGATCGTACTCCGCGTGGCCCATGACGAAGAACTGCCGTTTCTTCTGCGCGTACACGACGTGAACGCCCGCCTTCTCGGAGGACGCGAGAATTCTCAGATCCGGACACGCCTCGATCGCGGCGCGGCTCACCGTCGTGTGGCGGGAGTGCGGGACGTAGAAGACGTCGTCGAAGCCGCGCAGGAGCATGGAGCGCGGATAGTCCGCCCGGTGCGGGAATACGCCGAAGAGCTTTTCCGGAAGCGGCTCCTTGCCGATACCGTAGTGATAGTACAGCCCGGCCTGCGCGCCCCAGCAGATGTGCATGACGGAGTGGACATGCTCCTCGCTCCACTGCATGATCCGGCAGAGCTCCTCCCAGTAGTCGACCTCCTCGAAAGCGAGATGCTCCACCGGCGCGCCCGTGATGATGAGCCCGTCGAAGTTCTCGTCCTTCACGTCGTCGAAGGTCTTGTAGAATGCGAGCAGGTGATCCATCGCGGTGTTCGCCGCCACATGCGAAGCGGTGCGGATGAGCGTCAGTTCGATCTGCAGGGGCGTGTTCCCGAGGACGCGGCAGAGCTGGGTCTCCGTTTCGATCTTCTTCGGCATGAGGTTGAGCAGGAGGATGTGCAGCGGGCGGATATCCTGCGTGATGGCGCGCTTCTCCGTCATGGCGAAAATGTTTTCGTCCGCGAGGGTCTGGACGGCGGGAAGATCGTTCGGAATCTTGATGGGCATGGGAGTACCTCCGGTATGGACGGGATGATGGCAGCGGATGACAGGCGTTATTTCGCGGCAGCGGCGAGGGCGGCGGAGATGTCGGCGATGAGGTCGTCGGCGTCCTCGAGGCCCACGGAGAGACGGACCAGATCGGCAGAGACGCCCGCGGCGAGCAGTTCGTCGTCATTCATCTGACGGTGCGTCGTGGTCGCGGGATGCAGGCAGCAGGAGCGCGCGTCGGCGACATGGGTCTCGATGGCGATGAGGCGCAGGGCTTCCATGAACCGCCCCGCCGCAGCACGGCCGCCCCGGACGCCGAAGCTGATGACGCCGCAGGTCCCGTTCGGCATGTATTTCACGGCGAGCGCGTGATCCTTCGAGGAGGGAAGACCGGGGTAGTTGACCCAAGCGATCGCGTCGTTCGCTGCGAGGAATTCGGCGACCTTCTGCGCGGAGGCACAGTGGCGCGCCATCCGGACATGCAGGCTTTCGAGGCCGAGATTGAGCAGATACGCGCTCATCGGGGAGGGCGTCACGCCGAGGTCGCGCATGAGCTGCGCCGTGGCCTTGGTGATGAACGCGCCGCCCTGACCGAATTTCTCCGCGTAGGTGATGCCGTGATAGCTCTCGTCGGGCGTGCAGAGGCCGGGGAATTTATCCGCGTGCGCCATCCAGTCGAACTTGCCGGAATCGATGATCGCGCCGCCGACCGCCGAGCCGTGACCGTCCATGTATTTCGTCGTGGAGTGGGTGACGATGTCCGCGCCCCATTCCATGGGACGGCAGTTCACCGGGGTGGGGAAGGTGTTGTCGACGATCAGCGGGACGCCGTGACGGTGCGCCGCGCGGGCGAACTTCTCGATGTCGAGCACGTTCAGGGCGGGGTTGGCGACGGTTTCGCCGAAGACGAGCTTGGTTTCCGGCGTGAAGGCCGCTTCGAGCTCCTCCTCGGTGCAGTCGGGGGAGACGAAGGTCGAAGAAATCCCCATCCGCTTCATGGTGACGGCCAGCAGATTGTACGTGCCACCGTAGATCGCACTCGAGGATACGACGTGATCTCCCGCGGAGCAGAGATTGAACATCGCGAGAAAGCTCGCCGCCTGTCCCGAAGAGGTCAGCATTGCGGCGGTACCGCCTTCGAGCGCGGCGATTTTCGCGGCGACGGCGTCGCAGGTGGGGTTCTGGAGACGGGAATAGAAATAGCCGCTCGCCTCGAGGTCGAAGAGCGCGCCCATCGCGTCGCCGGTGTCATATTTGAATGTCGTGCTTTCGATGATCGGGATCTGCCGGGGTTCGCCGTTCTTCGGCGTGTATCCGGCCTGTACGCATTTGGTGCCGATGCCAGCCATGTGGGGGATTCCTCCTGTCAGTGAAACAAAGTGGTTTTATATTGGATGAGAGCATTATAGCACAATCCGCGGAAAAGTGCAACATGAAAAACGGAAATCGGCGCAGCGGCCGATTTCGGATATGGATTTCGGGTGTCTGCAGTTCGCTCAGAGCATCTTCGCGCGGAGCTCTTTCGGGGAGAGTGGAGAGAGGTCGGCGGGGGCGACGTCGAAGACCGTCTTGCACCCCGTGATGCCGCGGGCGTGCATTTTATACATCGCGCGGGCGAAGGCGACGAGGACGGACGCCGTGAATTCCGGGTTGGAGTCGAGCTTCAGCGAGTATTCGATGACGTGCTTGTTTTCGCCGTCCCAGCCGGTCTTGCCGGTGCGGATGACGCTGCCGCCGTGCGGGATGCCGCGGTGATCGCGGAGAAGCTCCTCTTCCGTGATGAAGTTCACGGTCGTGTCGTATTCGTCGAAGTAGTGCGGCATGGTCTTGATCTCACGCTCGATGCGTTCGCGGTCCGCGCCTTCCTCCGCGACGACCCAGCATTCGCGGGTGTGCTTTTCGCGGACGGTGAGCGTGGGATTCTCCCCGGCGCGCACCCTGGCGAGGGCCTCGGGAACGGGAACGGTGTACTGCCGGGCATCCTTCACCCCGTCGATGCGGCGGATGGCGTCGGAATGGCCCTGACTCACGCCGCGGCCCCAGAAAGTGTAATCCGCGCCGTCCGGGAGGATCGAGGAGGCATAGAGGCGGTTCAGCGAGAACATGCCGGGATCCCAGCCTGCGGAGATGAGGGCGATGTGACCGCCGGACGCCGCGGCTTCGTCGACCTTCGCGAAGTGATCCGGGATGGAGGCGTGGGTGTCGAAGCTGTCGACGACGTTGAAGTCCTTCGCGAGCGCGGGAGTCATCCCGGGCAGATCGGTCGCGCTGCCGCCGCAGATGATGAGGATATCGATGGCCTCTTTATATTGAAGGATGCTGTCGGCCGGGAGGACCGGGACGGCGGTGTGCGGATGGACGGAGGCGGGTTCGCGGCGGGTAAAGATGCCGACGAGGGAGGCGTCCGGGGCTGCCGTGACGGCGCACTCCACGCCGCGTCCGAGATTGCCGTAGCCGTAAATGGCGATTTTCATGCTGTTCTTCTTTCTCCGGGTTCACCGGTCGTGGATCATGCGGTTCATATCGTAAAGGCCCGCGGGTTTTCCGTCGAGGAAGGCCGCCGCGGCGAGGGCTCCTTCCGCGAAGAGGGCGCGGCTGTGGGCCTCGTGCTTGAGGGTGATCGTCTGGTTCTGGGTGCCGACGAGGATTTCATGCTCGCCGACGATGTTTCCCATGCGGATCGCGTGGATGCCGATCTCGTCCGGGGTGCGCTTGCCGTAACCGGCGCGTCCGGGGTGGAAGGTCGCCTGAGGCCGGACTTCGCGGATGGCTTCGGCCAGCATCAGGGCGGTCCCGCTCGGCGCGTCGACTTTGCGGTCGTGGTGCTTTTCGACGATCTCGATCTCCGCGTCCGGGAACGCCGCCGCCGTCTGTTTCGCGAGCTCGACGAGGAGCGCGATGCCGACGGACATGTTCGCCGAGCAAAAGAGCGGGATCTTTTCCGCTGCTTCGGGGATCGCGGCAAGCTCCTCCTCCGTCTGGCCGGTGGTGGCGAGGACGACGGGGAGACCGTATTTCACGGCGAAGGCGAGCAGGGCAGGGGTGGCGCTGTGGTGGCTGAAATCGACGACGCAGGGTTTATCCCCGAGATCCGCGGCGAAGAGGGTCTGTGCTTCGTCAAAGGATTTCGCACAGGGGACGGACGCGTTTTCGGCAAAGGGATCGATCCCGCCGAGGAGGGAGGTCCCGCGGTATCCGGCTTCCGCCAGGCGCGCGACTTCCGCGCCCATGTGTCCGCCGAGACCGCTCACGAGAATTTTCATCCGGTCCACCTCACACGGCGATGCCCGCGTCCCGCATCAGAGCGACGAGCTTTTCTTCGTGCGCCTCTTCCATCGGGGTGAGCGGAAGCCGGACATAATTCTCGCCGAATCCCATCCGGCTCATCGCGGCCTTGACGGGGATCGGGTTGACCTCGCAGAAGAGCGCGTTCACGAGCGGGAGATACTTGAGCTGCATATCGCGCGCGGCTTTCACGTCGCCGTCGAGATAGAGATGGCACATGCGGGACGTCTCCTTCGGGAGGAGATTCGAGAGGACGGAGATCACGCCCATGCCGCCGAGGGAGAGGATCGGGACGATCTGGTCGTCGTTGCCGGAATAGAAGTCGATCCGGTCCCCACAGAGCGCGGCTTCTTCGGCGATCTGGGAGATGTTCCCGCTCGCCTCCTTGACGCCGACGATGTTCGGGTGATCGGCGAGGACGGAGAGGGCGGGCGGCAGGAGATTGCATCCGGTCCGGGAGGGGACGTTGTAGAGGATGCAGGGCTTTGTCGAGGCGTCGGCGATCGCGGTGAAGGAGGCGACGAGTCCCCCCTGGGTCGCCTTGTTGTAATACGGCGTGACGAGGAGCATGGCGTCGCAGCCGACTTCGCAGGCGTATTTCGTCAGATCGATCGCATAGGCGGTGTCGTTCGAGCCGGTGCCGGCGACGACGGGGACGCGTCCGCGGATCTGTTCCGCCGCGAATTTGAGGACGGCCCGGTGTTCCTCGTCGGAGAGGGTCGAACCCTCGCCCGTGGTCCCGGCGATGACGAGGGCGTCGATCCCCTCGGCGATCTGCCATTCGATGAGATCGGCGAAGGTGCCATAGTCCACCCCGTCCTTCGTGAGGGGGGTGATGAGCGCGGTGCCTGCTCCGGTGAAGACGGTATTCTTCATGTGCGTGAACCTCCGTGAATTGCGGGAATAAAAAAGAGACAGCGGACGCCGCTATCTCACCCCTCGGGATGCCGATAGCCCTCCGCAGGATCCGGCGGGGATCCGTGCGACAGCAGGGCGGATGTTCTCCGTCGTGCCAGCGAAACGCCCCGACCGCGGGATGCGTCCGCTTCGGCGCCGGTCCCTTTCCCGCGCGGCTCGGTCAGCCGTATTCCGCGGTACTCTTGGCGCGGCGCGCCTCTATCTCTTGCATCAACATGCATATTGTACCACGCGCGGCGCATCTTGTCAAGCACTCCGGCTCATTTTTGCCCGAATCCCCGTTTTACACGAAAAACCACCCGGCTTTTCCGAACTTTTCTTTCTTTTTGCCCGCACGGCTGACAAACGAAGTCAGCTGTTACCGGATCCGCACGAGCGGTGCGCAATACGAGCAGGCCCTGCACTGACCCTCCTCCGGTCGCCGCGCTTCCGTCAATATGTTCATTTTCCAATGCCTATACGCCCGAATGTGACGTCCGGGTGACGAAATTTCATCCTCCGTGAAAATATCTCGAATTTTATATTGACTTCCGGTGGATTTCTTGCTATAATACACTTACCATATTATATACATGCCGCCCTCTCCGTACCCGGAGGGGGATCGGTCGTTTTCCCATTTGTTTGAAGGCGCGTCAATGTGCGGATGCGCTTTTGAAAATACACCGTGTCGGACCGCCCCTCCCGTGTTCGCGGAAAGCGGGACGGAAACCGGACGGTCCAAAAAATCTATGGAGGATGAAAAAACCATGAAACTGCACAGTAGAATAATCAGCTTCGTGCTGGCTGTTCTCATGCTCTCCGCGCTGGCGCTCACCGGATGCGGAAGCTCCAAGCCCGCCGGCCAGGTCGTTATCGGTAACAGTACCGAAGCGAACGGAGACTGGACGCACGCGGTGTTCGGCTCCAACAACGCCACGGACGCTGACGTCGTGCAGCTGACGGACGACTGCTTCACCGTTCAGTCCAACCAGCACGGCGACTACGTCTTCAACAAGTCCGTCGTCGACAAGCACGAGAGAACCGAAGATGAGGAAGGCAATGTGACCTACACCATCACCATCAAGAAGGACCTCGTGTTCAACAACGGCGACCCGATCACGGCCGAGAACTTCCTCGCGTGGTCCCTCTTCACGCTGTCCAAGGCCGGCGCTGACATCGGCACCGCTGTGACCGGCTACAACGTGATCCCCGGCGGCAACACCTACAGAACCGGCGAAACCAACACGCTTCCCGGCCTGCGCCTGCTCGATCCCTACACGTTCTCCGTCACGATCCTCAAGACCGGTTATGATGGCAACACCTACCTGCCCTACTACTTCGACATCACGTATGCTTCCATGCATGCGGTGAACCTCGATTACTGGTTCGGTCCGGGCTGGCACGTCAAGGACGACAACGACGGCAACGGCGCTTACCTCGTCAATGACAACGGTCTCGAGCTCACGATGGAAAATACCGCTGACTACTTCAACGCAGCGGCGTTCGCCACCTCCGACCGCGTCACCGCGGGTCCGTACAACCTGGTCAGCTTCGACAAGAGCGCGAACCAGATCACCCTCGAAGTCAACCCGAACTACTGCGGCAACTTCGAAGGCCAGAAGCCCGGCATCCAGAAGATCATCATCGTGAAGACCGATGACGAAACCGTCGTCGACACCATCGCCACCGGCGGCATCCAGATCTACTCCGGTTTCGGCGACGGCGACCAGATCAACGCGATCTATGACCTCATGGACAAGGGCACCATCGACTCCTCTTTCTGCACCTATGACAGAGCCGGCTACGGTTACTTCGGATTCTCCTGCGACCTCGGCCCCGCTCAGTACAAGGAATTCCGTCAGGCGGTCGCACACCTCCTCGACAGAAACGAATTCGCGAACACCTACTGCCAGGGCTACGGCACCGTCGTTCACGGCCCGTACGGCTCCGCGTTCACCATGACCAAGGATTCCAAGAAGGAAATCGCAGCCCTCGACACCTATGACTACAGCGTCGAAGACGCGGTTGCCCTTCTGAAGCAGGCCGGCTTCGTTTACAACGAAGACGGTTCCGACTACGTGGACGGCTCCGGCAAGCTCCGCTACAAGAAGGTCACCGCGGCTGAAGCCACCAACTATGAATCCTTCTGCAAGACGGTCGGCGGCGACACCCTGATGCCCGCTCTCCTCAACTGGGCTTCTTCCACCGACAACCCGATCTCCGACCTCCTCGTAACCATGCTCGCCAACGGCGAAGGCACGAAGCAGGCGGGCGTCGAGATCCGTCAGAACCTCATGTCCTTCCCGGAACTCATCAACTACCTGTATCGTCAGGACCTGTACGGCCTCGGCGGCGACTACGCTGTCCCGACCTACAACATGTTCAACCTCGCGACCAACTTCCCGGCCGCTTATGACATGGCCTTTGAGTTCACCACGAACGAGGAATACCTCGCGGAAGGCTACAACACCACGCACTGCTACGACGAAGAACTCGACAGACTCTCCATGGATATGGTCTACGGCGTTGACGGCGGCGATTACGCGACCTACCTCGACTACTGGCAGAAGTTCGTAACCCGTTACAACGAGCTCCTCCCGCAGGTTCCGCTGTACTCGAACGTCTATCACACCGTTTATCCGAACACCATCAAGAACTATCAGGAAGACTCGTTCTGGGGCTACTCTCAGGCGATCCTGTACGCCAAGTACATCGGCGACTGATATTCGGATCCGTTTCTGAATAAGCACTGAATTTCACAGGCAGTCGGGAGGGCTTCTTCTCACGGGGAAGCCCTCCGATTCCCTTTCATCCTCATGCTCCGGCAAGAGGCTGAAAATAATTTCCTCCTTCCGGCGCACATCGGAAAGCGGGAAAATTATTCTTGGCCTTTCGCCATCTTTTTTACCCGGACGTGCGGTTTTCGGCCAATCGTGCCGGACAGCCGCGCCTGTCAAGGAGCGCAGGTGCGGTTCTTTTTCATATTTACACCAAACGGAGGCAGACGGGATATGAAAAAATATCTCCTGAAGCGCATCGTGTACCTCATCATCGTGTTCTTCGTCGTGTCGCTGATGATGTACATGATCTACAACCTGATTCCGAGCGATCCGGCCCTCGTGCAGATGGAGCCGCTCCGGAAATCGCTGAAGCCGGAGGAATGGACCCGGCAGTATCACGAGCTCAGAGCCAAGCTCGGTCTCAACGACCCGCTCATTGTGCGTTACGCCCGCTGGATGGGTTTCGCAAAAGACGTAAACGGCTCTTTCAACGGGCTGCTTCAGGGGAATTTCGGCTACTCCATCAGCTATAAGCGGAATGTGATCGATCTTCTCGGCGTCCCGATGCAGAATTCGATCATCCTCAATCTCATTTCCACGATCATCACGCTCGCGATCACGATCCCGCTCGGCATTTACTGTGCGGTCCATGCCCGCAAGGCGATGGACAGCGGGATACAGGTGTTCACGGTCATCGGCTATTCGCTCCCGACCTTCCTCATTGGTATTTTATTCATTTACATTTTCGCCGTGCTTCTCGGCTGGTTCCCGACTGGAGGCGCGAAAACGCCCGGTTCCACCTACACGGGCGTGATGGAATTCCTCGACCGGATGCACTATCTTGCGCTGCCGACCCTCGTTCTGGTCTTCACCGGCCTCGCCGGCATGACCCGTACGGTCCGCGCCGCCATGATGGACACCCTGTCCCAGGACTACATCCGCACCGCGAGAGCGAAGGGCCTCAAGGAAAAGGTCGTCATCTACTCGCACGCGTGGCGCAACGCCCTGCTGCCCGTCTCCACCTCCATCATGGGCTGGATGATCGGCGTCTTCACGGGCGGTTCGCTCGTCATCGAGAATACCTTTTCCCTCAACGGAACCGGACGGCTCTACATCTCGGCGCTGAACAACACGGACTATGAGCTCGTGCTTGCCATGCAGATGTTCTACACCCTCGTCAGCCTCATCGGCGTGCTTCTCACCGACCTGAGTTATACGCTGGTCGACCCGCGTGTCCGCATCGATAAATAAGAAAGGAGCCGCAAGAAATGGATCACAACAAGAACAACGGCTCCGCCCGCACAGCAGGGAAAAAGGAATTCTTCCTCGTCCGCTGGGTCCGCCGCCTCTTCTTCCCGAACAAGGAGCTGGACATCTACGCCGAGGAACAGATGCAGAGCCCGCTCCGCGTGGTCGCGCGGAACTTCTTCTCGAAGCCGATCGCCGTCACCGCGCTCATCGTCTTCATCCTCATCGCTCTCTTCGTCTTTATCGCGCCGAACTTCGTCACCCTTGACCTCGGCGAACAGGACTCCACTCTCGTCTTTGTCTCCCCCGGATATTCCATGTTAAAGGTCCCCGCGGAGCTGGAGAAAAACGGCGTCGCGGACATCGCGGTCGGCAACAACTTCTCCGTCGGCGCGGACAAGGAGGGCAACATTTACGTCTGGGGCAAGCATAAGCTGACGAAGGTCATCGATCTCGCCGACATCCCCGAGGAAGTAAAAAACGCGAAAATCGTCAAGGTCGCCGCGGGCGCGGACCATGTGCTCGCGCTCGATGATCGGGGCACGGTTTATGCGTGGGGCAACAAGCGCCTCGGCCAGACCATTCTCCCGGATGAGCTCGAATCGAACAACCGGATGCACACGTTCGGCATCAAGGAGATCCATGCATCCAACCAGTTCTCCGTCGTCGTGACGGATGACGGCAGGGTGTTCACATGGGGCAACGACAACCTCGCCGATATCGATTACGACGCGGAAACCTACGACGGCCATGTCGTCAGCGCGGCGGTCACAAACTTCACGTACGTGATCCTGCTCGACGACGGTTCCGTTTCGATCGGCGGCTTTTCGCCGAAGTTTACCGTTCAGAAGATCCCCGAAGCTGTCAAGAGCGGCGTCAAGTCCATCGTCGGCACGTCGAACACCATCGCCGCGACCATGGAAGACGGCTCTCTCGTGATCTGGGGCGCGCCGACCAAAGGGGAAAACAATGTTCCCGCGTTCTCCTCGCCCATAAAGGAGGTCGCCGGCGGACGCTATCACCTCACCGCGCTGCTCGAAGACGGCACCGTCGTCTCGTGGGGCGGCAACCGCTATAAGCAGATCGAGGTTCCCAAGGATATCGGCGAGGTCGAAAATCTCTACGTCGGCTCCTTCCAGAACTACGCCGTGGATACGGACGGTTCGATCCACACCTGGGGCCTGAAGGGCTTCCTGCTCGGGACCGACGGCCTCGGGCGCGACGTCTTCGCCCGCCTTGTGAACGGCGGCAAAATGACAATGACCATCGGCGCGCTTTCCGTCGTCATTGAAATGATCATCGGCATCATTCTCGGCGGCATCGCGGGCTATTTCGGCGGCGTCGTCGACATGGTCGTCATGCGCATCGCGGAGGTCGTCTCCTCCATGCCTTTCATCCCGTTCGCGATGATCCTCTCCGCCGTCATGGGCACCCGTGTCTCGGTCGAGCAGAGAATGTACATCATCATGGTCATCCTCGGCATCCTGTCGTGGCCCGGCCTCTGCCGTCTTGTCCGCGCCCAGATGTTCGCGCAGCGCGAGATGGAATACGTCGTCGCCGCGAAGGCGCTCGGTGTCAAGGAAAAGAAGATCATTTTCAGCCATATCATCCCGAACGTCATGTCCGTCTGTCTCGTCTCCATCACGCTCGCGTTCGGCACGTCCATGCTGACCGAATCGTCCCTGTCCTACCTCGGATTCGGCGTGCCGCTTCCGACGCCGACCTGGGGCAATATGCTGACCGGCGCGAACAACTCCATCATCATCCAGAATTACTGGTGGAACTGGGTCTTTGTCGGCGCGATCTTCGGCCTCGCCTGCATCTGCATCAACCTGATCGGCGACGGCCTGCGTGACGCCCTCGACCCGAAGGCCAACGGAAGATAAGGAGGTTTATCATGGCAGAGAACAACGAAAAGAAATTCCTTTTGGAAGTCAAGGACCTCCATACCTTCTTCACCACCCGGCGCGGCATCGTCAAGGCCGTCAACAACACCTCCTACAGCGTCAAGGAAGGCGAGACCCTCGGCATCGTCGGCGAGTCCGGCTCCGGAAAGAGCGTTTCGGCGATGAGCATCCTCCGCCTGCTCGACGGCAACGGCTATATCGACAGCGGCGAGATCCTCTTCGACGGGCGCGACCTGACGAAGATCTCCCGCGAGGAAATGTACGAGGTCCGCGGAAACGAGATCTCCGTCATCTTCCAGGAACCGATGACCTCGCTCAACCCGGTGTTCACCATCGAGAAACAGCTTTCCGAGGTCTTCATGGTCCATCAGAACATGGACAAGAAGCAGGCGGCGGAGAAATCCGTCGAGATTCTCCGGGACGTCAAGATCCCGAATCCGGAGATTGTCGTCAAGCAGTATCCGCACCAGCTCTCCGGCGGTATGCGGCAGCGTGTGATGATCGCGATGGCCCTCGCCTGCCGTCCGAAGCTCCTGATCGCAGACGAGCCGACGACCGCGCTCGACGTGACGATCCAGGCGCAGGTGCTCCGCCTCATGAACGAGTTAAAGAAGGAATTCGGCACGTCGATCCTCTTCATCACCCACGACCTCGGCGTCATCAACCAGATGGCCGACTATGTCGCCGTCATGTACTGCGGACAGGTGGTGGAGCGTGTCCCGGCGAAGGTCCTCTTCGATCCGAAGACCGAACACTCGCATCCCTACACCGAGGGCCTGATGGTCTCCATCCCGCGCCTCGACACCCCTGCCAACCAGCGTCTCGAAGCGATTCCCGGCGCCGTTCCCCATCCGCTCGATCTTCCGAAGGGCTGCAAGTTCGCGCCCCGCTGCAAGTATGCCACGGACAGGTGCCGCGCAGAAGAGCCCAAGATGACGCGCATCTCCGATACGCAGGAGATCCGCTGCTTCTATCCCAACAAGGAGGAGAGGAAGAATGGCATCCAATAAGAAGATCCTTCTCAAGATCACGAATCTGAAGCAGTACTTCCCCCTCAAGCAGAAGGGACTGTATGTCAAGGCGAACGACGGCATCGACGTGGATATCTACGAGGGCGAAACCCTCGGCCTCGTGGGCGAATCCGGATGCGGCAAATCGACCTTCGGCCGGACGCTTCTCGAGCTCTATCCCCAGACCGACGGCTATACGATGTACTACGGCCGCACGCTCGATGAGCTGGCCCCGCAGTATGTCCGCGATACGATCAAAAAGCTCCCGCAGCTCAAGGAAAAGCTGAAGAAGCTGCAGACGAAGGAAAAGGAAGCCGAAGAGGCGTTCGCAAAGGCCTCCGCCGACGAGCAGAACGAGAAGAACGAAGTCCTCCGTCAGGCAAAGCGCGATGCGGACGCGGCGTTCCACAACATTGCAAGCATCTTCGGCGGCTTTATGACCGTCGACGACTGCGCGCCCATCCAGGACGCTTTCATGAAGCTCGAAAACCTTTCCGTGAAGCTGCGCGATCTCACCGCGAAGAAGAACAAGGCCGAAACCACCCTCGCCGACATCCGGTATCAGAACGAAAACGGCGACGCCACCGAGGCAAAGGTCTCGGCGGCTGCCGATAAGGTCAAGGCGGCCGAAGCGGAGATTGAAGCCCTGAAGAAGGACCTTGACACCGCCCATGCGGAAATCGCTGCCATGCGCGCGAAGTATCAGGACGATCCCGAATTCCAGCGCTGCGAAGCATTCCGCGACGACGGCATCGACCTCGCGCGTCTCACCACGAAGGAAATGCGCGAGCTCCGCTCCGACATGCAGCTAATCTTCCAGGACCCGTACTCCTCCCTCAACCCCCGCATGACGGTCGGTCAGATCATCGGCGAGGGCATGGTCGCGCACGGTCACTACGGCAAGAACAGCCCGCGCATGAAGGACGAAGTCCTCAAGATTATGGATATGTGCGGTCTCGCACCGTACTTCATCCACCGCTATCCGCACCAGTTCTCCGGCGGTCAGCGTCAGAGAATCGGTATCGCGCGCGCGCTGTCCACAAACCCGAAGTTCGTGATCTGCGACGAGGCGGTCTCCGCGCTCGACGTTTCGATCCAGTCCCAGATCATCAATCTTCTGCAGGATCTGAAGGAACAGAACAACCTCACCTATCTCTTCATTACGCACGACCTCTCCGTCGTGAAGTATATCTCCGACCGGATCGGCGTCATGTACCTCGGCAACATGGTGGAGCTCTCCGAATCGCAGGAGATGTTCGACCACCCGCTGCATCCATACACCGAGGCACTCCTCTCGGCGATCCCGACGACCAACGTGGACGACGACCGCGATCTCGTCATCCTCGAGGGCGATATTCCGTCCCCGGTGAATCCGCCGAAGGGCTGCAAGTTCCACACGCGGTGCAAGTACTGCACGGATATCTGCACGAAGATCACGCCCGAGATGAAGGAAGTCCGCCCGAATCACTTCGTTGCCTGCCATCACATGCTCGAAACCTTCGAGGACAAGACCATTCAGAAATAAGCGGAATACGCGCGGGGAGGCGGCATAAACGTCTCCCCGTCTTCCATTTGACCGGACAGTGCGTCCGGAACGATCCGGCAGGAGGATCCGATGAGCAAGAGAAAAGACAAAGCCTTCGAGGCGATGCGGGAGAGCAACCGGCTGTACCTCGAAGACATGAGAAAAAAAGAAGGCGGGGAAGAGGGCTACGATCCCTCGCTCACGCCGGAGCAGATCGAAGAACTGAAGGCCGCCGAGGAAAAAGCACGCGCGTTCCACGAGGCGAACGGAAAAGCGGAAGGCGTCTGGCGGAGCGACACCTGGGAATCCGGCGTGGAGGAGACGGTGGAGGACGGCGAGCGGAAAGCCCGCGAATTCCACAAGGATGACAACCTCCCGCTCGAAAAGGGCGACGTCCCGGCGCTCATTCTCTCCGCGCTCCTGGTATTTGGGCCGGTGTTTCTCGTGCTGATCGGCATCGTAGTGCTCGCGTGGTTCTTTCTGCATTGAACGAAGAGTCAAACGGGGAAGGGGTGAGGAAATGAAACGGAATATCCGAAAAACGGCGGCGCTGCTGGCCCTGCTCTGTGCGATGACGGGCTGCAGCATACTCCCCATCCGGAAAATCGAACCGAAACCTTTGCCTGATCCGGTCGAAACCGTGGAGACGGAAGCGCCTGAGACTGTGGCGCCGGAAACCGAGGAGCCGGAGGCCGTACCGGTGCTCGCGGAAAATGTCCGGATCTACACGGAGGAAGAATTCTATACGCCGATCGGGGACCGACTCTGGACACTGAACCTGCCCATCCGCCCGGGAACCGTTTCCAATCTGGAGGACGGGAAGTTTCTCGTCGGATGCGCGCGGGAGGGTGCGGTGGACATCGAACTCGCGCTCATCGATCTGGACACCCTCACGATCACGGTCGGGGAATACGCCTTTGCGGATACCGGCGAGGAGATGTATTACGGCTATGCGCTCTATCTGATGAACGGGACGCCCGTTATTCTGGATTACAGCCGGCATGCGCTGTGCACGCTCGATGAGGGGCTCGGCTCCCTGGTCCTCTCTCCCTTCCCGGAGGAATCGATCTACGGTCTCACGCGGATCGACGGGAACCGGTTTGCCGTTCAGAGCAATGGGACCGATTTTACCGGCGCCGATCTCGGGGAGGACGGAACTTTCACGTTCCGTGACATCCCGCTCACGACGCCCGGACGTTATGACGACATCGACGTCTTTGCCGTGATTGACGAGGATCACTGGCTCGTGTCGTGCTATTCGACCGAGTCTTTCGATTACTGCAGCGGGATATATGATGTTAAAAGCGAGACCGTCCAGCCGTTCCGGAGCGGCACCTATTCGATGAACCTCTGCGGCGGACGTCTGATCGAGAGCGACTACAAGACGGGCGAGATCCGGATTTACGATCCCGCCTCACCGGAAGCCTGTCTGTCAATCCGGATGCCGGATTCGTATTATCTCAGTTATTCGATCGACGGAGCGGAGTATCTCTACGTGACGGACAGCGGGGAAGGGTTTTCCCATGTCCTGCGCTATGATCCGGAGACGGGCAGGCGCGTGGACGCGATCTCCCTCCCGGTGCCGGAGGGCGTCTGGGGCTATGCCTACGGATTCCTCGATTACGGCGGCGATGTGTTCTTTTACAACGACGTCCAGAACAACCTGACGTTCTGCCGCTGGGAAGCCGCGGAAGAGGACAGCAACGGTCCGACGGGCTTTGATCTGCTGCTGCGGAGCGACGACGCCGGGACGAACGAAGAACTCATCACCGAACTGTATGAGAAATACGGCGTCACCGTCTACACCGGGACCGACGCTGTGCGGTACATGTACGGCTACGCGGTCCTGCCGGAGACGGACGAGAAGCTGATCCGCGATACGCTGCTTACGTTGAAGGAGTTCTTCGATCACACGCCCGAGGGCTTCCTGCAGGAGGTCGTCTCGTGCTTCTCGAGCCTCGATATCTGCCTGACCGGGCGCATCATCCCGGAGCTCGGCAACCGGAACTCCATCAGCGACGCGACCGCGTTCACGACGGAGACGAACGGGATCGAGCTGGCGGTCTTCGATATCCAGCAGAGCGGCATCGACGTCACCGTCGCGCACGAGTTCATGCACGTCTTCGAGAACGCGGCGGCGCATCTCAGCTGGGAAACGGACCGCGAGCTCGAGCTCTTCAACCGCTGGAACATGCTCAATCCGCCGGACTTTGAGTACCGCTACATCTACACCGACGAGAACGGCAATACCTACAACTGGGATGACAACGACATGAACGGCCAGTACTGGATGGAGGGCACGGATCCCGACGGCATTTACTTTGTCGACGGGTATTCGATGACCTATCCGACCGAGGACATGGCGCGGGTCTTCGAGAACATCGCGATGCAGTGGAAAACCGAACTGCCCGGATACTTCGCCGGAGAGCACATGCAGCTCAAAGCGGCCTACCTCGCGGCCTGTCTGCGGGACGCCTTCTCCACGATCACGGACGACGTGGTCTGCGTCTGGGAGGAAGGCCTCAACCCGGACTACACGCTCGACTGGTTCCGCGAGAACTACGATCTCGAGGCGTGGCTAGAAGAGCACGCGATGGGATGAGCGGCGGAGGAAATAGCATGAAGAACGGACTTCTGACGATCCCCGACGACGGGGAAGTGGAACGGATCCTGACCCGGAGGATCCGGGAACGCGCCGTGCTGCACGAATGGCCGCTGTCCCGCGTCGAACGGATCACCACGGCGGACGATTTTTCGGTGATCCTCAAGACCCAGCTCACCGCGGCGAGCACCGAGCGGGCGTTTTACCGCGCCGTCCGGGATCCCGCCCTTCTCACGCCCATTGCGGACGGAGAATGCGGCGGCTGCGACTGGATGCTCCTGCCTGACCTTGGAGAAGCGCGCGAGGACTGGAGCGGTCTCTCCGATGAGGCGATCCGGGAGCGCGTGCGGGATCTGCGCCGGATCATCGGGCGTTTGGACGACGGGCGCGTTCCGGTCTTCTTCGATTTCTCGACGCCGGAGAAGAGGGCGGATGCCTGCCGCACGATCCTGCCGACGATCGGAGAGGCCGGAATGGGAGAGGAAGAGCAGCACGCGCTTCTCGCCTGGACGGAACAGGCAAAGTGCGGGGACGCTGTCCTTCTGCACGGGGATCTCAAAGGCGAGAACGTCGTCCCGACCGGAGACGGCGTCGTCCTCCTCGACTGGCAGCGGCCGATCCTCGGTCCGGAGATTCTCGAAGAAGAGCTCGCGCTTCTCCTCTCTGACCGGGAGAGCCGGGGAGAGGGAGCGGCTCTCGCGCGCTTTGTCATGGGATACTGGTATGCGTGGGCGTACCGGACCTGCCTGCCGTACCCCTTCGTCCTCGGCATGGCGAAAAAACACCTCCGCGGTGTCCTTATACTAATCTCAACCTAAAACACCTCATCAGTCAGCCGTAAGGCTGACAGCTTCCCCTCAAGGGGAAGCCTCACACAATGCAACTGAATCGGAGTACAGCTTTCTTCAATAAACTGCTGCATTGAGAAAGCCTTCTCCTCGAGGAGAAGGTGCCCCGTTAGGGGCGGATGAGGTGTGTTGACAATCAATCATTTAGAATGAGAATAGTATTACAGTCAGTGAATAGAAAGCAAAACCAACGGAAAAAGACCGTACGCAGACAGGATCTCTGTGTACGGCCTTTCTGTTTTCCGCCGTTTTATTCGATGTTTACGCTCTTCTTCGCGATGCGGACGCTCATCCACCAGAACACCGCCGCGAGGACCGCGCCGATGCAGATCTGGGTGATGAGCCAAGCGTTCGGGCTGAAGTCGCGATATTCGACTGCGCCCATAAACAGGATGCTGTATCCGAGCAGACTCGACGTGGAGAAGATCGAGGTCACGAGGTTGACGACGAAGTTCACCGCAAACACCATCCCGACCGCCGCGAGCGCCTTGTTCTTTCGCACGACCGACGCGCCGAAGAGGATCGCGCCCGTGATCTGGAAATACCAGCGGATCATGGTGACGATACAGCAGAGAACAAGCAGGAAGACGGTCAGCGGATTTTCCGCGAGCGTGTCGATCAAATCCCCCCAGAGCTCCGTCATCGCTACACGGAACTCCTCGCCGCCCGCCAGGACCGCGCCGGTATACATCAGGCCGCCCGCGAGCGTCAGTGCGACTCCGCCGTAGAAGAACCACACCGCCGACGAGAGGAACTTCGCCCCGATGAGCTGTCCCGCCGTCACGGGAAGGGTGAAGGTGAGATACGCCTCGTCCGTCACCATCGAGCGGTAGAACCGGACGAAGATCAGGACGGCCATGACCGTCATGGCGGCGCCGAGCGCGAGGAAGATGAGGAGCGTCCCGCCGATCGCCGCGCTGAGCATCAGAGGGTAGCCGTCGCTCTCCTCGGAGATGAGCTGGCCGCTGCCGGTGCCTGCGAGGAAGAGCATGTTGAAGAAGCCGAGGATTGCCGTTGCCGCGATGGCGATGAGCACCGGGATCTGGACCCGGCTGTGTGCGCGGAAATCATGTTTGAACAGTTTTACCAGCATCGGAACACCTCCCGGAAGAGCTCGTCAAGGGATTTGCCGGTATCCGCCCGGACCGTTTCGGCGTCGCCGCTCATGATGACCGAGCCGCTGCCGAGGAAGACGAATCCGTCGAGGATCGGCTCCACGTCGCGGATCAGGTGGGTCGAGAGGATCACCGTCGCGCCGGGTTCGTAGGCCGTCACAATGGTGTGGAGGATGAAGTCGCGGGCCGCGGGATCGACGCCGCCGATGGGTTCGTCGAGGAGGTAGAGCTTCGCGCGCCGCGCCATGACGAGCACGAGTTGCACCTTCTCCCGCGTGCCCTTCGAGAACGTCTTCAGCTTGCCGTCGACCGGCACGCCGAGAACCGATAGCATCTCCCGCGCGCGCCGCTCGTCAAAGTCCCCGTAGAAATCACGGAACAGTTCGATGCAGTCGCTCACGCGCATGCCGGGATCGAAGACCATGCGCTCGGGGAGGTAGGAGACCATCGCTTTGGTGCGTACGCCGGGCTCCTCGCCGTGGATGAGGACCGCGCCGGCCGTGGGCTTGAGAAGTCCCGCGAGGATCTTGATGAACGTCGTCTTGCCGCTCCCGTTCGGGCCGAGCAGACCGATGATCTTGCCGGCCGGGAGCTCAAGGGATACGTCGGAGAGGGCGGGCGCGGAACCGTAGCGCTTTGTCAGGCCGTAGCACGCCACCGCCGCCATGGGACGCCCGACGGGGGCAGACGGCACTTGACCGATCGGATCGGCAACCGGCTAGGGATCCGCCGTACTCGTGATGACGGGCTCTCCGTCGGGATCGGGACCGAACGTGATCTCGGCAAGCGGCGCGGCCGGTTTCTCTTCCGGTTCCGCGGATCCATCCGCCGTCACGGCTTCTTCGACCGCTTCGATCTCCTCGACCGGTTCCGCCTCTTCGACCTTGTCGGTCACTACGGTTTCTACGGTCGCTCCGGTCTCTTCGGCCTTCTCGATTTCATCGCCCGTCGTGGGAGGAAGAAATGTGGAATCCAAAATCGTAAGTCCTTTCTTGTTTGCTGTGCGATGCTATTATAGCACGAAACAACATGCTTGTCAATAACTTTTTATCGAAAAACGATAAATTCTTTTCGCGCTTCGCATCCGGAACAAAACAGAGCCCGCAGAACAGGCTCTGTTGTCCGTGGATCAGTCCGCGTAGACTGACGTGATGTCAAAGTACTCTTCCAGCACCTTTCCGCTGTCGTGCAGCTTCTGCGCGAGCTCCTTGCCGACGTACCGGACATGCCACGGCTCGTACATGAAGCCCGTGATGTCTTCCTTGTCCTTCGGGTAACGGAGCGTGAAGCCGTATTCCCACGCGTGCGCGGCGAGCCACTGACCTTCGGGGGTCTTGTCGAAGTTGTCGTCGAAGGAATTGAGGTCGAAGGCCAGCCCCGACTGATGCTCGGAATGGCCGGGACGCGCCGAATACCGGTCCGCGGAGTCCTTGCCCTCGCGTCCGACGTAGGTGTTGTAGAGGTTGAGCTGCTGTTCATAGGAGCGGAAGCCGGATTCGATCCAGAACGAGAGACCGTCTTCCGAAGCGCCCGCGATCAGTTCGTCGAGCGCCGCTTTGGCTTCCGCGCTGACGCCGGGATTGTAGGTCTTCGGCAGGGCATACGTCCGGTTGACGATGAGGGTGCCGTCGATGTACGTCGGTTCCTTGACCGTTTCGCCGATCTTGACGTTGACCGTGACCTTCGCCGTCACGTCCTGGTTGTCCTTCGAGCGGACCGTGACCGTACAGGTGCCGGGGCCGACGCCCATGATGTGTCCGTACTGGCTGACCGTCGCGACGGAGGTGTCGTCGGAGGTCCAGATCTCGCCCTTGTCCTGCGCATTGATGGGGTACATGGTGACCCACGGCATATCGGACAGGCCGACGAGGATGTTGCATTCGTACTTGTCGAGGGTGATCTGCTTGACGTGGATGATGTCCTGATCCTCCACGACCGTGACGTCGACCGTGGCCTTGACGTCCGGGTTGTCTGTCGAGCGGACCGTCACCCTGCATTCGCCCGGTGCCACGCCGGTGATCTTGCCGTACGTGCTGACCGTCGCGACGGCGGTGTCGTCCGAGGTCCAGATCTCGCCGACGTCGAGCGCGGTGGACGGCAGCATCGTCACGATCGGCATCTCGGATTTTCCGACCTGCACGGCGACGATATACCGGTCAAGCTCGATGCCCGTCACACGGGTCCCGCCTGCCTCCGCGTCCGTTCCCGTACCGGTGGGCTCCGACGTACCGGAGGATCCGGGATCGGGGACGACTGGCGTGGGCAGATCGACCGGGTTTGCCTCGATCGGGGAAGGATCGCTCCCGGACGGATCAGCCGGTTCTCCACTCTGGCTGCCGGACGGGTTTTCAGCCGGATCGCCTTCCGGCGGTGCGATCGGATTGAGCGCGGGATCTTCGGTCGCCGCTGCGGTCGCGTTCGGGTCGACGGCATCCGGATCGGTCTTGTCGCCGCCTTTGAACAGGGAGCATCCTGTCAGCAGAAGCCCTGCGAGGATACCGCAAAGGATCCTCAGTTTCAGTTTGGTCACGTCCGCCTCCTCCGCCGGCATACCGCCGGGATTTGATGAATATGGTTACACGCTTATTATACATGATTTCCGGGCAGAATGCAACGGGGCGGAGGGCAGAATTTACAATTCTTTGACGGATACGACAAAAATTGATCCCTCTGACGGACGAAAACGGCAAAAAGGAAGAAGAGCGCGCGTGCGCTCCTCTTCCGTCCGGTATGCCGCGGGGATGGGTTTAAATATTCACGAGACTATCGAACATGTCGGCGTGGTCGCGTAGGGTCTTTTCGCTGCCGACGGCGCACAGATAGCCCTGCGCGCAGATCTTGTCGAAGATCTCTGCTGCCGCGTGGAACTGCTCCGCCGTGATCGAGAGCATTTCCTCGCGCTCCTTCACCACGTCCTCATAGGTGCGGCCCGTGAGCCAGGCATCGAAGGAACGGCCAGCCTTGCCGGCGGGGGACATGGGACGCTCATAGCCGGAGAACGTGCCGATGATGTACTTCGTCAGTTCGGCTTCATCAAACTTTGCGTTCTTGACCCAGTCGCCGGTGCCCCGGTAGACTTCGTCGGTCTCGGTGAGCTTCGGATCGCGGTAGGAAGTGAACTGCACATTGCCGGTGCCGCCGCCGATGCCGCATCCGCAGCCGTATGCGCCGCCCTTGACGCGGATCTGCTGATAGAGCCAGTCGGTGTTGATCGCCGTTCTCACGACCTGCAGGGCGCCGCTGTAGGGGATGCCGTCGAAGCCGAGGTTGCCGACGCGGGCGACATACTGCACCTGCGACGGGATGAGGATGCCCTCGTTCTTTTTCACAGGAACGTATTCCTCCGCCTCGCCGAGTTCCTCGCGCGGGATGGCACGGAGCCCGTCGATCAGGGCGGGCAGACTCTCCTCGATCGCTTCGATGCCCGCTTCGTCCGCCGCGAGGGAGAGCACGACGTTCTTCGGATCAAAGACCGCCGCCGCGACCTTTGCGAGGTTTTCCGCGAGGGCGTCCTTGCGCTCGTCGAAGTTGTCCGCGAGATCCTTGACGAAGAAGTAGAAGTCGAGACCGTTCAGCGCCTGATCGTAGCAGTCGAATTTCGAGAAGTAGGAACGCGCGCGCGCCGACGCCACGGAGTTGCCGTTCGAGATGATGGCGCGCTGACGGTCGGATTTCAGTTCCGCGAGGATGGTCTTCAGGCGCGCCGTGTCGGAGAATTTCGTCCCGCGCGCGATCTCAAGCGCCGTCTCGAGGGCGAACGGAATGTTCTCGGCAAGCGCCTTGGTGTGGATCGCGAACATCGGGCGGTAGTCGTCGAGCGTGCCGAACTTCCGCGGCGTCGACGGCCAGAAGGACAGGCTGCCGAGGTTGAGGCGGATGTTGATGGTGAGCTCGTCGTAGGTGTGTTCGTCCGTATCAACGCGGCCGAGGATGTGGCCGAGCAGGCCGAGGTACGGGACATACTTGTGCGGGAGCTTGCCGATATCGAAGTAGAGCGCGGCGTAGGTGATGCCGTTGGTCTCGACCGGATGGAAGATCGTCTTCACGCCGCCGACCGTGCGCTCTTCGTTGTAGAAGGGAATGGTGTCCTTCGAGATGTCTTCGCGCCGCAGGGACGGGATGCAGTTGAGCTCCTCCTCCGTCGGCTCATGGGACTGGTATTCGCGCAGGGCTTTCGTGTCCGCGACGATTTTGGCGACCTCCTCGGGCGTGAGGGAGGCCTTGTAGGCGGCGAGCTTTTCGCGCAGCTCTTCGTTCTTGCGGTCGACGAGCCCCGGCTCGGGGAGCAGGGTCAACAGGACCGAGTGCTCCGATTCGAGCAGGACGCGGCGCACGAGATCCTCGTAGTAGCCCGTGCCGATGCGCTTTTTGAGCTCGGCAAAGTCGTCGAGCACGTGCATGTAGGTGAACGCGCCGTTTTCGTCATAGAGCCAGGACTGGAGCATGTCGGATGCCACGTCGAGGCCGCGCGGATATCCGCCGTAATCGGCTTCGCGGAAGTGGAATTCGCGGATGTTGATCGCGGCGAGCAGGGCCTTTTCGTTGATGCCCTTCTCCACCTCGGCGGCGAGGGTATCCTGAATGATCTTGTAGAACCGGTCGAGGTCCTCGGCCTTCGCGTTCTTCGCGATGACGGAGAAGGAATCCTCGATCATGTGGGAGTCGTATCCGCCGTAGATGTCCTCGCCGATGCCCGCGTCGTTCAGGGCCTTTTTCACCGGCGCGCCGTCGTCGTTGAGGAGGACGGAGGACAGGATGCTCCACGCGCGGCAGTCGAGGACGTCGAGGTTGGATCCGCCGAGCGCGGCATACGCGAGGAACGCCTTGCCATCGGTCTCGTCGTTCGCGCCTACGGAGTAGTGGGATACGGCGCGGCGCGGTTCCTTCGATCCGAAGCGCGGCTGGGTCTTGACTTCGGAGTGCGGATCGATGGCGTCGAAGGCGGAGAGGTAGTTCTCGTCCATCCAGCGGAGGCGCTCGTCCATGTCGCAGTTGCCGTAGAGGAAGATGTAGGCGTTGGACGGATGATAGTGGCTGCGGTGGAAGTTCAGGTAGTAGTCGTAGGTCAGGTCCGGGATGACGTCCGGGTCGCCGCCGGAGTTGACGCCGTAGGTGGTGTCGGGGAGGAGGACGTTGTTGAGCTCGTCCCACACGGTCCGGTCGGGGGAGGACATCGCGCCTTTCATCTCGGAATACACGACGCCGTTGATTTTGAGTTCATCCTCGGGGTTTTCCAGCTCGTAGTGCCAGCCCTCCTGCATGAAGATCTGGCGGTACTTGTAGATGTTCGGATAGAAGACCGCGTCCATGTAGACGTTCATCAGGTTCTTGAAGTCCTTGTCGTTGCAGGACGCCACCGGATACAGGGTCTTGTCCGGGTAGGTCATCGCGTTGAGGAAGGTGTTGAGGGAGCCCTTCGCGAGCTGCATGAAGGGATCGCGGGAGGGGAAGTTCTTCGATCCGCAGAGGACGGTGTGCTCGATGATGTGGCACACGCCCGTGGAATCCTCCGGCGGGGTGCGGAAGGCGGCGCAGAAGAG
>JAFZPN010000042.1 GCA_017550315.1 Clostridia bacterium
AAAAGACGAGCTCGTCCGCCCCGTGCGCGCTGTAATACTTCGCCAGCTCCACCGGGGAAGCCACGTCGCCCAGCCCCGCGAAGTTCACGCCCTTGACGACCCGCCCGTCCTTCACGTCGAGGCAGGGGATGATGCGTTTGGTAATCATGTCGCCGCTCCTTCCGTTTGTGCGCCCGCACGACGCGCCGCCTCGCGCAGATCGATCGCGCCGGTGTAGTACGCCTTGCCGATGATCGCGCCGTAGAGGCCCATCGACGCGAGCCGCTCCACGTCGCCGAGGTCCGAGACCCCGCCCGAGGCCGTGATGTTCAGCCGGTACCGCTCGGCGAGCGCTTCGTAGAGGGGGAGATTCGTCCCCGCCATCGCGCCGTCCTTCGCAATATCCGTGCAGATCACCGTGCGGACGCCGATCTCCTCCATCCGCGCGAAGAATTCTTCGGCCCGGATCCCCGAAGTCTCCGTCCAGCCGGACACCGCGACCAGCCCGTCCCGGATGTCCGCGCCGACCGCGATCTTCTCGCCGTATTTCCCGACGGCCTCGCAGAGAAGCCGCTCGTTGCGCACCGCCGCCGTCCCGAGGATCACCCGGTCGATCCCCGCGCCGAGATAGCGCTCGATCACGGACATCGAACGGACGCCGCCCCCGATTTCGCAGAATGCCCCGGACGCTTCCTTGATCGCGAGGACGGCGGCGAGGTTCGGGGTCCCGCCGCTCTTCGCGCCTTCGAGGTCGACGAGGTGGATGTGCGGGCATCCTGCCGCGACGAAATCCGCCGCCACGTCTTCGGGATGATCGCTGTACACCGTCATCTCTTCATAGCGGCCCTTGTACAGCCGCACGGCGCGTCCTTCATAGAGATCGATCGCGGGGAAGAGGATCATGCCGCCCCTCCTTCTTCGCAGAAAGCCCGGAGGATCTTCATGCCGACCTCGCCGCTCTTCTCCGGATGGAACTGGCAGCCGTAAATGTTCTTCTTCCACGCCGCCGCGGTGAGGATCCCGCCGTATTCCGTGACCGCCGCCGTCGAATCTTCGCAGCGGGATGCGTGATACGAGTGGACGAAATAGACGTAGTCGCCCTCCCGGATGTATTTCCAGAGCGGGCAGGCGGGTTTCGTGAACCGGAGCGCGTTCCAGCCGATGTGGGGGATCTTATAGTCCGCCGGGATGACGTCCCGGATCGGCGCGACCGTACCGGCGAGCAGCCCGAGGCCCGGGTGGGTGCCGTATTCGAGGCTCTCTTCAAAGAGCAGCTGCATCCCGAGGCAGATCCCGAGCAGCGGTTTGCCCGCGCGCGCCTCGTCGACGAGGACCCGATCGAGCCCCGTTGCGCGCAGCTTGGCCGCCGCATCTTCAAACGCGCCGACGCCCGGCAGGATGATCTTGTCCGCCTGCTTCACGCCGTCCGCATCCCGGACGACTGCGGCTTCCGCGCCGATCATGGCGAACGAAGAGACGAGGGAGAAGAGATTGCCGACGCCGTAATCGACGATGCCGATCATCAGAGCACCCCCTTGGTCGAGGGGATCTCGTCTGCGGCGTCGGGATCGAGGGACACCGCGGTGCGCATGGTGCGCGCAAAGGACTTGAACGCCCCTTCGACGATGTGGTGCGCGTTGGTCCCGGCGAGCTGACGCACATGCAGGGAACAGGCGGCGCTGCGTACGAAGGCGGCAAAGAATTCCTCGACGAGCTCGGTGTCGAAGGTCCCGATCTTCTCCGTCGGGACAGAGAGCGCATAGCCGAGGTACGCGCGGCCCGAGAGGTCGACCGCTGTGAGGATCAGCGCCTCGTCCATCGGGAGCGCGGTGTCGCCGTACCGCCGGATGCCGCGCTTGTCCCCGAGAGCGGCGGAAAACGCCTCGCCGAGCGCGATGCCGACGTCTTCCACCGAGTGGTGATCGTCGACGTTCGTGTCGCCCCGGCAGGTCACACTCAGATCAAAGCGGCCGTGCTTCGCGAAGAGGGTGAGCATGTGGTCAAGGAAGCCGACGCCCGTGTCGACGGCGGATGTGCCCTGCCCGTCGAGGCTCAGCGTGAGGTCGATGTCGGTCTCGGCGGTCTTGCGTGCAATGGTAGCTTGTCTCATGTCGATTCCTCCAGGATTTCCCGGACGGCGGCGGTGAAGGTCTTCATCTGCTCCGCCGTCCCGACGGTGATGCGGTTGTAGTCTCTGATGCGGGGGAGGGTG
This sequence comes from Clostridia bacterium, assembly GCA_017550315.1. Taxonomy (GTDB): domain Bacteria; phylum Bacillota; class Clostridia; order Oscillospirales; family CAG-272; genus UMGS1696. The sequence goes on from JAFZPN010000042.1 coordinate 2,192, forward strand.
AAGTGGCGCACGAGGATGCCGCGCTGCCGCAGCTTCCGGTAAAAGCTCTCCCCGTCGACGGCGGGATGCCGCGCGAAGAGGAAATTGGCCGACGAATCGGTCACGTCAAAGCCGAGGGAGCGCATCTCCGCCGCGGTACTGTCGCGGACTTCGGCGACGGTCCGGCAGCGCTGCCTGTTGATATCGTCGTGCGCGAGGGAAGCCGCCCCCATTGCTAAGGTCATGCGGTTGACGTTGTAGGGATTGGTGGAATAGCGGATCGTTTCGAGATCCGTGATGAGGGAGGACTGTCCGACGGCGAATCCGAGCCGCGCGCCCGCGAGGGAACGGGACTTCGAGTAGGTCCGCACGACGAGGAGGTTCGGGTACTGCGGAATGAGCTTGATCGCGCTCTCCCCGCCGAAATCGACGTAGGCCTCGTCGACGATGACGACCCGGTCGGGATCCGCGCGGACGATGCGCTCGACCTGTGCAAGCGGGAGGAAGATGCCGGTCGGCGCATTCGGATTGGCGAGGAAGACGGTCTTCCCGGGCCGGCGGATGTATTCCTCCGGATCGAGGGTGAAATCCTCCCGGAGGGGGATCTCCTCGTACGGAACGCCGTTCAGCCGCGCGAAGACGGGATAGAACCCGTAGGTGATATCGGGGAAGACGGCGGGATGCGCCGCGTCGCAGAAGGCCATGAACGCAAAATTCAGGGCCTCGTCCGAGCCGTTGACCGCGATCACCTCGGCGGGGGAGACGTTATACCGCGCGGCGAGGGCCTGCCTCAGCGCAAAGGCCGTGGGATCGGAGTAGAGGTGCGCCCGTGCCGCCTCCTCCCGCGCCGCTTCGACGACTTCGGGCAGGGGCGGATAGGGGGATTCGTTCGTGTTCAGCTTCAGATACTGCATGTCCCGCGGCTGTTCTCCCGGCACATACGGGGTCAGCGCGGCGTATTTGTCTGAGAAAAACCGGCTCATTTCGTTCCCTCGCCCCGGATGAGCGCGCTTTTCGCGTGTCCGGTCAGACCTTCCCGCCGGGCGAAGAGGGCGACGTCCTCGGCGGCATCCGCGAGCGCGTCTTCGGTGAAGTAGGTGAACTGCATCTTCTTCACGAAGTCGTCGACGGAGAGCGGGGAGGAGAACTTCGCCGTGCCGCCGGTCGGGAGGGTGTGGTTCGGTCCGGCGAGATAGTCGCCGAGGGCTTCGGGGCAGCTGCGCCCCATGAACACCGATCCAGCGTGCCGGACGCGGTCGAGCAGATCGAACGGGTTGTCGACCATGAGCTCGAGGTGCTCCGGCGCGATCTCGTTGGCGATATCGACGGCGGCCGTGAGGTCGTCCGCTACGATGATCTTGCCGTTGTTGTCGATGGACGCGCGCGCGATCCCGGCCCGCTCGAGCAGGGGGATCTGCTCTTCGAGCGCGTCCCGGACCGCCTCGGCGAGGGCCATCGAATCGGTCACGAGGACGGCGGAGGCCATTTTGTCGTGCTCGGCCTGCGAGAGGAGATCGGCGGCGAGGACGCGTGGATCGGATTTTCCGTCCGCGACGATGAGGATCTCGGAGGGACCGGCGATCATGTCGATCGAGACCAGACCGTAGACCTGCTTCTTTGCCTCCGCGACGAAGGCGTTGCCCGGGCCGACGATCTTGTCGACCTTCGGGATCGACTCCGTCCCGTAGGCGAGAGCCGCAATGGCCTGCGCGCCGCCGACCTTGAAGATGCGGTCGACACCGGCGACGGAGGCTGCGGCGAGGATGGCGGGATTCACGGATCCGTCGCGCCCCGGCGGGGTCACCATGACGACCTCGCGCACCCCGGCGATTTTGGCGGGGATCGAATCCATCAGGACGGTCGAGGGATAGGCCGCGGTGCCGCCCGGAACATAGAGGCCCGCCCGGTCGACGGGGATGACGCGCTGTCCCATGACGACGCCGTCCGGTCCGGTGAGCACGAAGCTGTTGCGGACCTGGCGCTCGTGGAAGCGGCGGATGTTCGCGGCGGCGCGCTCGAGGACCCGGAGAAATTCCGGCTCGACGGCGGCCCGTGCTGCGGCGATCTCCTCGGGTGTGACGGCGAGGGAGGAGAGGGCGACTTTATCAAACTTTTCGGTATAGGCGAATAGGGCCCGGTCCCCGTCACGGCGGACGGCGGAGAGGATCTCCGAGACGGCTCCCGAGACGTCGGTCTCCGGGACGGCGCGCGCGAAGATCTCTTCCGGGGCGACTTCGCCGAATTTCGCAATGCGGATCATGACCTGCCTCCCGCGATCTCCCGGACCAGGCGGGAAATCGCTTCGTTCTTGAATTTATGACTGGATTTGTTGGCGATGAGGCGCGCGCTGATCGGGAAGACGGTCTCGAAGACGACGAGGTTGTTCTCCCGCAGCGTGCTGCCGGTCTCCACGATGTCGACGATCACGTCCGAGAGGCCGACGATCGGGGCGATCTCGATGGAGCCGTTCAGATGGATAATGTCGATCTCCCGGCCCCGCGCGGCGTAATAGGTCTCGGCGACGTGGCGGAATTTCGTGGCGACCCGGAGCGTGCGGCGCATGTCGTCCCGGAAATCGCGGGGCGCGGCGACCGCCATGCGGCATTTTCCGATGCCGAGGTCGCAGAGCTCGTAGACGTCGGGCTCGTATTCGAGGAGGATGTCCCTCCCCGCGACGCCGATGTCCGCCGCTCCGCGCTCCACGTAGACCGTGACGTCGGAGGGCTTGACCCAGAAGTAGCGCACGCCCGCCTCCTCGTTCTCGAAGATCAGGCGGCGGCCCGGGTTCCGGATCGAGGGGCAGGGGAAGCCGGCCTGCTCGAAGAGATCGTAGACGTGTTCGCCGAGCCGTCCCTTCGGCAGGGCGATGTTGAGCATGTCAGGCACGGAAGATCACCTCCCCGCCGATGAGGTCCGCCGTCGCGCGGAAGGTCAGGCGTCCGGCGCCGTGCGATGCCGCGAAGACGGTCCTGCCCTCGGCGATGAGGGCGGTGACGGCGCGGTGGACGTCGGCGGGCGGCGTGTCCGACGGATAGAGCAGGAGCACGTCCGCGTCGGCGTCGGGGTGCGTCTCGCCGAGGCGTTCGAGCCGGTCGAGGTAGACGGCGAAGCCGACGGCGCGGTCGGTGCGGCGCATGCGCTTCATGAGCATGTCGTACTGCCCGCCCGAGAGAACCGGTTCGGAGACCTCCCGCAGGAATCCGCGGAAGACGATGTCGTTGTAGTAGTTCATGTCGCCCGTCACCGAGGTGTCGATGCGGATGGCGTCCGCGTAGGGCGTGCCGTCGAAGACCGAGAGGACGGTTTCGAGCTCGTCCGCCGCTTCGGGGATGCCGAGCTCGCCGGCGAGGGCGCGGAGGCGTGGCAGGGCGCGGGCGGGCTTGCCGGAGGCTTCGATGAGCGCGGCGATCCGTGCGCCCATGCCGTCCGGGAGGGGATGGTCCTTCGCGATCTCGGCGATGCCGTGCAGGTTCTTGTCGGCGGCGCATTTGAGCAGAGCCGTCCGGGTCGCGTCCCGCGGGGGGAGCGGGGAGAGGATCGCGGAGGCCAGCCCGAGATGGGAGACGTCGAGGACGAAGTCGCCGGAGAGGGAGGCGAGGCTTTCGGCGGCGAGCCAGAGGACCTCGCTCACGCCGCAGAGGTCGACCCCGCCGATCTGCTCGAGCCCGATCTGCATCTGCTCGCGGTAGCCGGATGCGCCTTTCGGCGAGCGGTAGACGTTCTCGTCGTAGCAGAGCTTCGAGACGTCCGGGGCGGTGTCGCGGGTGTTCTTGATGATCGAGAGGGTGACGTCGGGCTTGAGGGCCATGAGGCGTCCGCTCGTATCGGTGAAGGTGATGACGCCCTCGGAGACGAGGAAGTCCTTGTTCCGGCTGTATAAGTCGTATTCCTCGAATTTGCTCATGCGGTAGGGCTGATAGCCGTATTTCGTGTACAGCGCGCGGAGCGTGAAGATGATGCGCTCGTCGTTCGTGAAGCTGAAATTCTCTGTCATGGATGCCTCGCGGTGGTCGTTCTTGTGTGTATATTTTAGCACGTTAAAGCGGTAAAGTCAAGAGATAAAACGCAGGGGATCGGGAGCGGACGGCCGGTTTTTTTGTGCAGGACGCCGAAGTCAGACCCCGAGCCAGACGCCCATCGCGGTATACTCCCGCAGATACGCGCCGCGCTTTTCCTCCCACACGCCCTCAAAGTCCGCGTGGCGGGAAAACGTCTCGTACGCCTCCCGGACGGGGAGCCAGAGGGGGACGAGCCCGCGCTCTGCTTCCTCGGCGGTGAGGGACTGGGCCCCCTCGCCGGTGACAGCGCAAACGAAGTAATGGCTGACATAGCGGTATTCGCCGTAGTATTCGGAGAGTGTGAGAAACTCCTCCTGTGCCGCGACGAGGAATCCGGTCTCCTCGCGGATCTCGCGGACGGCACATTCGGCGGGCGTTTCCCCCGCTTCCATGCCGCCGCCGGGGAGGAGGAGCCAGTCGTGATTCCGCTCGAAGGAGCAGAGGAGCAGGCCGTCCCGGACGACGATGCCGCGCGATCCTTCGCGGGTTTTGGTGTGGGGCCAGTAGCGGTTTTCGCCGAAGATGTTCTTGGAAGTCATCATAGTAAGGTAAGAAGGTAGAAGTGCGGTGGATTTGCTTCGCAGATCTTCAACTAAATCAAAAACTGATCAGATTCGGATCGTTCCGCCGCCGAGGACCTCGTCCCCGTCGTAGAGGACGGCGGCCTGACCGGCGGTGACGGCGCGGTGCGGCTCGTCGAACGCGATGCGGACGGTCCGCTCCCCGGTCGGGGTGACGGTCGCGGGGGACTCCTTCTGATGGTACCGCGTGACCGCCATGCAGCGGATCGGGGCGGCGGGCGGTTCTCCCGCGATCCAGTTGAAGTCCGCGGCGTCGAATTCCCGGACATAGAGGGCTGTTTCCGGTCCGAGGGTGATCGTGTTCGCCGCGAGGTCCTTCTTCACGACGTAGAGCGGTTCGGTCCACGCGACGCCGAGGCCCCGGCGCTGCCCGACGGTGTAGTGCACGATGCCGCGGTGCCGTCCGACGACCCGGCCGTCCGCGAGAAGGAAGTCCCCCTCCGGATAGTCCTTGCCCGTATAGCGGCGGATGAACGCGGCGTAATCCCCGTCCGGGACGAAGCAGATGTCCTGCGAATCGCGCTTTTTCGCGTTGAGAAAGCCGTGTTCCTCGGCGATCCGGCGGACGTCGGCCTTCTGCATGGTCCCGAGGGGGAAGGATGCGCGGGCAAGCTGCGCCTGGGTGAGGCAGGAGAGGAAATAACTTTGATCCTTCGTCGGATCGGGGGCCTTTTTGAGGCGGAACCGACCGCCCGGGTCCCGGTCGATCACGGCGTAGTGCCCGGTGACGACCTTGTCGTAGCCCAGCTCGTCTGCGCGGCGCAGGAGGCGGTCGAATTTCAGGAAGCGGTTGCAGTCGAGGCAGGGATTCGGGGTCCCGCCGCTCTCATAGCATTCCACGAAGCGGCGGATGACCGTGTCCTCGAAATCGGCGGTGAAGTTGAAGACCTGAAAGGGGATGCCGATTCTGCGGGCGACGGAGCGGGCGTCCTCCGCGTCTTCGAGCGAGCAGCAGGTGCGCGCGTCGGGGGGGGCGGCCTCCTCGTTCGTGACGAGCCGCATGTGGCACCCGAGACAGCGGACGCCGGACTCCTTGGTCAGAAGGGCGGCCACGCTCGAATCGACGCCGCCGCTCATGGCGATCAGGGCGGTGTGTTCCATGGATGGGGACCTCCGGTGCGGAATAAACAAAAAATGCCGATCTCTCGAACGGCATTTCCGATGTGCATGTGAGGCTTCGACATGCGCATGGGGACGGTAGGAATCGGACCTATGACCTTCTGCATGTCACGCAGACGCTCTAACCAGCTGAGCTACGCCCCCGAAAGCGAGGATATTATATCACACGGCTCCGGGGATGTCAAGAGGTTTTCGGAGATTTTTTTGAAAAAGGTCCTCCCGGTACGGGCGGCTGCGTGCTCCTCCGTCCGTGCGGACCTCTTGACAAAACGGGGAAAACCCTGTATAATGAAAGGGTCAACGACGCATTTCCGGGAGTATGGGAATTCTTATGAAGAAGAAAGTGATGGTTGTTTTCGGCACGCGGCCGGAGGCAATCAAGATGTGTCCGCTCGTGCTGGAACTGAAAAAGCGCGCGTCGCTCGAGACGGTGCTCTGCGTGACGGGCCAGCACCGCCAGATGCTCGATCAGGTGCTTGCTGCGTTCGGCGTGGTGCCGGACTTCGATCTCTCGATCATGAAGGAAAAGCAGACGCTCTTCGACGTGACGGTGAACATCCTCGAACGCATCCGGGGGGTCCTCGAGGAGGTGCGGCCCGACGTCGTCCTCGTCCACGGCGACACGTCGACCACGTTCGTCACCGCGCTCGCCTGCTTCTATATGCAGATCCCGGTCGGCCATGTCGAGGCGGGCCTCCGCACTTACAACATCGATTCGCCCTATCCGGAGGAATTCAACCGGCAGGCAGTGTCGATCATCTCCCGCTTCAATTTTGCCCCGACGGAGACGGCGAAGGGGAATCTGCTCCGCGAGGGGCGGGATCCCGCGTCGATCTGGGTGACGGGGAACACGGCGATCGACGCTCTGAAGACGACGGTGCGGGAGGGCTACACGCATCCCGAGCTCGCATGGGCGAAGGACTACCGCCTGATCGTGCTGACGGCGCACCGGCGGGAGAATCTCGGCGAGCCGATGCACCACATGTTCCGTGCGATCCGCCGGATCATCGATGAGCATCCGGACGTCGCGGCGATCTATCCGATCCACATGAATCCCCTCGTGCGGGAAGCGGCGGCGGAGGAGCTCGGCGGCTGCGACCGGGTGCACATCATCGAGCCGCTCGAGGTGCTCGACTTCCACAATTTCATGGCGCAGAGCTACATGATCCTCACGGACAGCGGCGGGATCCAGGAGGAAGCGCCGTCGCTCGGCAAGCCGGTACTCGTAATGCGCGACACGACCGAGCGGCCGGAGGGCATCGCGGCGGGGACCTTAAAGCTGGTCGGGACGGACGAGGACGTGATTTACGAGAATTTCAAGCGGCTGCTCGAGGACCGGGACGAATACGAGCGGATGGCGAAGGCGTCGAATCCCTACGGGGACGGCGAAGCCTGCCGCCGGATCGCGGATATCCTCGAAGAAAAGCTGTGAGGCAAAGCCTTCTGGAGAGCTGACGGGTGCGTCGGCTCTTTTCTTTGTATCGTTTCTTTATGACATATTCTTTTGTCTGCGCGGCAGAGCCTTGCGGATTTGGAATCGTGCAAATCGTTTGCTTTTTTCGCCTACGCGGCTGGCGGACAATGAGGACTCGGTTTCAACGAGTTGAAACCGGCGGGCCAGGGCCCTCTTGTCAATCACCCGGCCCCACGGCAGGGGAGGAGCGCCTCCCCCGCCTTTGGATTCCACTCCTACCCCCTCAGGTACAACCTCCCTTTTTACTCGGAAGCGTTGTCCAAGTTCGGCTAAACTGTCTCATTTCAGGATTACATGGCCGCACCAATACAGAAAAGCGTGATAGTCACGGCCATTGTTTGGGTGTGGTAGTGGGGGTTCCGGTTCAAGTCAAACACTCACCGCTGCCCCCTATGCCTCGACGGAGTCGAAAAGTCTGACACGGACAAGCTGCATCTTTGGCGTTGAGCGAGCCATTCTGATTCAGAGCCACTCAACCGGGGACTGGCCCCTGTAATCCTACGTGCGGTTTGGCGATAA
>JAFZPN010000043.1 GCA_017550315.1 Clostridia bacterium
ACTGCCGGATCTGTGCGACGAGAGCAGGCGGAAGAATGTCTTCTGCGTTGACGTAACGGATAACGATCTGCCTTTCTGTCTCCCTCGGGGGAGACCGCCGCCCACCTTGGATGAAGTCCCGAAACGCGGAAGAACACCGGACGTCACCGCCCGGCGCTTCCGCCGATGGATGGAGCACGCTCGTCACCGTGGGCGCGGATCAGAGGGATGCCACCTCACAAATCATCGTCTTCATTTTTTACCTGTACCTCCAATCCTCCGAATTCAGCAACCGGTTCGCTGTGATTTCATTATAGCAGATTTCCCTCCGGATTGCAAGGGAAAGAACGGGTGAACGCGTTTTTTCCGATCAGTCCATCTCCATGAGCGCGAAGGCGACGTTGGCCGTCCGGCGCTCGAGCCAGTTCCGGAGCCATTCGACCTCCTCCTCGAAGGGAAGGGTCTTGTCCTTCGCAAGGCCGGAATACCGCTGCTTCTCCTTCCACGGCGCGTCCGTGTAGTTGCGGCGGAAGGAATCGCCGAAGCGGTTCATCAGATCGTCGATGCGGCTGACGCCGAGCTCGTTTTCGCGCCAGAGGTTTTCGATGATCGGGTAGACCTCCTCGAAGCGCGCGCGGACCATGCCGCGGAATTCCGGATCTTCGAGCAGCTCGTGGAACCACCAGACGTCCATCCAGACGCCCTCCGCGGAGTCGCGGGAGTTGGTCCCGAAGCCGCGGACGTTGCAGTAGGTGAAATACTTGTTCTCGTTGCAGGTCTCGGAGACGTTCCCCATCGAGAGGTCGTAGTCCCAGATCGGGCCGGCGTAGAGCTTGCCGCCCTTGAGGAAGTACCGCGTCGAGAAATCGTAGACGTCGATGGACTTGGTGATCTCGGAGTGGATATAGAAGTTCACGAAGGACTCGACGTCGAGATATTCGCCGTACTGTGTCATGTCGTGCGTCGCGAGCGCGGTCTCCATTTTGCCAAAGAAGTCCTTGAGATACGCGCGTCCTTCCGAGGAGACCTCCTCCGGCCGCGAGACCTTCATGCGCTGGCCGTACTTCGGCTGGAAGTAGTAGGAGCCGTCGTTGCGGTTCATGTCGATCTCGAAGATGAATTCGTTCGCCTCGACGTCGATGTCCACCCGCGTGCGTCCGTCCGTGACCGGCTCGATGAGGGTATAGTTCCCGAGATACTCGCCGTTGGCATAGACGTCCACGACCCGGCATTCGGAGGTGTAGGGCAGGCCGAGATCCGCCGCGAGATTGTAGGCGAGGACGTTGCGCATCATGGTCTTGTCGTAGAGGTTCGCGAGCAGGCACCACTTCTTGCCGCGCTCCATACCGAGCAGGGGCACGCGGGTGGAGAAGCGGATGTTGAAGGGGGGCTTGGACGCGCTGGAGGTCGAATTGCCGCGCAGGGAGATCTCGCACGAGGAGTCGATGACCTGCTTGTACTTTTCGTTCTGCGCGTTTACGACGACGATCGAGCAGGAGGAGTAGTCCCAGCCGACGGTGTCGTCCTTGATGATATAGACCCGGGGGGTGTCGCCGCGCACGACCTCGAGATCGTCCCGCGCCGCCTTGAGCCGGAAGTAGAGCTCTTCCACGGCCGCGTGGGCTTCGTCGCCGCCGTCGGAGGGGATCTTCTGCATCGCGGCGGTGACTTCTTCGCGGGTCTTGCTGAACGACTCGTAGCTCTCGGGCGTGTAGTATTTCAGGGGGAGATCGATGTCCTCGAGCAGGTAGAGCGCGCGCCGGGCCTCGAAGAAGTCCGCGAACCGGAAGACGGGGGCGGGCTCGGTCTCGGCTGGTTCAGCAGTCTTTGCGGGCGGCGTTTCCGTCTCCGCGGGCTGACAGCCGGCGAGGGCGAGGGAGAGAAGAATGATGAGGAGCCAGTGAAGCATAGCAGTATCCTGAAAGAAATATGAATGGTATGAGGGACGAGTGTCAGCGCAGCGGTGTGAAGACGACGCCGTCACCGTCGGAGATTCCGCCGTAGAGAAGATCGGTGCGGCATCCCTCGGAGAAATAATGCCGCAGGACAAAGGAAGCGGAGAAAGGCATCGCGAGGCGGTCAGTTTCGCCGATTTCAAACCATCGGAGGGTTCCTTCGGTCGAAGAGAGCGGTCGGTCCGGGCTGCGGAGCGCAGCGAAATAATAGTAGTTCTGGCGGATTTCTCCGTTTACAAATCGGAGCGTGACGTACCGGAGAGACAGGCCTTCAAGATCGTCAGGCGTCAGTCCCGTTTCCTCCTTCAGCTCACGGAGGACGCAGACCTCCGGCGTGGTAAGCTCTTCGGGTTCGAGATGACCGCCTGCCGCGGCGCACCATGTGTCGGTAACGACGCGTCCGTTGGTTTTGTAGAGCAGAAGAACGCGCGATCCGTTGAGCAGGTAAAGCGCGGTCATGGGGCGTGAAGAAATCATAACTTTCCCACAAATATACGATGTTCCGGAAGCGTCAGCCTCAGTCCTTCTTGAAGAGCCGCAGGTGCTCGACGTTGACGAAGCGGTAGTCGGGGGAGGGCCGGCGGAAGCGCAGTTCCATGCGGAGGATCTCGTCCTCGGGCAGGGTGCCGAAGCGGACCTCGTACGCCGCCCATCCGGCGCGGATGTCACGGATCTTTGTGATCGGCAGGACGGTCTTGGCGGCGTCCGTCACGAGCACGAGGGTGGGGGCGGCGTCATCTGCGTGGAAGAGGTTCATCCGGAGTCCGCCGTACTTCTGGAAATCGAGCCGTCCGTACGGATAGGACCGGACACAGAAGCCGAACAGCTCTGCATCGCCCTCGATGCGCAGACTGACGGGATCGGCGCACCGGAAAGCCGTGTCCGGGCAGACTGCGCTTTCCGCGAGCGGCTCGAAGACCGGGCGGAAGAAGAGGTCAAGGATGTCCCCGTGCATCTTCGAGGCCCAGCGGGAGACGGCGCCGGCGTCATACCACGGCCGGGATTCGATGTTCAGATAGTGCTTTTTGTCCGTGAAGAAGGGGGCGGCGGGGTAGTCCCCGGCATAGAGGTTGACCTTCGGTTCCATCGACTGCACGTTGTAGGCCGCGTAAACGGGCTCTGCGATCTCGTCGCACCAGACCTCCATCGTGTCCTGTCCCGTGATTTCAAATTCCGCCGGGAGATAGCGCTCGTCCTCGCCGGCGACGTAGAGACCGCGGATCCGCTCCCCGGGCGTTTGTCCGACGCGGAGCGGGCCGTGCGAGAAGGTGAGGCGGATGCGGTTTCCCCGGATCTCCCACGACGCGAGGTGCGCGGGGGCGGTGTCGCCGGGCATGCCGTAGACGTTGGACAGGGCCAGACGGGCCGCGGACTTGCCGACAAAGTACTTGTTCGTCGGATGGATCGGGTGGTTGTTCTGATGGAACGCCCAGTCCGGCTCGAGATCGGAGATCGGGAGGAAGGCGAACTTGTCGGGGGATTCCACGGCGACCGTGACGAAGGCGTCGTTGAGGTAGCCGAGGTTGCACTCCCCGGACGGGCCGTAGGTCCACGGATAGATGAGCGAGGAGATCATCAGGAAGCGCGCGGGATCGGCCGCGAAGCGCTCGGCGTAGGTCTTATGATAGAAGCGCAGATAATCGGCGTAGGCCTTCTGCCAGTATTCGCCGCCGCATTCGTTCTCGCCCTGATACCAGATCACCCCGCGGACGCGCAGTCCTTCGAGCGGTCCGATCTTGAGGTTGTACTGCGCGGTCGGCTGCTGGAAATTGAGATCGCCGCGGGTGTTCCATGCCTCCTCGTCGGGATAATTGCCCGTCCGGCGGCAGGTTTCCCTCATCGCGGGATCGGCTTCGATGGCAGCGCGCGGGAACCATGCCGTGATCGGGGTGCCGCCCCAGGAGGCGTTGAGGAATCCGACCGGCGTCTTTTCCCCGAGCGCACGGTATAGGGTCTCGACGAATTTCAGCCCCATCGCGGAGACGCCCGCAAGGCCCGCGCGGTCGTCCGGCAGGATCCACGAACCCGGCTGATCGGGCAGAGGATCCCACGGGAAGAGGTTTCCGGGCACGTCGTAGCTGACGCTGTACACGCGGATCGCGCAGCCCGCAACGGCGTCGTAGAGGAATTCGGCGTCGGGGATCGCGATGTTCGGCAGTTCCATGTTCGACTGCCCGGACGCGAGCCACAGTTCGCCGAAGAGGATGTTCTCGAAAATCTTCTCCTCCTCGCCGTCCGTCACGTGGAGCACGGCGGGATCGAACGACGCCGCAAAACCGTCGAGGATCGCACAAAACGCGCCGTCCGCGCTGGAGACGACCGTGATCTCGGCCTGTTCCGCGCCGCGGGTGAGCGAGACGGTGACGCGGGCATCAGGGGCGGCGGTACCGCGGACGGTCAGCGGGGCATCGGCCTGATAAAGGGCGTTTGAGGAATAAATACGGGGAAGGGTGAGCATGGCGGCCTCCTTTTCGCAGGGCATCGGATCTATCTTCCCCATTGTACACCGAAGCGCGCCCCGGGTCAAGCGTTTTTCGGTAAAATGTGTAAAATCCCTTGCGGGCGGAGCGGTAAAATGGTATAATAGCGGCAGACGGAAACAAAACCGGAGGCGTGACATGGGACTTGAAACCATTTTCCACGAATGCGATCTCTGCGTCGTCGGCGGCGGGCTCGCGGGCATGGCGGCGGCGATCGCGGCGGCACGGGGCGGCTCGAAGGTCGTCATCGTGCAGGACCGCCCGATGTTCGGCGGGAACGCGTCGTCGGAGATCCGCATGTGGGTCTGCGGCGCGGACGGCGGGGAGAACCGCGAGACCGGGATCATCGAGGAGATCCAGCTCGAAAGCCTTTATTACAACCCCTATAAGAAATACCCGCTCTGGGACGCGCTCCTTTTCGGCAAGATCCGGGCCGAAGAAAACATCACCGCCCTGCTCAACTGCTCCGTGTGCGCCGCGGATTGTTCGGAGACGGACGGCGCGCGGCGGATCGATACGGTCACGGGCTGGCAGACGACGACCCAGAAGTGGCATCGGATCCGCGCGGCGTATTTTGCCGACTGCTCCGGGGATTCGATCCTCGCGCCGCTGACGGGAGCGGAATACCGCGTGGGCCGGGAGAGCCGGGATGAGTTCGGCGAGAAAACCTCGCAGGAGCATGAGGACCGGCAGACGATGGGCATGAGCTGCCTCATCCAGTGCCGGAAGACCAAGGAGCCGACTTCCTATATCCCGCCGGTCTGGGCGAAGAAGATGACCCCGGATGCCATCCGCCTGCGCCGTCCGCACATGGAGGCGACCTCGGAGAACTTCTGGTACCTCGAACTCGGCGGGAACCGGGATTCCATCGGCGACACCGAGGAGGTACGGGACGAGCTGCTCGCGCTGGCCGCCGGGATGTTCGACTACATCAAGAACAGCGGCGAGGTCGAGGACGGGCCGTACTGGCAGCTCGACTTTCTCGGCTTCCTGCCCGGCAAGCGCGAATCGCGGCGCATGGTGGGAGAATACATCATGACGCAGGGCGACGTGCTTGCGGGCGGACATTTCGACGACGTGTGCGCGTTCGGGGGCTGGCCGCTCGACGATCACCATCCGGACGGCTTCTGGCACGCGGGCAACCCGAACGTCTGGGGCAGAACCCCCGCGCCCTACGGGATCCCGTACCGGTGCTTGTACTCGAAAAACATTGAAAATCTCTTCTTCGCCGGGCGGAACATCTCGATGACGCACGCCGCCATGAGCTCGGCGCGGGTGATGGCGACCTGCGCGACCCTCGGCGAGGCGGCGGGATGCGCGGCGAATCTGGCGCGGGAATACGGCCTCACGCCGGACGGGGTGTACCGGGAGCGGATCCGGGACCTGCAGGCGCGGCTGATGGAGGCGGGATGCTTCCTGCCCGGACTGCGGCGCACCATGCCCGCCTGGATCCTCGACGCGGAGCTGATCCGTCCCGGCACGGACGCCCTCCGCAACGGTGCGGACCGCACGAACCACACCTACGGCGAGGGCGATCAGGGTATACAGGTCAAGCTCGGCGAAGCCGTCGGCTACCGGTTCCGGGAGCCTGTGCGGATCGCGAACGTGCATCTGGCGCTCGATTCCGATCTGGCGCGGGCGAGTTTGCCGGGGGATGACTGCGAACGGCGGCACTCGATGCGGGCGAATGTCTTCGAGGACGGCAGCGGGAAATCGCCGATGATGACCATGCCCGCGCCGCTCGTGAAGGCCTACCGGATCGAGGGCGTCACGGCGGACGGGGAGCGGATCCTCCTCGCCGAGGAGCGCTGCAACCTTCGCCAGTGCGTCAACGTGAAGACCGACTGCGTCCTGACTGAGCTGACGTTCACGCCGATCTCCCTGTGGGGAACGGGCGATGCGGTCCATATCCTCTCTTTCGATGCAAGATGACGATCCGTGAAATCAAAGCCATGCGGCTTGCCAATCAGTTTCTTGCGACGCCCGGGAAAAAGCTCGAGGCGGTCCGCGCGCTGAACGGGGTACAGGCACAGTTCTTCGCAAACGCCATGCACGCGCTGCGCATCCGTTCCTGCGACTGGGACGACGCGACGGCGGGGGACGGACTTGTCAAAAACTGGACCGTGCGCGGCACCGTTCATGTGTTTGCCGAAGACGATCTTCCCCTGTTCATGCACTGCGGGAACGGGCGGGATTACCGGCGGAACGAATGGAGCGGGTACTCCTTCTGGAATCGGCGCGATGCCTGGGCGCTGACGCCGGAGAGGCAGAAGACGCTCGCGGATACGATCCTCGACGCGCTCTC
>JAFZPN010000044.1 GCA_017550315.1 Clostridia bacterium
AAAACTCCTTTCGGTGTTGGGTGATCGTGAGAGGGTGGGGGAGCCGCCGTCACTCGGTGAAGAGGGCGGCGCGGTTCCGGAAATAGATGAAGTTGAAGATGAAGAGGGCGACGCCGACGACGAGGCGGGAGAAATCCGCGCTGCCGATCGCCAGCACCGGTGCGCCCGAGAAGGCGTTGACGGCAATCACCGTGAGGATACCCGTGAGGAACGGGCCGAAGACGGAGATCAGATAGAGTTTCGGTCCGACGGCTTTCCAGCGCGCGAGGGCCTGCCGGACGACGATCAGGTAAACGATGTAGAGAAGCGTGATCGCCGCCGGGACGATCAGCCCGATACGTGAAAATCCGGCGGGTGCGCCGCTTGACAGCATCGCCAGATAGGCGAAGAGGGAGGAGACGTTGATGATTGCCTGAAACCAGATGAAAAACCAGATGAGGAACTTGTACCACTTCAGGTCATACTGCGATTCGAGCGCGCTGTGGGAGACGATCTCCTCCCCGGCAGGGGCGGCTGCCTCTTCAGACGCGGACTCCCGGACGGAATTCGCCTCCGGGACGATCTCATAACCGCAGTGGTTGCAGAACCGGCTCCCGTCCTCGATCTCCCGGGAACATCGCGGACAGAACATGGAAATACTCCTTTCCGAACAGGGTGTGATCCCTCATAATTCGTAATTCGTAATTCTTAATTCTTCATTCACGTCAGTCCGCCGTCGTTCTTTTTCAGCTCCTCCTCGTGCACGTGCAGCGTGCCGGAGAGGAAGAGGCGGGCGCGTTCGGGGGCGTCCTTCGCATTGCCCCAGGGCTCGTTCTCGTAGCGGTAGTCGAACTTCTTGCAGAACCAGCTCACGTCCCCGCGCAGCTCGTCGAAATACGCAGTCTCGAGCGCATGGACCGTCTCGTAAAACTCTGCGAAGTCCTTCTTCGAGAGGCGGCCCTTCGCGGCGCGGATGAAGCGGCCGTAGTGCGGGAGGCAGAAATAGGGGGCCTTCTTCACTTTGTCGTGGAACGCCGAGTCGCTCTGCCAGAGGAGGGCGGCGGTCTCGATCATGCGGGAGAAATTGTATTCGATCCGGTCGCAGATGTAGCAGGAGTGTTCCAGCCGGTCGAGGCGCTTGGCCGCGGCGTCGCCGGTCTTGCCGATGAACATGCCCATGTTGCCGTCGAGATCCTTGGCGATCTGGTCGAGGTGGCTTTCGAGCATGAGGGCGAGGGGAAGACGCTTCGGGCGGCCGAACATCATCCCGAGGTGCGCGTCGCAGAAGCCGAGCTCGTTCGTTTTCAGGCGGACGTCCGGCTCCATCATGGACGCGCCGAGGATGAGGTCGAGCTCGTTCGCCTCGAGGCGGTTGTACATCAGGCAGAACGGACAGATGTGACTGTCTTCCTCCTGCACTTTCTCGAACGCCTCGTTGACGGGGATGGTGTAAATCTGTTCCATGTTCGGTTCTCCTTTTCGGTTTCGGTGGAAGGGGAGGATCGGATGTCTTATTATAACACAAACCGGCACGCATTGCCAGTCTTTTTGCGAAATCGGGAAAAATTCGGTTCGCTATACGAAATCCATGGCCTGTCGCGTGAGCCCGAAAAAAGAAATGCGACATCCATAGTGGTTTTTCAGAGCATTTCCATCAGAGATAGCAAGTATTCTGAAACCGGGTCCCGGATGTTGTATGTACTAAACTTCACTTTGTCATTGCGAGGAAGGCGTCCTGAGACGCCTGACGTGGCAATCTCTCGGGAATGGGAGATCGCTGCAGAAAATTGGTGACAATGAAGGGTACAGCTTGTCCGTTATTGGCACCCGGTTTCTGCTCTGCTCACCAATAACGGAGAGATTGCCACGTCGCGATCCTTGAGGATCGCTCCTCGCAATGACAAACTGTAGCTGGGTAGGAAAGACAACCAGCATCAGCTTTGTTTTTGCGACAGCCTCTTGAAGGGATTTGTATTAACTCTCTCTCGCGCGTTTTGCCGCCTCGCGGATCTCGTCGCCCGTGTAGCCGAGGCGGATCAGGACGGCGGCGGCCTTCTTGCGCTCGGCGGGATCGTCGGAGCAGAGACCGGGGGCGCGGCGTCGGACGAGGATGTCGAGGGCGGAGGCGAGGGCGTCGGGATCGAGGGCGTCGACGGTGTCATGCGCGAGCTCGCGGGAGAATCCGCGTCCGAGAAGCATCGAGAAAATGCGGCGGCGGCCGTAGTGCTTGGCTGAGAGGAGGGATTCGGCATAGCGCAGGGCGGCCGATTGGTCGTCGAGGGCGCCTTTTTCGACGAGGCGGCGGATCGCGGCGTCTGCGGCGGCATCGGAATAGCCCTTCTGCGCCATTTTGCGGCGGAGAGATTCCTCGCTCGCATCGGCGGCGGAGAGGAGGCGGGCGGCAAACCGGAGCGCGGCGGTGCGTTCGGCGGCCTCTTCGAGGAGGGTGAACATCTCCTCGTCGAGCGGGGAACCTTCGGGGAGGGTGAGGCCCGCGGCGGGATCATATCCGAGCGCGCGGTTGAGCTGGTTCCATTCGCGCAGGGAGAGCACGAAGAGCTGGGCATGCGGATGCGCGGCGCCGTCTGCTGTGTTCGGCTCGTCCGGCGCGACCGCGAGGGTCACGGAGGAGGGGGAGGGGAGGATGGATTTGAGGTACATGGAGAGGGGGGTCCTTTGGTAAAGAATTACGAATTATGAATTAAGAATTAAGAATGAAGAATGACAGAGTACAGCTGCACGTTGTATGCCTGCCCCTCTGGGGGAGGTGTCACGGTGAAACCGTGACGGAAGGGGGAAACTCCCGCGCAGCGGGAACTTCACTCACCGGTTTTGACCGGTGAACTTCACGCGCGAAGCGCAACTTCACCGCGCAGCGATTTCACGCGTACCCCTCTTGCCGCGGTAATTTCGCTGGGGGAACGGATTGCCACGTCACGAGCCTTATGGCTCGCTCCTCGCAATGACACATACAGCGCAGCGCGTACCCGGCTTGTGCAGCGTAACTGTCTGCATACACACGTTACCGCTTCCGATTCCATCCTGCAAAGCATAAGATTGTGTCATTGCGAGGGCGTCAGCCCGTGGCAATCCGTTCCCCTTTACGCAATTACCGCGTAATGAGAAGGGGAAATGCGTGAATTTGCTTCGCAGTGAAATTCCTTCGGAGTGAACTTGCCGCAGAGCGGCAGTTACCAATACTTCCTGTCCATCGCGCGCATCTGGGCGGCCTCCATGAGGTGGCGCTTCTTCACCCGGCCGCCGGGCATCCCGTCTTCTTCCCAGGGTCCGCGCGTCACCGCTTCGAGATCCGCCAGCGTCCGCGCGACCCGCAGGATCCGGTCGTATGCCCGCGCCGAGAGATTCGTCCGCGTGAACACGTCCTCCATCACCCGCACGCCTTCTTCGTCGAGCGCGCAGAACTGCCGCAGCTCGTCCGTCTCCATCAGCGCGTTCGAGCGGCTGGACCAATCGGAAATGCCCGCCGCGCGAAACCGCTCCCGGGAGAGATCCCGCGCCGCCTCGACCCGCTCCCGGATCGCCGACGAGGATTCCGCCGGGCGCATGTCCGTGAGCTCGTTAAACGAGAGCTCCGGCATCTCCACCTGAATGTCGATCCGGTCGAGCATCGGGCCGCTGATCTTCGCGAGATACGCCTTGATGTCCGCGGGCTTGCAGGTGCACTTTCCCGTCCGGCTGCCGTAGTAGCCGCATTTGCACGGGTTCATCGCGCACACCATCATGAACGACGAGGGATAGGTCACCCGGCCCGCCGCGCGCGTGATCGTCACGACCTTGTCCTCGATCGGCTGGCGCAGGGATTCGAGCGCGTCCTTCGCGAATTCCGGGAATTCGTCGAGGAAGAGGACGCCGTTGTGCGAAAGGGAGATCTCGCCGGGCATCGGGATCTTGCCGCCGCCCACCAGCGCTGCCGTGCTCAGCGAGTGATGCGGCGAGCGGAAGGGGCGTTCGAGCACGAAGGGGATCTCCTCGGACAGCATTCCGGCGCAGGACCAGATCTTCGTCGTGTCGAGGGCCTCCTCGTAGCTCATGCGGGGCAGGATCGTGGGCAGGCGCTTCGCGAGCATCGATTTGCCCGATCCGGGCGGGCCGATGAGGAGGACGTTGTGTCCGCCGGCCGCCGCGACCTCCATGGCGCGCTTGGCGCGGTACTGTCCCTTGACCTGCGAGAAATCGAGGGAGGAGGGCCGATCGGCGAGGGCGGCGTAGGGATTGGTTTCGGCGGGCTTGATCGGTGCGCGTCCGGCGAGGTGCTCGACGAGGGAGCGGATGGAGTCGACGCCGTAGATCGAGACGCCCTCCCGGCAGGCGACGGAGGCCTCGCGCAGGTTTTCCCGCGGGACGAAGATCTCGACCCGGCCGCTCTGGATCGCCGCGATGGTCATGCCGAGGGCGCCGCGCACGGGCCGGACCTCGCCGGAGAAGGAGATCTCGCCGATGAAGCACATGTCCTCGGTGTTCACGTGGATGAAGCCGCAGCAGCGGTAGATCGCGACGAGGACGGCGAGCTCGATGGCGGTGCCTTCCTTCCGCTTGTCGGCGGGCGCGAGGTTGATGGAGATCGCGGCGGAGGGAATGGGGAAGCCGCTGGATTCGGAGCCGGTGAAGATGCGGTTCTCGGACTCGCGGATGGCGGCGTCGGGGAGACCTACGATCTCGAAGGACGGCAGGCCCCGGCGCGCGCTGCATTCGACGGTCACTTCATAGCCGTCCGCGCCGTACGTGGCGGCGGTGTACGCGGTGGAAAGCGTGGTCACGGTGGAGGCTCCTTGTTCGTTTTGGGTTTTCTTCATTTTATCATAAAATCGGCAGAGAAGCAAGAGGGAAATGCGGAGGAGAGAAGAAATTAAGAATGAAGAATGAAGAATTAAGAATGGCGGAAGGAATCCGTGTAACGGATTCCGAAAAATCAAACGGTCGCGCGGCTGTGTTTATCATCAGCTTCACGACCGTTAAACTATTGGAAACCGGAGGTTTCCTGCCTCCATTCTTCACTCTTAATTCTTCATTCTTAATTCGTAAACCACCCTCACTCTTCTCTCTTCACTTTCCTGAACACCACCAGTTTCCCGAACGCGTAGTTGAGAAACGCGACGGCGATGGCGATGAAGAACTTCATGATGTCCGCCGGGATCCCGAAGACCTCGACGCCGACCCAGTGCATGCCGAGCTCCGCCGCGAACGTGAAGAGTCGTCCGGCGACAAAGAGCGCGCCTTCCGCGAGGATCGGGAAGAAGCCGCGGACCTCGCTGCGGAAGACGAGGGTCCGGTTCGCCGCGAAGGAGAAGAGGATCGAGACGATCCACGCGATCACGTCCGCCGCGAGGTAGTGGAGAACCGAGGCCGAGATAAAGTACACCGACCAGTTGACGAAGGTGGTCGTCCCGCCACAGAAGATGTAGGCGATCGCCTCGCGGAACCGCCGGAGCAGATTCACGCACCCGCGGAAGAATTTCGTGCGGAAGGGGTTGCGATCCGTCGTATAGAGGAAATACGCGATCGAGACGACGAGGGCCGGGCATGCGCCGAGGAAGGTCCCGGCGGTGTTCGCGATGAGGTCGTCGGTCTCAAACTGGCCGAGATTCGCCCGCCACTGGATCGCCTCGATGACCGCGGTGAAGGAAAGGCCGGTGAGGAGCGTCAGGCCAGAACGTCGGAGGGCGTCGGGAACGGAGGCGCGGTCCTTCGACGGGAGCAGGTTCGTGTAGAAGGCCCCGCCCGGGATGAAGAGGAGGATGTTCATCCAGAACTCCCGCAATGCGCCGCGGTTGTTCTCCCGGAAGAAGAGACGGAGCGAGCGGAAGGGCTCGAGGTGCGGCTCGCGCGGGTATATGTCCCGGCAGAGCAGGGTATAATAGAGCGCGGCGGCGAGCCAGAGCCCGAAGAGGACGCCGCAGAGGACCCGCCAGTCGCTGCCCGGATATTTCCGGGAGGAGACGATTCCCCAGAGGAGGAGAAAGGTCACGGCGAGGATGGCGGTGGAGAGCAGAGGAAGATGATAGATCGCGGAAAAAAGAATGGGTTCCATGTGGTCCGTTGTCTTTCGGCAGAATGGACGGCCGGAAGCCCCGGCGCATCTTCTCCATTATACACGATTTTCCCCCGAATCGCAAGAGCGGCGGGACATTTTTTCGTGGCTTTTCCACGGATGGGGTGAACAATTTCTTTCAACTGTGAACAAAATCCGAACCTTTCGCTTTTTTCGACTTTCCTCTTGCAATGAGGCGCGGGGTGTAGTATAATAGCGTTGCGACGTATGCCGCTCTTTTCCCGCATGCCCGCGTACGTCCCTTTCGCGCCGCAATCCCCATCCTAACACTATGAAGAGAGAGTCACCGGATATGAATCAGTCACCGAATTCCTCCTCCGCCGTTGTGGAGATTGATCTTCTCCAACTCATCGAAGCGATCTGGAAACGCATCTGGATCGTCATCGCCGCAACGCTTGTCTGCGGTCTGCTCGCGTTTATCACCGCGAAATTCATCATCACCCCGACCTATCAGTCGAGTGCGAGAATGTACGTCAACAATACCACCGAGCGGACGTCGAACACCATCACCTCCGCGGAAATCACGGCGGCGAAAAACCTGCTCGACGTGTACATCGTCATTCTGAATTCCGAATCGACCCTCGACGCCGTCATCGAAGAGGCGAATCTCCCCTATACCACGCGGTATCTGGCGGGGATGATCTCCGCGAAGGCGGTCTCCTCGACCGAGGTCTTTGAAATCACCGCGACGAGCACCGATCCCGCCGAGGCGAAGCTCATCGTCGACACCATGCTGGACATCCTCCCCGACCGGATCGCCGAGATCGTCGAAGGAAGCTCCGCGAAGGTCGTGAGCGAGGCGAAGCTCCCGACCCACAAAGCCGCCCCGAACGTGAAGAAGTACACGCTGATCGGCCTGCTCCTCGGGCTGGTCGTGAGCTGCGGCATCATCGTCGTCCTCGAGATGCTCGACACCACCGTGCACGAGTCCTCCTATCTGACCGAGACCTACAATCTCCCGGTCCTCGCGATCGTGCCCGACATGCGGCGCAAGAAGAAGCACAGCGGTTATTACGGCGACTACTACTATCGGAAGGAGGCGTGAGCGGTGAGCATCCTCGGAAATCTCAAAAGAAAAAAGAGTGCCGGCCAGACGGATCGGGAAGGCACCATCGGCAAGGATCTCGACTTTTCCGCCGCGGAAGCGTACAAGCGGCTCCGCACCAACCTCATGTTCAGCTTCTCCGGCGATGAAAGCTGCCACGTGATCGGCATCACCTCCTCCCTGCGCGGCGAAGGGAAGTCGACGACGTCGATGAACCTCGCCTACACCCTCGCGGAAGCGGGGAAGCGGGTGCTCCTCATCGACGCGGACATGCGTCTGCCGCAGGCGCACGCCATCCTCAACCTCCACCAGACGCCCGGGCTCTCGAACGTTCTCGTCGGCGAAAACAACGGCGCGAACCTTATCCAGCCCTCGGGCATTCAGCAGAATCTGCACATCATCACCGCGGGCGACATCTCCCCGAACCCGACCGAGCTGCTCGGCTCCCGGCGTCTCGTGGGCATGCTCGACTCGCTCAAGCCCCGCTACGATTACATCGTGATCGACCTGCCCCCGGTCGGCGCGGTGGCGGACGCCCTGATCGTCTCGAAGCTGACGAGCGGCATGGTGATCGTGGTGCGGCAGAACTTCGTTGAGAAGGCGGTGCTGGAGAACACCATCACCCAGCTCCGCTACCACAAGGCCAACATCCTCGGGTTCGTCGAGAACTACGCCGAGGGCGAAGGCGGCTACTACCAGAAGCGGTATTACCGGAAGGAAGGATATTACTACTACCGGAAGGAAGACAAAGAGAAAGACAAGAGCAAAGACAAGGACACGGAACAGGCGGAAAGCGAAACCTGACGGACCCTTTTCGGCATACCGCGCGGGGAGACCCGCAGGAGCATTGATATCCCATGAAAGACAAGAAAAAATTCAGTGTGGGGAAGGCCATCCTCATCGCGATCCCGGTCCTCCTGATCGGCGGCGCGGCGGCCGTGATCATTCCCCTCCACCAAAACTATCAGAAAAACGCATACGTACCGGCTCCCGTCGAGGAGGCGCCGGAGGAATTCGTGAACTTCGAGATCCCGGAATACCCGGAGCTCTCCTTTGAGGCGCCGGAGGATCCGGTGACACAGGATCCGATCATTGTCCCGGACGTGGGGCTCGGCGTCCCCGGAACGGAAATTCCGGAGGTTGGCGAGCGCGACGCGGAAACGGAGGCTGAAACCGAGGCGAAACCGGAGACCGAAGCGGACACGGAGACCGATCCGGAAACGGAAGCCAAGACGGAGGAGCCCGAGGCCGATCCGCAGGCGGCCCAGCAGGCGGCCGACCCGAACGCCGGCACGGAGCAGCAGGCTCAGCAACAGCAGCAGAGCTGGCAGCCTGCCGCGGAACCGGAACAGCAAACCTGGCAAGAGCAGCAGACGTGGCAGCCGCAGCAACAGCAGACACCGCAGCAAACCTGGCAGCCCGCCGAGGCGACGCCCCAGACCGTCAATACGCCCATCCAGTATGATACGAAGGCGTCCTTTGCCAACTCGAACGCCGTGAGCGTCTACGGATACACGCCGATCTACAAGGTCGCGCAGAAGGACCCGGACGTCGAAAACATCCTCGTCCTCGGGACCGACTCCCGCGACGTGACCATGTACCGCGGCAACTCGGATACCATGATCGTCTTCTCTTACAACAAGAAGAAGGGGACGGTCAAGATGGTGACCTTCATGCGCGACGCCCTCGTCCCGATCGCGGGGCATGACTGGAACCGCCTCAACTCCGCCTATCCCTACGACGGGATCGGGCTGACGGTGAACACCATCAACCAGCTCTTCGGGCTGGACATCCAGGAATTCGTCATCATCGACTTCAACGGCACGAAGGACTTCATCAAACACATCGGCGGCATCGACGTCAACCTGACGGCGGAAGAGGCCGCGTATTACGGTGAGCTCACCGGCCGCGAATTTACGGTCGGCGTGAACCACCTCGGCGCGGCGGACGCGCTCATGCACATGCGGAACCGCAAGATCGGGTATGATTTCGCCCGCACCTCCCGGCAGCGCGACGTCCTCACCGCGGTTATACGGCAGATCATGAGCAAGCCGATCACCGAGATCTATGAGATCCTCAACTATTCCTTCTCCCTCGTGAAGACCAACATCTCGCTGACGTCGCTGACGTCCCTCGCGCTGTCCGTCTCCACGCAGGGATCCAACCTCGCGATCAGCACGCAGCAGGTGCCGTATTCCGACGCGTACAAGAACGCGTGGTACAACGGCCTCGAGATCCTGTCCTTCGACATCGCCTCGACGGCGACGCGGATCAATCAGTTCCTTTATAACTGACGATGCAGTTCTTCATCACCTTCCTCGAAGGGATCCTCTCTTTCCTCTCCCCCTGTATGCTCCCGATGCTCCCCGTGTACCTCTCGTATTTCGCGGGATCGGCGGGCGGGGCGGAGGAAGACGGACGGCGGACGACCTTCCCGAATGCGCTGGCGTTCGTCGCGGGCTTCACCGCCGTCTTCACCGCGCTCGGCGTCTTTGCCGGGGGGATCGGAGTATTCCTCGCGCGGTACCGGACCGCGGTGCGCGTGATGGCCGGGATCGTCGTGATCCTCTTCGGGGTCTCGATGCTCGGGGCGTTTGAACTCCCGTTCTTCAAGGGGATGAAGCGCGCGCCGGAGGTGAAGGGGATCCTCTCCGCCTTCCTCTTCGGCGTGGTCTATTCGGTGAGTCTGACCCCGTGCGTCGGCGCGTTTCTCGGCTCGGCGATCCTACTGGCATCGACGGCGGGAAGCGCAGGGACCGGAGCCCTGTTGCTCTTGGCCTATTCGCTCGGGCTCGGGATCCCGTTCGTGCTCGCGGCCCTGACCGTCGGACGGCTGAAAACCCTGTCCGGCGCGATCAAAAAGCATTATCGGATCCTGAACATCGTCTGCGGATGCTTTCTCATCCTCGTGGGCATTGCCATGGCGGCCGGGTGGATGAACCGCCTGATCGCCGCGTTGCCCGCCATCGGATAAAAGGTCTGGGAGGATTCCATGGAACAACAGCAGCAAAAACGAACGTCGCTAATCCTCCTTTTATCCCTGCTCCTCGTCCTCGTCGGCGCGTATTTCGGCTATCGGGCGCTCTCGGAGCGGATCAGGCCTGTGTCGGTGCCGGTCTCTCCGGTGACGGAGGAAGATCCCGACACGGTTTTGTCCACGGACGCCGGATCCGCGGCATCGGCGGACGACGAGACGGCCGCGCCGGACTTCACGGTGTACGACCGGGCGGGGAACGCGGTGACGCTCTCATCCTTTTCCGGCAAACCCGTTGTGGTGAATTTCTGGGCGACATGGTGTCCGCCGTGCCGCTCGGAGCTGCCGTATTTTGACGCGGCTTATGCGGAATACGGCGAGGACGTCGCGTTCCTCATGGTCGACCTCACGGACGGAGATCGGGACACGGTCGAGAGCGCGGCGGCATTCACGGAAGAGGCGGGGTATTCCTATCCCCTGTACTTCGACACGGAATTCTCGGGTGCGGCGGCCTATGCGGTGAACGCGATCCCGCTGACGGTCTTCGTCGGCGCGGACGGGCGGCTCGTCTCCACGCACCTCGGCGCAATGGACGGGGAAACCCTCGCCGCGGCGATCGAGGATTTGCTTTCCTGACATACAATCGCTGCCTCCCGGATGAGCCGGAGGGGCGGCTGCTTTGGAACGATATAGATTTGAACCGATCAAGGAGGACGAAACAATGGCAGAAATCACGATTACGGCGGCGAATTTTGAAGAAGAGGTCCTGAAGGCAGAGATCCCGGTGGTGCTCGACTTCTGGGCGACGTGGTGCGGTCCGTGCCGGATGCTTGCGCCGGTGGTGGCGAAGATCGCCGAGAAGTACGACGGCAAGATCAAGGTCGGCAAGGTCGACGTGGACGAAGAGAGCGAGCTCGCGGCGAAGTTCGGCGTGGCGTCGATCCCGTTCGTCGTGAAGATGGTGGACGGCAAGGTCGCGGCGACGTCCGTGGGCTATATGCCGCAGGCTTCCCTCGAAGCGGCGCTCGGACTGGAATGAACGAAAATAGGACACAAAGCCTCGGAAACGGGGCTTTGTGTTGTGCGCGCACGCGCTTTTTTTCCCGATTCCCTTGACTTTTCCCCCGATTTCGTGTATCATGAAACCAACCACCATTCATGATGATATAGAAGGACGCAGCCATGAAAAAACTTCTCACCCTTCTCCTCTGCCTGGCCATGCTTCTGCCCGCGTTCGCGGCGTGCTCCGAAAACGCCTCCGACGGCGGACAGGATGCGGCGCAGTCCTCCTCTGCGCCTTCCGCGGAAACGCCCGCCGAAGAGGAGCCCGAAATCACCCGTGCGAACTATCCAGACACCCTCCCCGACGACCTCAATTTCGACGGCGTGACCCTCGACATCACGGCGTTCGGCCTTCCGAACAGCATCAACTATGACTGCACCGGCGAGCTCACCGGCGACGTCGTCCTCGATGCCGTCTACAACCGCAACATTGCCGTCGAGGACCGCCTCAACCTCAAGCTCAACTACGTCTTCGGCTCGGCCGACTGGGGCGGATTCCCCTCCGAGGTCATGACCATCCTGCAGGCCGGGACCGACGACTACGACCTCGTCGTCGAGGAGAGCTCCCAGCTCTTCTCCCAGTCGATCCAGGGCTTCTACTACGACTTCCTCACGCTCGACAACATCAACCTCGAGCAGCCGTGGTGGTATGCCGACATGATGGCCGAGAGCCAATTCGACAATACCAAGCGCTACTTCCTCAACGGCGACATCTGCCTGACCGTCTTCATGGGCGCGTCTGCGATGTACTTCAACAAGCCCGTGTTCACTGACTACTTCGGCGACGTGAACGCCCTTTACGACGCGGTGCTCGACGGCACGTGGACGTATGAGAAGTTCGCGGATTACTGCCGCTCCGTCTATACGGATACGAACGGCAACGGCACGGCGGACGCGGCGGACCTGATGGGCTTCCGGTTCGAGCAGTGGGGCATCCCGAACTACATGTCCATGTCGACCGGGCTGACGTATGCCCTGCGGGACGACAAGGGCTTCCCGATCCTCGACATCTACACCGAGAACGGGATCAAGTGGGGCGAGACGCTCTACCGCCTGCTCTACACCGACAACATCTCGATGCTGGGCTCGAAGCAGGAGACGTTCATCGCGGGCACCTCGCTCTTCTTCCCCGGCATGTTCGACACGGCGATGGTCCTGCGCGATGTGGATTTTGAATACGGCATCGTGCCCTATCCGAAGCTCGACGAATCGCTCGACTATCTCTGCGGCGCGGCGACGGCGAACGGCTGCGGCGTGGCGATCCCGGTTTCCGCCAACCCGGCGAAGATGAGCGCGACGACGGCGGCTCTCGAAGCCCTGTGCGCGGAGGCATACCGGAAGGTGGTGCCGGCGTGGTACGAGACCGCCTTGAAGATCAAGTACTCCGACGCGACGATCGACGCGCAGATGGTGGACATCATCTACAACCACATCAACAGCCCGTTCATCATGATGGCGGACAAGGCGCTCGGCACGGGTTCGATCTACACCAACGCGGTGTTCGGATCCTCGAACGAAGGCGCGTTTGCGTCGTGGTGGGCGAAGAACGAGAAGCTGCTCGTGAAGAAGCTCGAAAAGGCGATCGACAGCTACAAGAACCTGCCCTAAGCGCCGGGCGGGGATGCCCCCGCTGGCGGATGACGAACTCGCTGACGCAAGTTCGTTCACCAATATAGAAAGTGCGTATCGGCTTGGTACGCATTTTTTATATTGCGAAGCAAAAAAACAGGGGGACGGATTGCCACGTCGCAGGTCTCGGGACCTGCTCCTCGCAATGACACATTTTTATGCTTTGGAGGACGGATTATGAGACGACAGCGCATGGTTCACAAACGGTTACACCGCTGAAACCGGGTATCCATTGCATAAACAGGTGTCATTGCGAGGAGTGAATTTCCGCAAACGGAAACTCTTCGACGCGGTAATCTCCCCGGCAGCAAGTCCCATAACGAAGGGCAGGTGCTGTTCCTGCGTGCCGTTAGCCGGCCTCGGCACCGCAAAACCACCGGGCGGATGTGAAAATTCCGCAATTGTGCGCCAATTCCCGCAAAACCTCTTGATTTTTATCCCCGCGGTATGGTATAATAACATGTAATAAAATGCGATACCTGTCCGCACGGCTCGTTTTCTCCCGCGCGGATCGCGATCCAATCCGAAAGGACGGTACGCCGTGAAAAATAAATTTATCGCCGCCATCGTCGCAGCCGCCTGCCTCATCCCCTCCGGCGTCGCCTACGCCAGCTATCAGCGGACGCAGAACGCCCCCGTCGACGTCAACAACGCCGTCAGCATCTCCATCGACGACGTCAACGGCAAGAACTTCACCCTCGTCAAGGAGCGTGAAGGCGATGCCGCCGACCGCCTCATCGAGTACTTCCTCACCGTCCGGAACCGCGCGCAGGCGCTCTCCGCTCTGCCCGATTCCCTCACGGAAGAGCAGTTTTTCAAGGTGAAGATCGCCGCCCCGATCAAGGACGTCACCTACGAATACTATTTCTCCACCGATCCCACGACCTGCTATTTCGTCGCGCCGGACGGCACTGCCTACAAGATGAACGAGGAGGACGCCGAGGCCTTCATCACGACGGAATACGCCGAGAGCCTCTATCACGAGGCCGCCATGCCGACCCTCACCCTGTCCCGTACGGTCGACGTGACCCCGGACGAGGCGTCGTGGCTGTATAAGAACTACACCGGGGACTATGTCGAGGCGGACGTCTCCGAGATGGTCTATCCCAACATCGAGACCTACGACATCGAGGGCGGGCTCGACATCTCCTTCGACCTTGATCCCGACTTCTGCTCCGTGAAAATCTCCGACACGAGCGGCGGCGTGCTCTTCGACGGCCAGCTCGATTCGATCTCCGAATTCTCCCTGACCTCCACCCGCACCGTGTACGTCGAAGTCACGGCGAAGTGGTACCAGGATGCGGTGCGCTCCTTCTACGGGACGCTCACCTACGACTTCTCCTCGACCGTCACCGCGCCCGCGGAATTCTATCTCGGCATGACCGAGGTGCAGGCGGGCCGCTTCACCGCGATCACGGCGATGAACGTGCCGAAGGCGGAAAACGTCTCCTTCTCCTCGAACCTCCCGGGTTCGCCGTCTCCCGTCTTCTATCAGGAAAACGAGAACGCGGCGGTCGCGCTTCTGCCGATCGGGCTCGACACCCCGGACGGCGTCTACGAGCTGACGTTCGAGTACGGCGCGACGACGGCGCACGTGCCGCTGACGGTCATCAACTACGGCTTCGCGCCGGTCTCCTACAACGTATACGACAGCGTGGTCCAGGCGACGCGGAATTCGGCTGCGCTGACGCAGTTTGAAGCGGCGTCCGCCGAGATCATGGCGCAGGGCTCCGCGACGCGGTACTTCACCGGCTACTTCCTCGAAGGCGTGGAAGGGACGATCAAGATGGGCTTCGGCCGCGAGGTCTACCTGAACAATTCCGCCGAGCCGGTGTACCGGAACAACGGCGTGGACTATGCGACGGATGCGGACGAGCCGGTGGCCGCATGCAACAAGGGCCAGGTGGTGTACGTCGGAACGCTCGACTACGCGGGCAACATCATCGTCATCGAGCACGGCTACGGGCTGAAGACGTGGTATTACAACCTCGGCACGATCGCGGTCTCCGTGGGCGACATGGTGGAGCGCGGGCAGTATCTCGGGACCGCCGGGATGAGCGGGTTCATCGGGTTCAACGGCGTGCACATCGCGATGTCGGTCGGCAGCTCGTTCGTGTGCCCGTACGACACCTGGGCGGACAGCGAGATTGCCGGGAAGGTCATCATCGCGCGGATCGACGAATAAGAGCGGGATCCGCCGGATCGAAAAAGAAGAATCGAAAGCGCGTATCGTTCGGGTACGCGCTTTTGTGATGCTCTATTTCCTGCGCGCTGACGCTTGCGGGCGGGGAAGCCCTGCGGGCAAAAAGGGGTTGTATCCACTCATTCAACTGCGCGGCGGAGCCTTGCGGATCAGGGATAATGCAAATCCTTTGTTTTTTTGTCCTTCCGGACGGGACCATAGAGGACCCTCGGGCCGGGCCCTCTCTGGACTTTCCCGGCCCCACGGCAGGGGAGGAGCGCCTCCCCCGCCTTTGGATTCCACTCCTACCCCCTCAGGTACAACCTCCCTTCTGAATGGGAAACGTTGTCCAATGAGGGCTAAACCTCTTCATTTCAGGGATTACATGGCCTCACCAATATAGAAAAGCGAAAACTCACAGCCTTCATAAAGTGCGATAGTGGGGGTGCCGGTTCAAGCCAAGCACTCACCGCTTCACTCCTTGCCACGGCGTAGCTGTAAAGTCTAACACGAACAAGCTGTCTCTTTGGCGTTGAGCGAGCCATTCTGATACAGAGCTACACATCTTGATGATGGCCCCTGTAATCCTCCGTGCGGTTTGGCGATAAACTCGTTTATCGCCAAACAAAACAGGCCGATCCTCATTGAGCTAAGATGCCGAAAACTCGTGGTACGCACGTTGAAGGGGTGGAGTCCAGAGGCGGGGAACGCGCCTTTGGCCGGGGAGATTCACAAGAGGGCCGCGGCCGGTCCTCTTGTGTCCCGTCCGGAAGGACAAAAAAACAAACGATTCAGTCAGAATATAATCCGCAAGCGTAAGCGCGCAGACGGAAGGAAGATCTGCAGGATGTGCTTCTGCGCCGCACAGAATTTCGCACCGCAGAAAATTTCTGCGAACTTTTCCCGAACTTCCCGCCTCACACCCAAACTTCCCCCTTGACAAAAACGTCCGTTTCGGGTAAAATAGAAATGTACCAAGAATCAGAAAGGGGAACCCGACATGGCAAAGAAAGACGGACTCTTCGAGGAAGACAAGAAAAACGAAATCGAAGAAGACGAAGAGTACGATCCCGAGATATATACCCTCACCGATGAGGACGGCAACGAACTGCAGTTCGCGCTCCTCGGCGAGCTGGAGCATGAAGGGGAAGTCTATCTCGCCCTCATCCCCGTCGATGAGGACGGCGAAGAGGCCTCCGACGAATACGTCATCCTGAAGCGCAGCACCGACGAGAACGGCGAGGAGACCCTCGACACCATCGAGGACGACGACGAGTTCGACCGCATCGCCGATATCTTCGACGACGAATTCGCCGACATCTTCTACGACGAAGACTGATCCCCCTGTCCGCACATGGGAAAATGCCCTGCGGTGTACGAAATAGATGCGAACGTTAAAACCCACTAAAGAGTAAAAAGGAGCCCGGACTTCCGGCCGGGGGATGCAGACCTCCCTCCGCAGCCGTGAGACGCATTCCGCGCCGCCGCAGCGAGCAGGACGCTGGGAGCACAAACCGTCGGAGAGGGCACCGTCCTTGCGTGAGCAGGGTTTCTAAATGTTCGCTTTGAAACGGCACTGCGGGGCTTTTTTGCGGATTTTCGTACGCGCTGGGCGCTTGACGTTACCATAAGGAGAATACCTATGCTGGATGTGTGTTTGCCGGGGACCGGCGGAACGGTGCCGCGGTTGGATCGCTTCCTCGCCTGCTGCTACATGCGGTTCGAGGGGCGCGGGCTTCTCATCGACTGCGGCGAGGGGACGCAGCTCGCCGTGAAGAAGGCGGGCTTTTCGCTCGGGAAGATCGAGTTGATCCTCCTGACGCATTTTCACGCGGATCACTGCTCGGGTCTGCCGGGGCTTCTCTTGTCCATGGGGAACGAGGGCCGGACCGATCCGCTCCTCATCTGCGGACCGAAAGGCGTGGACGAGATCGTGAAGTGCCTGACCGTCGTCGCGCAGGAGCTGCCCTTCCGCATCCGGACGCGCGTCCTCGGGGATTTCGATACGGTCGAGGCGGCCGGCTTTTCGGTGACGGCGTTCGCGCTCAAGCACTCCTGCCCGTGCCTCGGGTATGACGTGCGGATCCGGCGGGGCGGCAAGTTCGACGTGGAGAAGGCACAGCGAAACGGTGTCCCCCAGCGGCTGTGGTCGAAGCTGCAGCGCGGGGAGCGGCTCGAGGGCTTTGGCCCGGAGGATGTGCTCGGCGACGCGCGGCGCGGGATCCACGTGACCTACGCGACGGATACGCGGCCGATGGAGATCATCTCGACGATGGCGACGGACGCGGATCTGCTCGTCTGCGAGGGCATGTTCGAGCGGGACAAGGCGGACCGCGCGCGGGAATCCGCCCACTGCACGATGGAGGAGGCGGCGCGGCTGGCGCGGGATGCCGGATGCGCGAAGCTCTGGCTGACGCATTTCAGCCCGGCCCTGCCCGATCCGACGGTGTGCTTTGCCGAAGCGCAGGCGATCTTCCCCGATGCAGAGCTCGGGTACGACGGGATCGCCGAGGTGATCCGGTTCGAGGAGACATGAGAGAAAAACAGGAAGGGCTGTCGTTATGCGCACTCCTCATAAAACAGTAATATGCGATTTTCTCGTCAGAGGCATGATTTCGGTCATGCCTCTTTCGCTTTCATCAGTTCTTCTACCGGGATGAAGCCTACCAGGTCGTATTCGATATGGATCTCCTGTTTCCTCTTGCCGCTGGACTTGTCGGGAGCCTCCACATAGACGGCTTTCACAAGCTCTCTCAGGGCATAGGGGGTGAGTTCCTCGAGGGAGGAATATGTCTTCACCCGGTCA
>JAFZPN010000045.1 GCA_017550315.1 Clostridia bacterium
CCCTGCTCGACCGTATGGAGGTCATCGAGCTCAACACCTATACGCCCTCCGAAAAGCTGGCCATCGCGAAGAATCACCTTCTTCCGAAGCAGCTCAAGCGTCATGGCCTGAGCCGCCGCACGCTGAAGATCACCGACGCCGCCATCGAAGAGCTGATCGACGGCTTCACCCGCGAGTCCGGCGTCCGTAATCTCGAAAGAGAGATCGGCGCGCTCTGCCGCAAGGGCGCCAAGATCCTCGTCGAGGAGGAGCGCAAGAACCTCGTCATCGACAAGCCGGACCTCGAAAAATACCTCGGCCCGCGCCGCTTCATCGACGATGAGACGGCCAAGACCGATCTCGTCGGCGTCACAAACGGCCTCGCCTATACCGAAGTCGGCGGCGATCTTCTGAAAGTCGAAGTCCTCCCCGTCGAGGGCAGCGGCAAGATCGAGCTGACCGGCACGCTCGGCGACGTCATGAAGGAATCCGCGCACATCGCCGTGACCTGGATCCGCGCGCACTGTGCCGAGTACGGCATCGCGCCTGATTTCTACAAGACGAAGGACATTCACATCCACGTCCCCGAAGGCGCGGTCCCGAAGGACGGTCCGAGCGCGGGCGTCACCATGACCACCTCCCTCGTCTCCGCCCTCTCCGGCATCCCCGTCCGCTGCGACATCGCCATGACCGGCGAGATCACCCTCACGGGCCGTGTCCTCGCGATCGGCGGTCTGCGGGAGAAATCCACCGCCGCTTACACCCGCGGGATCCGCACCCTGCTCATCCCGAAGGACAACATGCGCGACATCCCCGAGCTCGACCAGAACGTAGCCCGCGAGATGACCTTCCTCCCCTGCGAGACACTGACCGACGTGCTCACCCGCGCGCTGCGGCAGCCCGCATATCCGGAGCGCCTCCCCGTCATCGAATGCGCCGAGGAGCCGGAAAAGGACACCAAGACCGCGCCTCTGATCCCCCCGATGGGAGAGCCCGCGCGCTACAACCGGATCTGACGGGACGAGGGTATCATGAAGCCGAATCTCAACAACGCCGTCCTCAAAATGTCCGCGGGACTCCCGAAGCAGTTCCCCGCCGACCGTCTGCCGCAGGTCGCCTTCTCCGGACGCTCCAACGTCGGAAAGAGCTCCCTCATCAATTCGCTCCTCGGGCGCAAAAACCTCGCCCGCGTCAGCGGAGAGCCCGGCAAGACCATCACCGTCAATTTCTACGACATCGATAAAAAACTCTATCTGGTGGACCTTCCCGGCTACGGCTACGCGAAGCGGTCCCCGGAGGAGAAGAAACGCTGGTCCGCGCTGACTGACGGGTTCTTCACGAAAAATCCGAACATCGATTCGCTCCGGCTCGTCTGTCAGCTTGTCGACAGCCGCACGGGCCCGACGTCCGACGACCTCGACATGCTCTATTACCTGCGCGAGACCGGGCTGCCTCACATCCTCGTCGCGACGAAGACCGACAAGCTCAATGCGACCGAGACGCGGGAATTCCTCGACACGATCGCCGGGGAGGCGCTCACGAAGGATCTGCCGCTCATCCTGTATTCCGCGAAGACGAACCGCGGCCGGGACGAACTCTGGCGCGAGATCTATGAGACAACGGGGATTTAAGAACGAACATCCGCCCCTGTGACCGGGCTCTCTCCCGGGAGGAAACAACATGATTCTGCATCCCACTTATGATATCAACGCCGCGGGTCACCTCACCGCCGCCGGTCTCGACACCGTCGCGCTCGCGCGGGAGTTCGGCACCCCGGCCTATCTGCTCGACACCGACGCAGTCCGCGCCATGTGCCGGCTTTACAAGCGCGCGTTCGCCGATTTCTTCGGGCCGGATTCGACGCCCGCCTTCGCCGGAAAAGCGCTGTGCTACAAGGGCCTCTACCGCCTGATCGCGGAAGAAGGCCTCGCGGCGGACTGCGTGTCCCCGGGCGAGCTCGTCACCGCGCACGCCGCCGGATTCCCGATGGAGCGCGTCTTCTTCCATGGCAACAACAAGACCGACGCGGATCTCGCGCTCGCCGTCGACCTCGGCGTCGGACACATCGTCGTCGACTCCCCGGACGAACTCGAAGCCCTCGGCAGAATCGCCGCGGAAAAAGGGAAGGCACCGCACATCCTGCTCCGCATCACCCCCGGCATCGACCCGCACACCCATAAAAAGGTCATCACTGGCAACGTCGACTCCAAATTCGGCATGGCGATCGCCACCGGACAGGCCGACGCGTTCGTGAAGGCCGCGCTCACCTGCTCTCCCCTCGTCCTCGACGGCTTCCATTGCCACGTCGGATCCCAGATCTTCGACATCGAGCCCTTCCGCGATGCCTGCGACATCATGCTCGCGTTCATCGCGCGGATCCGGCAGAATACGGGATTCGAGGCGGCGATCCTCAACATCGGCGGAGGCTTCGGCGTCCGTTACACGGAACGGGATCCGGAGATCGACTACCGGGCCAACATTCAGGCGCTCGGAGCCGAGATCGACCGAATGTGCGCGCTCCACGGCGTGAAGAAGCCCGCGATCCTCATGGAGCCCGGCCGCTCGATCGTCGCCGCCGCCGGATGCACGCTCTATACCGTCGGCAGCGTCAAGACCATCCCGGGCTTCCGCAGCTATGTATCGGTCGACGGCGGCATGCCGGACAACCCGCGCTACGCCCTCTACCAGTCAGAATACACCGTGATCAACGCCTCCCGGGCGGCGGACAAAGCGGACTTCGTCTGCACCGTCGCGGGCCGCTGCTGCGAGAGCGGGGACCTGCTCGCGGAGGGTTCCGTCATTGCCGAGCCGTCCCGCGGAGACATCCTCGCCGTCCTCGTGACCGGCGCGTACAACTACTCCATGGCCTCGAACTACAACCGCATCCCCCGGCCTCCGGTCATCGAGCTCTCCGGCGGGAAAGCGACCGTCGCCGTCCGCCGCGAGACCTATGACGACCTCATCCGCCTCGACGTGTAAAACCACGATTCACCACTTTATCATGTCATCCTCACTCCTCAACACCCTCACCGAGCTCCTCTTCGTCATCCCCTGCGTGCTCGTCGCCCTGAGCGTTCACGAGGTGTCGCACGGATGGATGGCCTACCGGCTCGGCGATCCCACGGCCATAAACCTCGGGCGTCTCTCGCTCAACCCTCTGAAGCACCTAGATCCCATCGGCACCCTGTGCATGATCTTCTTCCACTTCGGATGGGCGCGCCCGGTGCCGATCAACACGCGGTA
>JAFZPN010000046.1 GCA_017550315.1 Clostridia bacterium
CGGCGGGCACGGGCAAGACCTATCTGGCAGTCGCCGCGGCGGTCAAGGCTTTGCGCGCGCACGAGGTCTCCCGGATCATCCTCACCCGTCCGGCAGTCGAGGCGGGAGAGCGGCTCGGATTCTTGCCCGGCGACCTGCAGAGCAAGATCGACCCCTATCTGCGCCCCCTGTACGACGCGCTGTACGAGATGCTCGGGGCGGAGAGCTGCGCGAAGATGATCGAAAAAATGACCATCGAGATCGCCCCGCTCGCCTACATGCGCGGCCGGACACTCGACGACTCTTTCATCATCCTCGACGAGGCGCAGAACACGACGCCCGAGCAGATGAAGATGTTCCTGACCCGTCTCGGCAACGGCTCGAAGGCGGTGGTCACGGGCGACCTGACGCAGACGGACCTGCCGCGCGGCACGAAGAGCGGGCTGTCCATCGCGGCGCAGATCCTCAAGAACATCGACGACATCGGGATCCACGAATTCAACGAGCGCGACGTGGTGCGCCACCGCCTCGTGCAGAAGATCATCATGGCCTACGACCGCTACGAGCACGAACGCGCCGTCCGGGCAAACGAACGTGCCTCCGAGCGTCGGGACGGTGAGAAAAAGCATTACAGACCGAAGAGGACGTGAACGATATGAAGCTCCGCATCGATTTTTCAAACGATCAGGACAAAAAGAAGGCCGGTCTCTCCCTGCGCCGCCTCATCAAAAAGGCTGTCCGGGGCGCGCTCGTCTGCGAGCAGTTCGAGAGGGACGCCATGGTATCCGTGACCTTTACGGACAACGAGGGGATCCGGGAGAAAAACCGCCAGTTCCGGGGGATCGACGCCCCGACGGACGTGCTCTCCTTCCCGATGTATGACTGGAAGCACGGGGACATGCCCGCGCCCGGCGAGATCTGCGAACTCGGGGACATCGTCCTCTCGCTCGAACGCGCCGCGGAACAGGCCGAGGAATTCGGACACAGCTACGAGCGGGAATGCGCGTTTCTGACGGTCCACTCGGTCCTGCACCTGTTGGGTTACGACCATGTGGATTCTGAGGAGGACGAAAGAGAAATGCGCGCACGCCAGCGCATCATCATGAAGCACATCGGCCTGGAAGTGAAGCAGAAAGAAGAAGAGGGAGAAGAATAAATGAGAACCGCCATGATCGCCATCGTCGGACGTCCGAACGTCGGCAAAAGCACTTTGATGAACCATCTGCTCGGGGAGAAGATCGCGATCGTCTCCCCGAAGCCGCAGACCACGCGCAGCCGCATCGCCGGCATCCTCACGAAGGGCGAGGATCAGTACGTGTTCCTCGACACGCCGGGCGTCCACCGCGCGAAGAACAAGCTCGGCGAATACATGATGAAATCCGTGCGCTCCTCGGTCGGGGCGGCGGACGCGGTGATCCTCATCGCCGAAGCGGGCTATCCCGCCGGGGAGATCGAACAGAATCTCATCGGCCAGATCAAAAAAGCCGGCCTGCCGGCGATCCTCGTCTTGAACAAAATCGACCTCGTGAACCGCGAGAAGCTCGCCGAGACCATCGCGGGGTATGCCGCCCTGCACGATTTCGCCGCCGTGGTTCCGACCGCCGCGGTGAACGGCAAGAACGTGGACGAAGTCCTCGACGAGTGCGCGCAGTTCCTCTATGAGGGCGACTGGATGTTCGACGGCGACAGCCTCACGGATCAGCCGGAGCGTCAGATCGCTGCGGAGATCATCCGGGAGAAGACCCTGCGCCTCCTCTCCGACGAGGTCCCCCACGGATGTGCCGTCGTCATTGAAGAATTCAAGGACGAGGAGGACATCCTCCGGATCCGCGCGGAGATCTTTTGCGAGAAGCAGAGCCACAAGGGCATCATCGTCGGCAAGAACGGAGAGACGCTCAAGCGCATCGGGACCTACGCCAGAGAGGACATGGAGGACTTCTTCGGCACGAAGGTGTACCTCAATCTCTGGGTAAAGGTCAAGGAGAAGTGGAGAGACAGCGAGGCGTCGCTCTATAACCTCGGCTTCCATCCCGAGGACGTGCAGTGACATGGAAGAGCTCGAAATCGACGGCCTTGTCGTGCGGGAAACGCCCACGGGCGAGGCGGACAAGCTCATCACGATCCTGACCGGCGAGAGAGGGCGGATCACGGTGAGCGGCAAGGGTGTCTCGTCCCTGCGCTCGAAATACGCCGCATCCGCGCAGATGTTCGCGTACAGCACCTTTCTGCTGCGGAGGCGGTCGAAATACTGGTACATTGCCGACGCCTTCTTCATCGAGAACTTCATGGAGTTGCGCTACGACGTCGAGAAGCTCGCGCTGGCCAACTACATCTGCGACGCAGCCTGCGAATTCGCGCAGGAGGAGATCGAGAACGCGCCGCTGCTCAGCCTGACGCTGAACGCGCTGTGGGCGATCGCAAACAAAAACGACATCCCGCTTGAGCGCATCCGGGGCGCGTT
Organism: Clostridia bacterium; assembly: GCA_017550315.1. Lineage (GTDB taxonomy): Bacteria > Bacillota > Clostridia > Oscillospirales > CAG-272 > UMGS1696. The sequence continues at coordinate 2,441 of JAFZPN010000046.1, forward strand.
TGAATTCCGTCTCGCGGCGCAGGAGGGCTTCATGCCGGATCTCTCCGGATGCGCCGTCTGCGGGCGGGACGTCTCCGGGGAGGATTCGACGCTCGACGTGATGAACGGGCGGCTGCTCTGCAAAAAGTGCCGGGTCCTCCTCGAAAACGATCCGGAATACCTCGCGGATGAGACGGCGAAGATCCTCATCCGCCTCAGCCCGCCCGTGCTCGCGGCCCTGCGCTTTCTCGAAGACGCGCCGCCGAAGAAATTCCTGTCCTTCACGCTCGATAAGCCGGAGCAGTCGCTTTTCAACGTCGTCTGCGAGCGGTATCTCCTCAACCACATCGAGCACGGCTTCACGTCGCTGGAGTATTATAAGAAGGTCAGAACATAAAAAAGCCCCGCCCATGACGGGCGGGGAGTGGGTTTATTCGGCGTCTGCCGGTTTCATCGCGCGAATTCGCGCCGCGAGTGCCTGATACTCTGGTTCGTCCTTGACGACCTCAAACCACCCGGTGCCGTTTTCTCCGATCGTTACCATCCGATTATAGAAATAGGAGGCCATGGAATCGGATTCTACAATCAGCGGATAGAAATCGTTCAGACGGGAACCGCTCACAAGATCGAGAACAGGCGTGTGGAACGGGAATTCATACTCCGGCGGACGGGACATGACGATTTTGGCGAGATCAACAGCTTTTCGCAAGGCGTCATATCCTTCGGCTCTTTTTCCGAGCAGGAACCGATAACGGGCAAGCCGCATCAGGATATAGGCCCGTTCGCTGATCCAGCCGTCCTCGTCATCGGAGGGGTCGCGAAGACAGTCGATGATGCGGAGCGCACATTCCAAACCCGCTGTCCACGAAGCGGGATCCTCCCGGTCGCCTTCCGCCCGTTTGCCGAAATAGCGGAAGAAGCCGTAGACCAAGTCAGCATACAGGTTTTTCTGACGCTGCCGGTTACAGTTTTCGATTTCTTCACGATAATCATACCGTTCTTCATATAGCCGGGGACTGGTATATTGCCATGCGGTCATCTCTTCCCAGCGCGCGAGTTTGTCTTCGTCTTCAAAGAGATAGATAAAACGGACCGCTTCGCTTTGTTCGCTCGTTCCGACAAGGGATTCGCACAGCTCCCGGACGACGGGAAGCGCCTGCTCGCGTGGCATGCATTTGTGAATAACAAGATCGTAGAGCGCTCTGACGGCAAAGGACGGATGCTCCGGGAATTCCCGGTATGCTTTGATGGCAATGCCGTAGTGCTCCATTGTTCCGTCGCCCGTAGAGAGGACAGATCGATATTCCTCAAGTTTTTTCTTCCTCTCCGCCTGCACGGTCTCCTCATCCGCCCCGAGCAGCTCGTCCGTCGTGACGCCGAAATGCGCGGCGAGCTTCGGGAGCAGTTCGATGTCCGGATAGGCGTCGCCGTTCTCCCAGCGGCTGACCGCCTGAAACGACACGCCGAGGAGGGCGGACAGTTCATCCTGCGTCTCGTTCTTCGCGCGGCGCAGCGTCCTGATTCTTTCTCCAATCGGTAACATCATGAAATCCTTTCTGAAAATACAAATTGTCTGAACCGGTTCTGACTCTATGATACCAGAAACCGGCCCGGGAATCAAGAAATTGTTCCGTGAGTTTTCCGGGGAAGTTTTCAATCACACCGTGAGTTTTTCAATCGCGGAACGCACCATACGGAGGTGTATTACATGGCAAATTACAGCATTTGCGGAATTGATTGCGATTCCTGCAAATTCAAAGAAGAACAGAACTGCAAGGGCTGTCAGGCGAACAAGGGAAAGGTTTTCTGGGGGGAATGCGATTTATATCAATGCAATGCCCAAAAGAAGCAAGCCCATTGCGGCAAGTGCGCTCAATTCCCATGCGGTATGTTAAAGGAATGGGCATCTTCGGAAAACCCGGAAAGAATCGATAATCTTAGAAAACTGTAATATCGGTTTGTCATCCCATGCAAGCATTCATAACCACCAAAGAGGTAACAAATGAACTCCAAAGCACTATATACCCTCGAATTTGACAAGATCCTCGAAATGCTGGCGACCCACGCGCAGACCGAAGGGGCTGCGGAGATGGCCCGCCGGCTGACCCCGACCTCCGACATCGACAAGGTCCGCCTCCGCCTCTCTCATACGACGGACGCGAAGACCCTGATCGGACTCAAGGGGCATCCCACCTTCGGCCGCGTGACGGATATCCGGCCCTCCGTCGAGCGCGCGGAAAAGGACGCGATCCTCTCCCTGCGCGAACTGCTCGACTGCGCCGCCGTCCTCCGCACGGCGCGGTCCCTGACCGACTATGTGAAGAGCGACCGCACGCCCGAGACCTCCCTCATGGAGATCTTCGAGCGGCTCACGCCCAACCGCGCGCTTGAAGAGAAGATCACCCGCTCGATCGTGGCGGAGGACTTTGTCGCCGACGAGGCCTCCCCGGAGCTCTCCGATATCCGCCGCAAGAAGCGGAACACGGACGCCAAGATCAAGGACATCCTGCAGAAATACGTCTCCGGGCAGTCCAAATATTTACAGGAAAACATCGTCACCACCCGCGGCGGACGCTTCGTCATCCCGGTGAAGGCGGAGTACCGGAACGAGGTCAAGGGCCTCGTGCACGACACCTCCTCCTCCGGCGCGACGATCTTCATCGAGCCGATGGCCGTCGTGGAGGCGAACAACGAACTGCGCGAGCTCGAGGCGCGGGAAGCCCACGAGATCGAGCGGATCCTGCGCGACCTCTCCGCGGGCATCGCCGTCTCCGGTCAGACGCTCGTCCTCGACTATCTCAACATCACCGAACTTGCCTTCATCTTCGCGTGCGGCGAGCTGTCCTTCGCGATGAACGCGGCCGCGCCGCAGATCGCGGAAAAGCGCGTGATCGAACTCTACCGCGCGCGCCATCCCCTTCTCGACAAAAAGACCGTCGTCCCGATCTCGATCACGCTCGGCCGGGATTATCAGATGGTCGTCATCACCGGCCCGAACACCGGCGGCAAGACCGTCACGCTCAAGACCATCGGGCTCTTCGCGCTGATGACGCAGGCGGGGCTGCACATCCCGGCGGACGACACCTCCGTCATGGGCGTGTTCGACGAGGTCTTCTCCGACATCGGCGACGAGCAGTCCATCGAGCAGTCCCTTTCGACCTTCTCCTCGCACATGAAGGGCATCGTCACGATCATCGACAAGATGACCGAGAATTCCCTCGTCCTCTTCGATGAGCTCGGCGCGGGCACGGACCCGGTCGAAGGCGCGGCGCTCGCCATGTCGATCCTCGAGGAGACCCGTATGAACGGGACGCTCTGCGCGGCGACGACGCACTACGCCGAACTCAAAGCCTACGCCATCGAGACGGAGGGCGTGGTGAACGCCTCGTGCGAATTCGACATCGAGACGCTCCGCCCGACCTACCGCCTCATCATCGGCACGCCCGGCAAGTCCAACGCCTTCGCGATCTCCGAAAAGCTGGGGCTCGCCCCCGGGATCGTCAAGCGCGCGGAGCACTTCGTCGACACGGGTTCGCAGAACTTCGAGGCGGTGATCGCCAAGCTCGAGGCGACGCGGATCGAGCTCGAAAAGCAGAAGGCCGCGGCTGAAGAATCCCGGCGGGAATTCGAGGCATACCGCGCGAAATCCGAGGCGGAGCTCAAGGAAAAGCTCGCCGGCGCCGAGAAGGAAGCCGACCGGATGCGCAAAAAGGCCCAGGAACTCCTCGACGGCGCGCGCGCGACCTCCGACTTCGTCATCACGGAACTGGAGAAGGCAAAGAAGGAAAAGGATTCCGAACGCTTCGGCGAGGCGATCGCGGACGCAAAAAAGAACGTGCGCCAGCGGGTGCGCGAATACGACGATCACATGAATCCCGTGCTCGGAGCGGAGGAAGATGACGAGTACGTCCTCCCGCGTCCCCTGAAACAGGGCGACATCATCCGTCACCGCAATCTCGGTACGCAGGGCGTTCTGCTCGAGGACCCCGACAAGAACGGCAACGTGAACGTCCGCATGGGCGTGGTCAAGATGCGCGTCAACGTCAAGGATCTGCGGCTCCTCGAAGACGCGGAGGAGGCAAAGCGCGCGGAACAGAAGCGCGAGGCAAAGGCGAGGGCCCAGGTGACCAAGTCCTTCAAGCTTGAATGCGACGTGCGCGGGATGACCGGGGAGGAGGCGTGGTTCGTCGTCGATCAGTACATCGACTCGGCCATCGTCGCCGGCGTGCATCAGGCCACCGTCATCCACGGCAAGGGGACCGGCGCGCTCCGGAACTATCTGCACACCCAGTTCAAGCACGACAAACGGGTCAAATCCTTCCGCGTCGGGGCGTACGGCGAGGGCGATTACGGCGTCACGGTGCTCGAACTCTGAGTTTTTCGGACGATTCCTGTCGCTGTGGCGTGAATTTTTGGTAAAAATTTATAAGGAAATCGATAAATAATCATCAAACCGAGGCCGGAATCGTCTGTTTTTCGCGGGAAATCCATTGCAAAAACGGAAAAAGAGTGCTATAATATACGATGGTTCTGTATCCGATTCCGAGCGGAGCACTTTTTGCGCGCGAAAATCGGGTCAATACAACGGAACGAACAGGAGTAAAGCCTATATGGTACGATTCAGATTCAGCGCATTTTCCGACGAATATTCCGCCTCTCTCGACGAACAGATCGAGGGACTTCTCCTCAATAAAATCAAAATGACCGAGCTGCGCGGCGTGGACGGGACGAACGTCTCCGACCTCACGCCCGACCAGGCTTCCGACGTGAAGCGCCGGCTCGACGCGCACGGCATCTCCGTGTCCGCCGTCGGCTCGCCCATCGGCAAGATCGGCGTGACCGATCCCATCGCGCCCCACCTCGACAAGCTCCGCAACACCTGCGAGATCGCCCTCCGCCTCGGCACGTCCCGCATCCGCGTGTTCTCCTTCTATATCCCGGACGGGAAGTACGAGGAATACCGCGACGAGGTCCTCGACCGGATGGGGAAGATGCTCGAGATCGGCGACGAATACGGCCTGAAGCTCTGCCACGAAAACGAAAAGGGCATTTACGGCGATACGCCGGAGCGCTGCCTCGACATCATGACCGCATTTGAAGGCCGGTACGGGTGCGTGTTCGATCCCGCGAACTTCATCCAGTGCGGCGCGGAGCCCTTCGAGCACGGATTCGATCTTCTGAAACGCTATATCACCTACATGCACATCAAGGACGCCGAGGCGAACGGCACCATCGTCCCCTCGGGCATGGGCGTCGGCTGCATCCCCGAGACCCTCGCCGTCGTCAATATGATCTATTCCGGCGACTTCGTTCTGACGCTCGAACCGCATCTGCGCGTGTTTGCCGGACTTGAAAAGCTGGAAGGCGGACCCCGCACCGCGCTCGGCAACGCGTATGCCACCTCGGCAGAAGCCTTTGCCGCCGCCGCGGAACACCTGCGCTGGTGCATCCCGAAGACCGCGCAGAGCCTCTGAGAACCACCAATCCCCCATCGGATCTTTTGGAAGGAGAACGAAATGGCTGCAAAGAAAATGCTGGCCGTCGACCTCGGCGCATCGAGCGGACGGGGAATTCTCGGCGGATTTGACGGCGAACGCTTTACTCTGGAGGAAATCCACCGCTTCTCGAACGATCCCGTGATGATGCCGGGCGGCTTCTTCTGGGACACGCTGCGGCTTCTCTTTGAAATCAAGACGGCGATCCTCAAGTCCTCGCACGCGGGCGGGATCGATTCCGTCGGCATCGACACCTGGGGCGTCGACTACGGCTATCTCGACAAGACCGGCACGCTCCTATCGAATCCCTATCACTACCGCGACACGAGAACGGACAATATCCAGTCCTATGTCTTTGAAAAGCTGGCCCCGCGCCGCGAGATCTACGGCACGACGGGCATCCAGTCCCTCAACTTCAATACCCTCTACCAGATCGCGGCGGATCTGCGCGACCGTCCGTGGGTGGTGGAAAACGCCGAGACCCTCCTCCACATGCCCGATCTGCTCGGGTATCTGCTGACCGGCGAGAAGAAGAGCGAATACACGATCGCCTCGACCGGTGCGCTCCTCGACGCGCGGACCAGAAACTATGCGGATGCCCTGCTCGCGAAGTGCGGCGTGCCGAAGCAGCTCCTGTGCGACCTCGTCGAGCCCGGATACGACATGGGGAAGATGCTTCCCGCCATCGAAGAGGAGACCGGGAACACCGGCGCGAAGATCCTCAAGGTCGCCGGACACGACACCGCTTCCGCCGTTCTCTCCGTCCCCGCATCGGACGAAAACTTCCTTTACATCTCCAGCGGTACCTGGTCCCTCATGGGGATCGAATCGCCGGAGCCGGTCCTCACCGAGCTCTCCGAGAAATACGACTTCACCAACGAAGGCGGCGTCTTCGGGACCATCCGCGTGCTCAAGAACATCATGGGCCTCTGGATCGAACAGGAATCCCGCAGACAGTGGAAGAGAGAGGGGAAGAGCTTCACCTTCGACGAGCTCTCCGAAATGGCGCTGGCATCCAAGCCGCTGCAGTCCATCGTCAATCCCGACGATCCGCTCTTCTCGACCGCGGGCAACATGCCGAAGCGCATCTGCGAATACTGCGCGAAGACCGGACAGCACGTCCCGGAGAACATCGGCGAGATCGTCCGCTGCATCTTCGAGTCCCTGTCTCTCCGGTACCGCTGGACCGCCGAAAAGCTCGAGGAGATGACCGGGCGGAAGTACCCTGTCATCAGCATCGTCGGCGGCGGCACGAAGGAGACCATGCTCTCCCAGTTCGCGGCAGACGCGTCCGGGCGGGTCGTGATGGCCGGTCCCGTCGAAGCGACGACGCTTGGCAACATCGCCATGCAGTGCATCGCCGCCGGAGAGATCCGCGACATGTGGGAAGCGCGCCGCGTGATCCGTGCCTCCTTCCCGATCGAAGAATACGCGCCGAATGCTTCCGCAAAGGCCGCGTGGGACGACGCTTACGGACGCTTCCTCGCCCTCATCGGGGAGTGAGCCGTCCTTCCGCAAGAAAAAGACAACATTTGAACCGACAACATCTCAATCCATAAGGAGTTCATTATGCTGAATACCGAAAAAGCGCTGGAAATCGCGAGAAACGTATATGGAAAATACGGCGTGGACGTGGACGCCGCACTGACGGCGACCGCAGCCACCCCCGTCTCCATCCACTGCTGGCAGGGCGATGACGTCGCGGGCTTTGAAGCGGCGGACGGCGACCTCACCGGCGGCATCCAGTCCACCGGCAACTACCCGGGCAAGGCGAGAAACATCGCCGAGCTGAGAGCCGACTTTGAATTCGCAAAGACCCTCATCCCCGGCAAAAAGAAATTCTCCCTCCATGCGATCTACCTCGACGCCGGCGGCAAGAAGGTCGCCCGCAACGAGATCGGCCCGGAGCACTTCGCCTCCTGGATCGACTGGGCAAAGGAACAGGGCCTCGGCCTCGACTACAACCCGACGTTCTTCTCGCATCCGCTCTCCGCAGACGGCTTCACGCTCTCGTCCGACGACGAAGGCATCCGGAAGTTCTGGGTCGAGCACGGCATCCTGTCCCGCAAGGTCTCCGAAGCGTTCGGCAAGGCGACCGGCCAGCCCTCCGTCATCAACTTCTGGGTCCCCGACGGATTCAAGGACACCCCGGTCAACCGCGCGCGCAAGAGAGAAAACCTCGCCCGCTCCTACGACGAGATCTTCTCGGAGAAGATTTCCAAGGAATACAACCTCGACTCCGTCGAATCCAAGCTCTTCGGCATCGGGCTCGAAAGTTGCACCATCGGCTCCCATGAGTTCTACCTGGGCTGCGCGATGAAGCACGGCGTCCTCCTCACCCTCGATACCGGCCACTTCCATCCCACCGAAGTGGTCTCCGACAAGATCTCCTCGACTTTACAGTATATCGACGGCGTGATGCTCCACGTCTCCCGTCCGGTCCGCTGGGACTCCGACCATGTCGTCATTCTCGACGACGAGCTCAAGGCGATCGCCTGCGAGATCCACCGCGGCGGCTACGAAAAGCGCGTCAACATCGGCCTCGACTTCTTCGACGGCTCGATCAACCGCATCGCCGCCTGGACCATGGGCACCCGCAACATGCAGAAGGCCGTGCTCTGGGCAAACCTCGAACCCGTGAAGATGCTTCAGAAATTCGAGCTCGAAGGCGACTATACCAGCCGTCTCGCCTACCTCGAAGAGCTGAAGACCCTGCCGTTCGGCCTCGTCTGGAACGCATACTGCGAGATGCAGGGCGTCCCCGCCGGCGACAGCTGGATCCCGATGATGAAGAAATACGAAGCGGACGTTCTTTCCGCGCGATAAGTTCATGCAGAATTTCAGAAACACCACCAAAAAACTCCTGATCTTCGCGCTTGCCGTCCTCATGATGTCCTCCTGCGGGATCATCGAGATGCGCGAGGCGACGTTTGAATATCCGGAGACGAACAATACCGCCGCCGGACTTCTGACGCCTGCCGCCCGCGCCGCGGAGGACGGGGAAGAGCGGATCACGGAATTCGTCTACACGGACGAGCCGGCGGAGGAAGGGCCCCTGCCCGTCACCTTCACGCTCGCCGGGGACATTCTCGTCGATACGTTCATCATCAGCGACGGAGCGCGCCGCGCCGGGGAAGGGCAGAGCTACAGCTTTGTCCGGATGCTCTCGGGTATTTACCGGGATCTCTCGGCGGCGGACATCACCGCAGGCTTTGACACAACGGCTGCAAGACCGAAGAACGACAACGACCTGAGCCACAAGATCCCCGAAGAGATGGTCGCGGTTCTCGCCGAAGCGGGTTACGACGTTCTCGATACCCTCGCGTGGGACGATCCGAACGGTATGCTCGCGCATTACGGCATCACCTCGCTTTCCACGTCCGCGGAAGGCGACGCCGGGATCCTCCTCGTCGAGGAAAAGGGCCTGGTCTGCGCGTTCTGTGCGGCGGGCGGCGAAGCGTTCCCGATCGGGGATGACGCGACGCTCGCGAACATCGCCAAGGCGGCGGAGGCGTCCGAGCTCGTGATCGTGCTCGCCGACTGGGACGAGGGCATGACGCACGACGAACAGTGCGCGGCAGCCTATTACATGGCGGAAGCCGGCGCAGACGTCATCGTCGGGACCGGAGACACCGTCGGACCGGTCGACCGTCTCGCCACTTTGCGCGGCACCTCCTGCCTCGTGGCTTATTCTCTCGGCAACATTCTCGCGACGGGGAAGAACTGGGAAGGCCTTCTCGGCGGCATTTTCACCTTTACGGCGACGCCCGGTGAGAACGGCTACACCGTCGGCGACCCGATCCTCACCCCCACCGTCGTGCATTTCAGCGCGGCCAAGCAGGATTATCAGATTTTCCCGCTCTCCGGGTACAACGACGATCTTGCGGCGCTGCACGGCGTCTCCGGCTTTACGGCGGAAGGCCTGAAGGCGTATGTGCGCACGGTCGTTCCCGCCGAATATCTCCCGAAGGAATACCGGGGTTGACGCCTCGGCATCCCGGAACAGGATACGCATTATGGTTCGATTGAAACACACGCGGCGCGCACTCCTCCCCGTCATCCTGGTGGCGGCGGTCCTGCTTCCTGCCTGCGGCAAACCGGAGGCAAGCGCGGACGCCGATCCCATGCTTGCGGGAGCTGCCGTCGAAGAGCAGGAAACCGCGGAGGAGAACGAGGAAACGGTTATCCTCGAACCGGCAGTCCCCGCGGGCGGCGTCGGCAGGATCATGCCCGTCGTCGTCGAACAGCGGGACGAACTCATCTGCATCGATCCCGGCCACGGCTTCCGTGATCCCGGCACGGGCGCGGACAGCTTCTTCCCCGAAGGGGTCTATGAGCGCGAGATCGCCATGCAGGTCTCCCTCCTCCTCGACGAAGCGCTGAAGGCGCGCGGATTCCGCACGATCCTCACCCACGACGGCGAGACCATGCCCGAAGGGGCGGATCTCAACTGGGACGGGATCTTCTCCGCTCCCTATGAACGTCCTCCCTATATCAACAACTACATCGGCCCGGATTATCTCGTCTCCATTCATGTGAACGCCGTCGGCAATCCCGAAAAGTGCGGCGCGATGGTCTTCTTCGACCAGAACTACTACAAGCTGAATGACTGGAACGAGACAGCCGCGGCCTATATCCGGGACTCCATCGAGGAAGGGGTCGAGACCACGGCGGTGACGCAGCTCGTCGACTCAAAGGAGATGGAGGACGCGTCCTTTGCGATCAACCGCGAGACGAAGTGTGCCTCGTCGCTGATCGAAATGGGCTTCTGCACCAACGAGACGGACGCCGAAAACCTCCAGGATCCCGCCTGGCAGAAACAGATGGCAGAAGCCATCGCCGAGGGGATCGAGCGGTTCTTCGACGATCTCGGACAGCACTGAACAATCAAGAACATGAAGCAGGAACGATAACATGGACAGGATTTTGCGAAAAGCGATCGCCGGAACCATGGCGCTCCTCCTCGCCGCGGCGGTGACCGGATGCTCGAGGAGGGAGAAAACGCCCGCCCCGGCTCCGGAACAGAATCAGGCCTCCGAGGCGGAAGAGGTCAAGCTCGAACCGGCGGAACCGGCAGTCGGCGTGGGTCGTATCATGCCCGCCGTCGTCGTGAAGAAAAACCGGACGATCTGCATCGATCCCGGCCACGGCTTTTACGACAACGGGACCGGAGAGGCAAGCTATTTCCCCGAGGGTGTGTATGAAAAGCACGTCACCCTCGCCGTCTCCAATTTCCTGAATCAGGCTCTGATCGACCGCGGCTTCGACACGATCATGACGCACAACGGCACCGACATACCCGAGTACGACTGGGACGGGAACTGGATCTTCAATCCCAATGAGCGCATCGCGTTCATCAACGCGCAGGAAGCCGATTACGTCGTCTCCATCCATGTCAACGCCGCCGGAAATCCGGATGCCTGCGGCGTGCGGATCTATTACAACGACAACAGCTATAAATGGAACGACTGGGCGGAACCCGCCGCGCTGGCGATCAAGGAGGCCATCGACGATACGGTCGAGATCACCGCGCCGACCACGGCGGACGATCCGAGCAGTATGGCGGACTCGAATTTCGCGATCCCGCGCGAGACGCACGCAGCTTCCTCGCTGATCGAAGTCGGCTTCTGCACCAACGTCGTCGACGCCGTGAACCTCGTGAACGAAGAATGGCAGAAATCCGTTGCCAATGGCATTGCCGAGGGGATCGAACGCTTCTTCGACAATCTGGAGAATCCGTAACATGCTCGACAATCTCTTATACAGCATCAACGCCATCCTGCCGATCATCCTGCTGGTGGTGCTCGGCGGGATTCTGAAGCGCTTCGGCAAACTGACCGACGCCTTCACGGAGACGGCGGACTGGCTGGTCTTCAAGATCGGTCTGCCGGTGATGCTGTTCCTCGAGGTCGCGGGGAGCTCGCTCGACGACGATCTCGACCTCGGGCTCATCGTCTTCCTGCTTATCGCGGTGACGACGAGCTTCACCCTCATGTCCGTCCTCTCGCTCTTTATCGTGAAGGATCCGAAGATGCGCGGCGCGTTCATCCAGGGCTCCTGCCGATCGAATTTCGCGATCCTCGGCGTTCCGCTCGCCGTGAACATGTTCGGCGACGCGGGCGGGCAGGCCATCGCGATTGCCATGCCCTTCGTCATCCTGATGTTCAACGGCTATTCCGTCATCATCCTGTCCCTCTTCTCCGGCAGCCGCGAGCATCGCCTGAGTGCCGGGACCCTGAAGAGCATCCTCAAATCCATTATTACCAATCCCCTCATCATCGGCGTGCTGCTCGGCCTGCCGTTCATGATCTGGAAGATCCCGCTCGTGACCTTCGCGTCGAAGAGCCTCAGTTATCTCTCGGGTCTCACGACGCCGCTTGCCCTGCTCTCGCTCGGCGCGAACTTCAAGACCGAGAGCCTCCGGGGTCGCGCCGGATATGCCGTGATGGGCGCCGTCAACCGCTGCGTGCTGATCCCGGCCATTGCCCTGACGGCGGCGGCTCTCGTCGGACTCCGCGGACCCGCGCTCGGCGTGGTGCTGATATGCTTCGGCGCGCCGACGGCGGTTTCCAGCTACATCATGGCGAAAAAGATGGACAACGACCATGAGCTCGCGGCGCAGATCCTCCTGCTCTCGACCATGTTCTGCGTCGTCACCATCTTTCTCGGCATCTTCATCCTCCGATCCCTCGCTTTGATTTAAATCCACATTACCATATCAGGGAGTGAACATCATGATCAACCTCGAAAAAGAAATCCGTGAACAGCCCCAGGCCCTCGCAAACGTGGTGGAGAACAACCTGCCCGTGATCCGCGCGCTCGTCGCGAAGGCCAAGGAAAAGGGTGTCAAGAACATCTACTTCGCAGCCCGCGGCACGTCCGACCATGCGTGCGTCTACGCGCAGTACCTCTTCGGCATCTTCGCCGGGATCCCCTGCACGCTCGGCACGCCTTCCGTGTTCACCAAATACGGCGCGCACGTCGACCTCTCCGACAATCTCGTGATCGGCGTTTCCCAGTCCGGGAAGGCGGAGGACGTCCTCGCGGTCCTCGAATCCGCCAAGGCGGACGGCGCGATCACGGTGGCCGTCACCAACAACACCGATTCTCCGATGGCGAAGTGCGCGGAATACCACCTCTTCTGCGGATGCGGCCACGAGGCTTCCATCGCCGCGACGAAGACCTTCACGACCCAGATGACCATCCTCGGCGCAATCGCCGCGGTCTGGGCGGAGAACGACGACCTTCTCGCCGCGCTCTCCTCGATCGGTCCGAAGGCGCAGGAAATGCTCGACACCAAGTACGACGAAATCATGGCGTTCGCCGAAGCGCATCAGGAAATCCCCGGCGCGATCCTCCTCGGCCGCGGCATCTCCTACTGCATCGCCCTCGAAGGCGCGCTCAAGATGCTCGAGACCAATAAGCTCAAGATGAAGGGTTATCCGACCTCCGACTTCCATCACGGGCCCATCGCGCAGGTCAAGCCCGGCGACCTCGTCTTCGTTCTCTCCCCGAAGGGACCGACCGCGGGCGACTCCGCCGACATCATCGCGAAGCTCCAGAACGTCGGCGCGGACATCGTCGTCGTCACCAACGATGCGGCCGAAGCGCCGGAAGGCACGACCGCCGTGGTTCTGCCCGACACCGGCTGCGAATTCACCTTCCCGCAGATTGCCGTCATGTTCTTCCAGCTCCTCGCGTGCTGCATGACCATCGTCCGCGGCATCGACCCGGATCTGGCGGGTGTCATCAACAAGATCACCATCACAAAATAAGAACCGAAACATACGACAGGGAGAAGCCCGCGCGGACTTCTCCCCGTTTTTTATTGTTTTGCGATTTTGCGCCGCCTCCGTTCCCGTCGGATCCTCAGGATGCATTTGCGCACCGTGTCCGCCGGGAGCACCGTCAGGGCGAAGAGCGCGCAGAGCCCGAGATCGGACGCGCGGAGCGGGATGCAGCGGAAGACCTCGCCGCCGAAGTACACGATCAGGAGCTGGATCGCGGCGACGGCGGGCATGATGACGGCGAACGCCCGGTTTTCTTTCAGGTGTGCGAAGAGCTGGATCCGTTCCGTCCGGGTGCAGAGCGCGATGCCGATCCCCATGAACACGAAGAGCGCGAAGAACAGCGTCAGGTGATAGAGCTCCCCGCCGCCGAAGAAGTGGCGCACCCGCGGCGAGAGGAGGAAAGCCATCGAGAAGAGGATCGCGTATCCCCCGGTCGCGAGCATCTGGAAGAGCATCGCGCGGGTCAGGATCGGTTCGCTGCGGGCGACGGGACGTTCCTTCATCGCGTCTGCAAGCGGCGGTTCCCCGGCAAAGGCGAGCGAGCCGAGGGTGTCCATGATCATGTTGACCCAGAGCATTTGGATGACCGTCACGGGGTTCTCGATCCCGCACATCGTCCCGAGTACGGAAACGCCGACCGCCGCGAGGTTCATCGTGAGCTGGTAGGTGATGAATTTGCGGATGCTCGAAAAGATCGTCCGGCCGTAGAGGACCGCGCGGGTGATCGAGACGAAATTGTCGTCGGTGATGACAATGTCCCCGGCCTCGCGCGCTACATCGGTCCCGGATCCCATCGCGAATCCGACGTCCGCGGCTTTGAGGGCGGGCGCGTCGTTGATGCCGTCCCCGGTCATGCCGACGATGTGTCCAGCGGCTTTTGACAGCCGGATCAGGCGGCTCTTGTCCCCCGGCGTGACCCGCGATACCACGGCGAGCCGCGGCAGGAGCGCGGAGACCTCCTCGTCCGGGAGCTTGCGCAGGAGGGCGCCGTCGATGAGGAGCGGCCCCGATCCGCCCTCCCCCGGGACCCATGCGCGGCTGTTTTCCCGCAGGATCCCGCATGAACGGGCGACGGCTGCGGCGGTGTCCGCGTTGTCCCCGGTGATCATCACGACCTGGATCCCGGCTTCCCGGCACGTCCGAACGGCGTCGGGGACTTCCCGCCGGATCTCATCCCGCAGAACGGACAGCGCGACGAAGCACAGCGGCGTGTCCCCGTTCGGAGCAGCTTCCCGGAGCGCGGGAAAGACGTCCGGAGCGGCCTCCGCGTGCAGGATCACCCGGGCGGCGCGGGCAGTCTCCTCCTCGATGGCGCGCTCGATCGACGCGCGAATCGCCGGAGTCATCGCCCGGATCCTGCCGCCGTCATCCGCGTAGGAGACGCAGAACGGCAAAAGAAGCTCCGCCGCGCCGCGCAGATAGACGCATCCGTCCGCGAGGGCCGCCGCGTATTTTCGCTCCGAATCGAAGGGGATCCGATCTCCGGCCGGAACCGATGTGCGGACCCGGCGGATCCCGGCGAAGCGGTTCAGCGCCTGCTCGGTCTGATTTGCGACGGACGCATTGGCCTCCGCGCTCTTTTTCAGCCGCAGACCGAGGGAGCCGGGCGCCGATCCGATATTCTTCCACCGGCCGTCCGGGGTGACGATCTCTTCGACGGTCAGCGCACCGGAGGTGAGTGTCCCGGTCTTGTCGGTGAAGAGCATGTCGACACTCCCCGCCGTTTCGATCCCGACGAGCCGCCGCACGAGGACGCCCGCCTTCATCATCCGCTTCATGTTGGACGAGAGCACGACCGTGATCATCATCGGCAGGCCCTCCGGAACGGCGACGACGAGGATCGAGATTGCGAGGGTGAGCGCATTGACCGCCTCAGTGAGGACGAAGCGCATGTCGGTCAGGCGGAGAAGGGCGACCGAGGGATTCTGTCCGGCGTCGAACCAGAATGCGTCCGCAAGATGGACTGCCGCGACGATGCCCGCCGAGATATAGCCGATATGCGAGATCGTCCTCGCAAGCGTTGCCAGACGGTTTTTCAGGGGGCTGACGTTCTCCTCCGCCGCGAGCTCGCCCGCGATGGAGCCGTAGAGCGTCGCGTCCCCCACGGCGAGGACCAACAGGACGGCATCCCCGTCGAGGATGTGGCTTCCGCGGAAGACGACGGCGGGATCCCCGGTGCGCATCTCGTATTCCCCGGACCGGCAGGCGGCGACGGCGTCGGGAGAGGCGGATTTCACGGCGGGACGGCTCTCCCCGGTCAGCGGCGATTCGTCCGCGCGCAGGGATCCCCGCACGAGGATGCCGTCCGCGGGAGCCGTATCGCCCGGGCGGAGGACGACGAGATCGTATTTCACCAGGGCGCTCGTCGGACAGTCGGTCTCCTCTCCGCCGCGCAGGACCCGGCAGCGCGCATCGCCGAGGGTGGCGTAGAGCTTCTCGAACGACGCGCCTGAGGACCGCTCGGAAATCGTCGTCACGAGTGCGGAGACGAAGACCGTCAGCGCGATCCCGAGAGATTCCGCCCACCGCGAGCCGGAGAAGGAGAAAATCGTGTTGACAAGCAGCGCGGCGAGGAGGATCTTGATGATCGGATCGTTGAGGTTGTGCAGAAACTGGCGGAAAAAACCGGCGCGTTTGCCCGACGAGACCGCATTCCCGCCCCAGAGCCGCCGCGACAGCGCCACCTCGTCCATGGTCAGCCCGCAGGAGACCGACGGCGGACGCAGCACATCCGGTTTTTTCGACCGCGGCCCCCCCGCACGGAATCGCAAGGATTCGTTCATGAAATCACCTGTCCTATCAAAGCTGGGGGAGTATATGCGGGAGGCACATCGGGTATGCGGACGCGAAAAAGGACTGCCGCCCGGGAGGGGTGACAGTCCTTGCTTTCCGTGATGGGATATGTCGGCAGGGGGATCAATACGCGCCCTGTGCCAGCATCGCGTTGACGACTTTCGCGAAGCCCGCGATGTTCGCGCCCGCGACGTAGTTGCCTTCGAGGCCGTATTCCTTGGCCGCGCCGGCGATGTTCGCGTAGATGCCCGTCATGATGCCCTTCAGCTTCGCGTCGACCTCGTCGAAGGTCCAGGAGAGACGCTCGCTGTTCTGGCTCATTTCGAGACCGGAGGTCGCCACGCCGCCCGCGTTCGCCGCCTTGCCGGGAACGAAGAGCACGCCGTTTTCCTGCAGATACTTGGTTGCTTCGATCGTCGTGGGCATGTTCGCGCCTTCGCAGACCGCCTGCACGCCGTTCTTCACGAGCTCCTTCGCGTCGTCGAGCAGCAGCTCGTTCTGGGTCGCGCAGGGGAGGGCGATGTCGGTCTTGATCGACCAGACGCCGCGGCCTTCGTGATAATCCGCGGAGGGCTTCGCGGCCTTGTATTCGCTGATGCGC
>JAFZPN010000001.1 GCA_017550315.1 Clostridia bacterium
CCAGTCCCTCTGGGAGGCCAACATGGATCTCGTCGGGGAACAGCCCGTCTTTGACCTCCGCGACCGCGACTGGCGCATCTATTCCCGCAACTACTCCGACTCGCCGCATTTCGTCGGCGAATACGCGAAGATTTCGAACTCCCTCATTACCGAGGGCTGCACGATCGAGGGCATCGTCGAGAACTCCGTCCTCTCGAGCGGCGTCAAGGTCTGCCGGGGCGCGTATATCAAGGATTCGATCATCATGTCCGGCGTCACGGTCGGCGAGGGCGCGACGGTGAATTACGCCATCATCGACGACGGCGCGCAGAACGGGGCGGGCTCCACGGTCGGCAGGACCAAAGCCAGCGGCGAGAAGATCACCGTCATCGGCTCCGATCTCCAGCTGAAACCGGCGTCAGACGTTCCGGGCGGCGAGATGGTCGACGCGGAATGGCTGAAGACACACAGCAACGACTGACAGAAAGGACGGGAACAACATGTCTGCATCCGGCATCATTTTTTCGAACATTCATGACAACAACATCCCCGAGCTCACCAGACTCCGCACCATCGCGTCGGTACCGTTCGCCTGCCGTTACCGCTTCATCGACTTCACGCTCTCCAACATGGTGAACTCCAATATCTACAACATCAGCGTCATCACCAACTACAACTACCAGTCCCTGATGGACCATATCGGCTCCGGCAAGGACTGGGATCTCGCGCGCCGCTCCGGTGGCATCAAGATCCTTCCTCCGAACATCACCGCGTTTGCGAATCCCCACCTCGACCGCCGCACGAACTCCCGTCTGGATTCCCTCAAGACCGTCGCCGCCTCCATCGGGCGCATCACCGACGACTATGTCGTGCTCTCCGACTGCGACGTCATCTGCAACGTCGATTTCAGCGACATGATCCGCTCTCATCAGGAGTCCGGCGCGGACATGACCGTCGCCGTGAAGACCGCCGAACTGACGCCGGAGACCGCGCACAACACCGTCATCTTCTCCTCCGACGAGGGAGGCCGGATCACGGAGGTCCTTGCCTATCCGAACGACTTCTCCGGCACCGCCGACATCGGCCTCAACATGATCGTCATGAGCACGGCGTATCTCCGCCAGATCGTTCTGGAAGCGACGACGCGCGACTATTCGAGCCTGTCGAGAGACATCATCGGTCGCCGCTGCAGCTATATGAACTACCGCGTCTACCGCATCGACGGCTATTGCCCGAGCATCTCGTCCTTCGCGGACTACTACAAGCACAGCATGGAGCTTTTGACCGATCCCTTCGCCCGGGAATCTCTCTTCAACGTGAAGAACCGCCCGGTCTACACCAAGGTCCGCAACTCCACGCCCACGTACTACGCGCAGGGCTCCTCCGCCAAGAATTCCATGGTCGCGGACGGCTGCTTCATCGAAGGCACGGTGGAAAACTCCATCATATTCCGCGGCGTCAAGATCGGCCGGAACGCAACGGTGAAGAATTCCATCATCATGCAGGATACCATCGTCGGCGACGGCGCGTTCCTCAACTGCGTCATCACGGACAAGAACGCCGTGATCCGCGATCAGCGCATGCTGGCCGGCGCGGAGACCCAGCCGTTCTATGTGTCCAAGGGCAAAATGATCTGACGGAGGCGTGACATGAAAATACTGTACGCAGCGTCCGAAGCGCTCCCCTTCGCCTCCTCCGGCGGACTCGCCGACGTGGTCGGATCCCTGCCGCAGGCGGTGAAAGAGGTCCTCGGCAAGGACGGCGACGTCCGGGTGGTCATTCCGATGTACGCCCAGATCCGGGGCAAATTCGCCGAAGAACTCGAGCTCGTGACCGAGATCAACGTCCGGCTCTCGTGGCGGAACCAGTACTGCGGGATCTGGAAGACCGAGCGCAGCGGCGTGACCGTCTACTTCATCGACAATCTGTACTATTTCGACCGGGGGACCCTGTACGGCTGCCATGACGACGGCGAACGGTTCGCGTTCTTCTCGCAGTGCGTCCTGGAGCTGATGAGCGCGGTCCACTTCTATCCGGATATCCTCCATGCGAACGACTGGCAGACCGCCCTGACGGTGATCTACCTGAAGCGCAAATACGCCCACCTCGAGGAATACCGCAGCACCCGGGCCCTCTTCACGATCCACAACATCGATTATCAGGGCCAGTTCGACTTCGGCATCCTCTCCGACGTGTTCGAGCTGCCGGAGTGGGACCGCTCCGTCGTTGAATACAACGGCTGCATCAACCTGCTCAAGGGCGCGATCGTCTGCGCGGACATGGTGAACACCGTCAGCCAGACCTACGCCCGCGAGATCCTCACGGAATACTTCTCGAGCGGCCTGCACCACATCCTCCGGCAGGCGGACGCGGAAGGGAAGCTCACCGGCATCGTCAACGGGATCGACGTGGACTACTACAATCCCGAGAACGACCCGGACATCGCGGCGAACTACTCCTACGCGGATCCCTCCCCGAAGGCCATCGATAAAGAAGATCTTGAAAACATCTGCGGCTTTGAGCACGCGCCGGACACCCCGATCATCGCGATGGTCTCCCGCCTCGCGTCCCATAAGGGCTTCGATCTCGTGCGGCGGGTCCTCGAGGAGATCGTCGCCAACGACAACGTCCGCTTCGTCCTCCTCGGCACCGGCGAGGCCGCCCTCGAAGAATACTTCCGCGATCTCTCGGCGCGCTATCCCGATCGGGTCGCCATCCGCCTCGAGTACAACAAGGCCCTTTCGAAGAAGTTCTACGCCGGCGCGGATCTCTTCCTGATGCCGTCGAAGAGCGAGCCCTGCGGTCTCTCTCAGATGATCGCCTCCCGCTACGGCACGGTCCCGATCGTGCGCGAGTGCGGCGGACTGGCGGATACCATCCGTCCGTACAACGAATACGACGGCTCGGGCAACGGCTTTACCTTTACGAACTATAACGCGCACGATATGATGAGTGTGATCCGTTATGCATGTTCCATGTTTGCCGACCATTCAAAATGGGACAATTTAGTAAAAGTTGTCATGAATGTCGACTTTTCGTGGAATGTTTCGGCAAAAAGATACATTGATATTTACGCGCGTTTGAAGTAAAATAAAGAGTGGGTTCGAAACAATGATTTTCATTCGGCGCATGGTCGTCTGGCCCTGCGCCGGAATTCTTTATCCGGAGTATTTGCCATGGACAAAAAACAGTTGATGAGCTACGCTGCGGTGCGGGCGAGCATCGAGGCCAAGCTGACCAGTTATTTCGGCGTCGGTCCCGAAGAAGCGACCGAGGAACAGATCTTCAAGGCGAC
>JAFZPN010000047.1 GCA_017550315.1 Clostridia bacterium
CCTCTTGTCCGCCGTCCGCGCAGGACAGCAAATCAATGGGAGAAAGCTCCGCAGAGCTTTCTCTGACCTTTTCCTCTCCTTCATAAAAGAGCCAGCCCGCACGTCATCCGCAAGCGCAGCCGCGCAGGCAGAATAAAAGTGCGCACCCGAGAGAGTACGCACTGTCTATCTTGGTGAACGGGCGTGCGAAGTGCGCCCGTCTCTTGTCCCCGGGCACCGCCCGGCGCAGGCGAGTTCGTCTTTTGCCCGCGGGGGCTCCCCGCTCCCCGGGCACCGCCCGGCCGCCCGGCCGCTTAGTAATTCAGCCTCTCCACACTCTCGACGAGCTTTTCAATGCCCTTTTTGAGGAGCTTCATCGTCTTCGCGGTGCTCGAAACAAAGTTGTTCTGCTTGTTTTCGTAAATGCCGTTGTACAGCGTCTGGTACGAGCCGCCCCACGTGAAGTCGACCGCCCAGTCGTAGGACTTCGACACGAAGATGATGTCGAGCATCTTTACCGATTCCTCGTCGCGCACGAACTTCGCGCCGAAGAGGACGTCGTACAGCGCGACCCGGAGCGTCTCGTTCGAGAAGCCGCAGATCGCGTCGAGGATCATGCCCGTGCGCGCCGGATCGCCGTTCGTCATCGGGATCGCGTACGCCGTGCACCAGCCGTTCGAAACGTATTCGCCGTACGATTCCTGCTGCTCGTCGAGCTTCGGCATGGGAACGACGCCGAATTCATGCTCCATGTCGCGCAGACCGCCGATCGGGCCGAGCATCGTGCCGAGGAAGAGGACGTGGTCCGCCTTGAACTCCGTGGAGTTCGCGGTGTAGGTCATCTGGCCCTCGACCATGCAGGAATACAGCTTGTCGATCGCGTTGATCTGACGCTCCTCCTGCACGCGGATGTTGAGGGAGCCGTCCTCGCCGACGACGATGGAGCGCTCGCCCATCGCGTAGATCCAGTGCTTCACGTGGTCGTTCTCTTCGCAGTGGCCGACAACGTCGTCCTTCGGCGTGAGCTTGCCGTCGCCGTTGAGGTCCTTCTCGACCGTCTTGCAGTATTCATAGAAACGGTCGATCGTCCAGGTGCCCTCGAGGACCATGGAGTAGGGGTAGGCGAGCTGGTTGTCCGCGCAGAGCTGCTTGTTGAAGAAGATGACCTCCACGGCAAAGTCGTCGAAGATGTTGATGTCGCCGGAGATCCAGTAGAGCTTGGAGCCGAACAGCGTGAAGGAATCGACGATGTTCTTGTCCCACCAGAAATCGGACGTGTCGATGGTCTCGATGGACTTGATGTTCAAGAGGTCGCCGTTCTGCATGTTGGTGCCCATGAAGTCCATGCGGTTGAGGACGGCGTCATACTCCGTGCTCGCGGCGAGGACTTCGTTGTGGAGCTGGGTGCGGATCCCGCCGACGTCGTTTGAGAAAATCGGGGTGATCTTGAAGTTGAGCGTGACCTCCGCAAGGTCGTTGCGCTGGAAGATCGCGTCGTTGATGATCTCGCCGTTGAGCTCCTCGGCGTAGATCTCGTTGATGCCGTCGCCGACCTGCGAGTAGAAGTGGGCGTCGGCGGCGGGGCCGAGGACCTTGTACTCATAGCCGCCGAGATCGGTATCGGCGTAGCGGGCCTTGACGATCTGGGTGGCGGTGAGCTCATCCGGTTCGGCGTCCCCTTCGCCCTCCGTGCCGGGGACAGCGGTGGGATTGCCGGAGACGGCGGCGTCGCCCTCGGTGTTGCTCTTCGACTCGGAGCATCCCGCGAGGGGAAGCGCGAGGAGAAGGATCGCGAGGAGGAGCGCGGAAAGTCGTTTCAGCGAATTCATGAAATACTCCTTCATTGTAATATGATGTACGGTTTATTATACAATATTTCCGCGCGGTTTGTCAAGAATATTTCGAAAGACAGAAAAATAAAGTTGGCCGGCGGGAAGCCGCATGCGAATCCCGCGAAAAAACGGTGCAAAATGCTCTTGTGCGATCCGGAAAGAGGGAATGTCTTTCCGGACAGTGTCAATCCATGATTCAGAATGGAATATTTTTGGAAAAACGGCTGCGCTTTCGCCGGGCGGTGCCCGGAGACGAAAGGCGGGCTCACTGCGCAAGCCCGCTGGCACTTACGTATGAAGTGCTGGTTTTCTCCTTTATGCAGGAGAGGAAAAGGTCAGAGAAAGCTCTGCAGGACTTTCTCTGACCTCTTTCTGCCTTTTCCTCACGCTTCCGCCATCACGATGGTCATCCGCGTGCCGAAGCCGCTGCCGGAGATGGCTTCGATCTTCCCGCCGTGCTCCTTCACGATCCACTGCGCGATCGAAAGGCCCAATCCGCTCCCGCCGGCGTTGTCCGCGCGTGCGTTCGTGCCGCGGTAGAACCGGTCGAAAATGCGCGGGAGCTCGTCCGAGGGGATCCCGATGCCGGTGTCCGAGACCTCGAGGCAGATCCGCCGGCCGGCCGCGTCTTCCCTGGCGTACGCCTTGAACGAGATCTCCCCGCCGTCCGGGGTGTATTTCACCGCGTTGTCCCTCAGGATCCGCACCGCCTGCTTGATGAGCGCGGCGTCCGCGGAGATCATGAGCTTCGGCGCGCCGTCTTCTCCCTCGGCATCCGCTTCCGCCGGGTGGGAGAGCATGCGGAAGACGTGACGCCCTTCGTCGAGCATCTCGCTCTCGACCATGATCTCGTCGAGGAGCTCCTGGGCGTCGAGGGGCTGCCGGTCGAGGACGTGGCGGTCCATTTCGCCGCGCGCGAGGAACAAGAGCTGATCGATCAGGGTCGTCATGTGCTCCGACTCCGTCTTGATCGCCGAGACCGCCTCGTCCAGCACCTTCGGGTCGCTCTTGCCCCACCGGTCGAGCATGTCGGCGTATCCGTGGATCACGGCGATCGGGGTGCGCAGCTCGTGCGAGGCGTCGTCGACAAAGCGGATCTGTTTCTTTTTCGCCTCCTCGAGGCGCTTCAGCATGTTGTTGAGCGCTTCCTCGAGGCCCTCGAGCTCAGTCTGGTGCAGCTCGATCCGCGCGCCGCTGTCCTCCACCTCGTCGATCTCGCCGATCGCGTCGTCCAGCGCGCTGTCGAGTGCGATCCCCGCGGATTTCGGGTCGCTCTTTACCGCGTCGCGCACGTCGCCCGATTCGACGGAATGCCGCTCCTCGGAGAGCTGGGCCGCCCACGCCGTCATATCGTCGATCGGGCGCAGGTATTTCCGGATCACCGCGGACCCGGAGAGCGAGCGCAGGATGGCGGACAGGAGGCCGAGCAGATTGAAGAGGAGAAAGCCCCACCAGAGGAGGCCGAGGACGATCTCCGCGCTGACCGTCCGCGTCGCAGCGTTTTCGCTGCCGGAGACGGCGAGGTGCATGCGGTAGGAGATGCCGCGGAAGGGGAAGTAATCGCTGAATTCCGCTTCGGACCCGTTGAGGAGGCAGCGCGCCGCGGTCATGACGTCGCCGGGGAGCGCCTCGAAGGCGTTGTCCCATTCGGAAGGCAGCGCCGCATGGAGGGACCCTGTGAATTCGCGCGAAACGATCCCGGCTGCGCGCGCGCCTGTGACGTTCTCCTGCGTCCAGCACCAGGCGGCGAGGAGGAGGATGGTGATGAAGATGCTCCAGAAGAGTTTTTTCCCGAAGCTGCGCCAGGCGAGCTCCGCGTTGAGCTGCCGCGCGATCGAGCGGGAACGCTTTTTGGGTGAGGACATAACGGGCCTCCCGGAGAATGCAGAATGAGAAATTCAGTATGCAGAATGGCCGGCGCAGATCCGCAGGTCAGAGAATGGGCTTGCTGCCCGCGACACAGAGGCCGATCAGAATCATGGCAATCCCGATGATGCGGGTGACGGCGACGAAGGCGTCGCTCGGCTCGGCGTCCTTGATCGCC
>JAFZPN010000048.1 GCA_017550315.1 Clostridia bacterium
AATAAACTGTCCCAAGGTATCGGGATGATACGCCATGCGAACGGCGGCATAATACCCTTCTTCGCCGTCGTAATGGGCGGCAACAGCGCATGAGGGAGATATGCCGTTGATCGTATAGACCTCGGCATCGGTATACCGCTTTTCTTCGGCGTATTCATCCCATCCCACAGCGGTCACACGGGCGATCTCCTCCCCAATGCGATCCGCGGGGACTTCTCCGCTGCGCGCGTTATACTCTAAGCCATTGACGACGATTTCGGAGTATTTCAGATTGATGGTCATATCTTCCCAGCGCGGGACCTCCTCCATCTCACATCCGTCGGATTTGCCGGGCCCGACATACATGGCGGGATAGGGGTTCTCTGCGTGATAAGCCCAGATGCCGAAAATGACAAGTCCCGCGCAGGCTGCCGCTGCCCACGCGATCCATATGGGGGAACGCTTTTTTACCGTCTCAGCGGACAAAACGTGCCGGTAATCGATCCCGCCGACGGCTTCTAAGAGTTCATAGCTTTTCACAGGATATATCCCTCCTTTGTCAATTCTTCGCGAAGCTTTTCCCGCATCCGGAAAAGGACGGATTTCACCTTACTCTGTGAGAATCCCGTTTTCCTGCTGATTTCGGGGATGGTGTCAAAGAACCAGTAACGTCGCACGAACACGCTGCGCTGATCCGCGGGAGAACCGTCCAAAAACTTGCTGATGCGGCGGCTCAGTTCCACGGCTTCGATATCGCTTTCCACGTCGGTCTGCCCCGGGATGCACTCCTCCATTTCCGCCGTCAGCTCACAGTACAGCGCATCTCGTTTCTTTGTTTTGTTTTTGCGGCACACATCGATGGCAAGATGCCGCGTGATTTTGCCGAGAAAAGGAAACAGATAATTCCTCGGCTCATGCGGCGGGATCAGGTTCCACGCTTCCAGATAGGTATCGTTTTCGCATTCTTCGGCTGTCTCCGCGTTTTCGACGATGCTGTCTGCGATATGCCTGAGTTTCGCTCCATACTTCCCTGCCGTCAGCGATATCGCGGTTTCGTCTCTCGCCAAATACAGGTCGACGATTTTTGAATCCTCCATCCTGACAACCTCCTTTCGGTGATTTGAGGCCTTCACCTATTATAGCGTATTTTTCCCCGAGTCGGTTGCGCGAAAATGGAAATTTTTTGCTCAATCACGCTTCGCGGAGAACCGGCAGTGAAAAAACGCACGGAAAACCGTGCGCTTTTCGTCGGGTTGTCTGCACTCAGCCTTTGATCTGATAGACGACTTCGGAAACGATGTTCGCCGCGGCCTCGTCGGGGGTGGATTGACCGCTCAAATATCCCATGACGATCGCCGTCAGCCGGTCGCCCGCGCCGATCTTGCTGATGGCGGAGCGGGCGTAAAACGCTTCGAGATAGGTCCCGATGTCCTGATAGAACGGCACGTCGCGCACGGCGGGCACATTCGCGTAGCCGGGCAGGAAGTGATAGTCCATCACCTGCGGGTACAGGGGCGAATCGAATATATGCACGTTGGTGCGGTTCTGCTCGTTTGTCAGCAGCGCGAGGAAGCCCAGCGCATCTTCCCGGTGCGCCGCGTTGGCGTTCACGAACCAATATCCCGTGATCTCGAGCGGCAGGCTGCTTTCTCCGTCGAACACCGGCGCGGAGATCACCCGGTGATCCCGGTCGACGTTGTTGTACCCAATCGCAAAGGGGAATTGGCCGTAGTAGCTCTGGCGCAGCACGGGATTGCTCCCGAACAGGACCCCTGCCCGGTTGTATTCGCCCACCTTCTCAAAGAAGTCCGTCATGAGGCTCCGCACGGCGTCCTCGTCCGTCCCGGCATTTTCGAGCACGCGCACGAGATACCCCTCGGCCATACCGGCGAGAAGCGCAGCGGAGGCATACGGATATTCCCAGTCAAACGCGGAACGGCCTCCGCCCTCCCCAAGAAGCGTGTCGCAGAGGGCCCACACGTCCTCCGCCGTCACTACGCCGTCTGCCGGGATCAGCTCTTCATCCATCACGCTGATCAGGCGGTACTTGATGTTCATCGGCAGGACGACCGCCTCGCCGTCTGCTTCGACAGCCCGGCTCAGTCCGTCGTACATCGCGCCGAGGTTTCGTGCAAGCTCTTCGTTTTCATAGAGATCGACGTACAGATGATGGCGGATGAGCGTGTCGAACAGGATCCCCTGATCGAGATCGGCTTGTCCGGTGTAGACAAGGTCAAAGTCGTCGTCCCCGGCTAAGAGCTTTGCGCTGAGGACGTCGGAGAAGCCCTGCTCGCTGAGCTCCGTGACCCGCACGTTCGGCGCGTCCGTCATATACAGCACGCTGTTGTTGAGGAATGCCGCGGCGCTCGTCGAGGCGAGGATGTTGACCGTCTCCTTCTGATTCTGAAGCGGACAGAGCACGATCCGGGTCTGTTCCGCGACGCCCTTTTTCCAGGTTTCCCAGACGACGGCGACGGTGTGATCCGAGACGCAAAGGCTCTTCGGGAGGTCCATCAGGCCCTTCGCCATGTCCTGCGGATCGCGGTGGAAGGTGTTTTCCGCGACGAGGATGCGCTGATAGGCGTGCACTTCGCCGTCCGCACCGATCGCCCGCAGGTTCCCGCTGCCGTCCGCGAACCAGAACCGCGACCCGTCGGCATAGCAGAGGCCCATGGCGTATTCGTCATAGACCCGGACCGCCTCGCCCTTGCCGTTCATCCGGTAGAGGATCTCGTCTCCGGCGCGGACCGTCAGCCATAGGTCGCCGTCGTCCGATGCGGACACCGCGGTGATCTCCTGATACGGGATGCCCGCCGGGTCGATGCGCCGCCAGTCCGGCTCCTCCCAATTGCGTTGCCACACCGTCTCCGCCGACGCGACGGTCAGGTACTTCGTTCCGGCATCCAAGGCGACGATGGCCGGAGGAAGTTCGATCTCCTCTTCCATCACCGGCGCGCCGTCCTCTCCGGCATGGATCCGCGTGAGGGATCCGTCCTCCCACAGGACGCAGAAGCCCTCCGGAGCGGTCTGGATGGCGGCGGCCATCCGGTCGTTTTCGTAGACGGTTTTTTCTTCCGATCCGGCGTAATCCCGGAATGCGATCTGCGTCGCCGCGTTGTCCGGATCCACCCGCGCCATCCACACGCCGGTCTCCCCGAGCGCCGTGCCGATCCCCGCGCCCTCGAACGCGATCTCCCGGTAGGCGTCCACGTCCGGAAGCGGTACCCGGACGGGTTCTGGCTCCTCTCCCTTCGAGCAGGAAAGCAGAACGGTGGCAAGAGCGAGGATAAGGAGAATCAGCAGATGCTTTGTTTTCATGGATATCCCTCCGGCAGTGAGGCAGCGATCTAAACATATTTTACCGTCTTTTTACGAAGCTGTCAAGGGGAACAGAAGAAACGCATTTTATTTCATTCTGATCAATACCCCACCCGGGCAAGCATGGAACCCGTGTTCATGTCGAGCACCACCGCGAACTGCGAGGTGAGGATGTAGATGTCCTCGCCGACGTAGAGGCCGCGGGAATCGGTGTCCCACCACCACCAGTTGTTGTCGTCGTAGTCGATCGTCACCTCGTTCATGAGCCGGAAGCCCTCCTCGGGCGTGTAGGTGTAGAGCAGATACCCGTGCTCCGTCGGGAAGCCGATGAGGTTCTTCCCCGGCGCGGCCAGGATCGCCTTGTGGTTGTACATCCCTTCGGAATACGTGACGTCAAGGGAGATCTTGTCGCGCTCGAACACGCCGAACGGATCGGAGACGTCGAACATCGAGAGCTTCATGCCCTCCGTGCGGCCCGTCTCCTCGTCCGCGTTCTGGCCGAGGCCGAAGAGCAGCCCGTCCGTCCACGGATGCAGGTAGTTCGAGAAGCCCGGGATCTTGAGCGCGCTCATGATCGTCGGATTCGACGGATCGTTCAGGTCCACCGTGAAGAGCGGGTCGACCTGCCGGAACGTGACGAAGTATCCGACGCCGCCGTCAAAGCGGACCGAATACACCCGTTCGCTCTCTGCCAGCTCGTCCAGCGCGCCGATGAGGTTCATCTCGCCGTCGAAGACATACAGGCCGTTCGTCTGCTTCGAATCCTTGTACTGATAGTTCGTGAAGCCGTAGTCCTTGTCCTCGTAGATCGTGTAGGCGTTGTTCCACTCGGTCGTCACGACGCGGAGATTGCCCCCCCATTCGTCCATCGAGAACTGGTTGAGCAGATCGCCGTCGACCGTACCCGTGGCCACGACCGCAAAGCCGTCCGCGTAGGTAAGCTTGAGGATCTCGGTCCGGTTGCCGTAGACGTAGTCCGTCACGGTGTAGACGCTTTCCGTGCGCTCGCCGACCGCCTCTTCATAGTACCGCGTGTCGGCGAGATAGAGGTAGTCGTGGCTCATGTAGACGGTGTTGCCCGCGCCGAGGATGCTCGCGCTGTCCTCCATCGCATGGCCTTCCATCGAGAAGCGGGAGATCACGGTGTAATCGCTGTCCTCCGTCGTCTCGGGCCAGAAGATGCGGTCGACCGGCGTCACGCGCATCCCTTCCGCGTTATACAGCATCGGGATGTAGGAGCCGTAGTCCTCTTCCTTGTAGTCGTACCAGCGGTAGACCCACTTGCGGGTGATGAGATAGAGCTTGCCGTCCTTGAGCCGGCTCGTGAGATAGGACCCGTCCTGCCCTTCGCTCGTGACATAGCGGGGGTTCCACCGGTCGGAGATGTCGTAGAAGTCCGCGTTCGTGTAGGTGCGGTCCTCATACCGCCAGACGCCGTCGATCTCGCCGGAGGAGTATTCGTTGCGGTCCGTGATCACGGCGAGCGTGTCCCCGAGGACGTAGATCTCCTCGGCATAGCTGTTCTTGTAGGTCTCGACCTTGGCGGGATCGTATTCGTCCTTCCAGAGCCCGCCGTAGTAGCCGCTTTCCCCGTCCGCGACGCTGAAGCGCGAGACGACCTGGGTATCGGCGCCGGCTGCCGTCAGGATGACGATCTCCGTGCGGTTTTTCAGGACGTAGAGATACTTCCCGTCCGTCTTGACGATGTCGCCCTCGTCGATCCCGGCAACCTGGGCGTTGGTCTCGGAGTAGTCGTCCGATCCCCATCCGCCCGTATCGGCGCTTTCGGCTACTTCGTAGGCCATTTCCATGGAATTGACGGCCATATCTGCGGCGGCAGGCGCTTCCGCGACGGCTTCTTCCACGAGGACGTCACCGCGGGTCGCTTTCTTGTAGTATCCGCCGTAGGAATTTCCGTAGCTCGTCAGGCGCTCGTAGACTTCGTGATAATCCGCGGGGGAGACCACCGAGAGCTTATGGCTCACGGGCCTGCCGTCCGGGACGGTTGTGTCGGGCGCGCCGGGATCGGGATTCCCGGGGATCGCCGGATCTTCGGTCTCGTCCGGCTCGGCTTTTGTTTCGGCGGGATTCTCGGCGACCTTGCCGGCAGTTTCCGCCGGTTCGCCCGGTACCGCGCGCATGCAGGACGCCAGCATGAGGATCGCGAGGAGGGCGGCGAGGAGTTTTCTTCCGTTCTTGATTTTCATCTCAAATAAAACCTCCGTTTCGTTCTGTCCCTTAGACGCCGGACGAGGGGAAAAAGTTCCCGGAAAACGCGGGATGTGTGAAAAAAAGATCAAATCGCCGGGATCTGCCGCACATTTGTCCTGCCTTGACAAGCAGCCGCCTGCGTGCTATAATGACCCGGAAGACATTCTGACATCGGAGGACATCATGGAAAACCTATTATTATATATTCATGGCAAGGGCGGATGTGCGGACGAAGCGGAACACTATGCCCCGCTCTTCCCCTCTTCGCGCGTCCTCGGCATCGATTACCGGTCCGGGACGCCGTGGGAAGCTGTGAACGAATTCCCGGCCCTGTTCCGCGAGGCCGCAGGCGAATGCCAATCGGTTGCCGTCATCGCGAACAGCATCGGCGCGTACTATACGATGTGCTCGCTCCGGGACTTTCCCATCTCCCGCGCGTTCTTCATCTCGCCGATCGTGGACATGCAATGCCTGATCGATCGCATGATGACGTGGGCGGGCGTCACAGCACAAGAGCTCGAGGCTCGGCGCGAGATCCCGACGGACTTCGGCGAGACGCTCTCGTGGGAATACTACCGCTGGGTGTGTTTTCATCCCGTCCGCTGGGACAAGCCGACGCACATCCTGTACGGCGCGGCAGACAATCTGATGCCGCATGAGACCGTGACGGATTTCGCGGGCCGGATCGGCGCGGATCTCTGCGTCATGGAGGACGGCGAGCACTGGTTCCACACCGAGGAGCAGATGGCCTTCCTCGACGGCTGGATCCGGCGGGTCCGCTAAACCAAAGAACAAAGCCCGGGAACGGTGTGATCCGCTCGCCGGGCTGTTTCTTTATCAGGTCTCGAATCCGGCGAACTGGTTCTGATACAGTTCGTAGTAAACGCCCTGCTTTTCGAGGAGTTCGTCGTGGTTGCCGTATTCCATGACCGTGCCGTCCTTCATGACGATGATCGTGTCGGCGTCGCGGATCGTGGACAGGCGGTGCGCGATGATGAGGCTCGTGCGGTTCTTCATCAGGGCGACCATGGCCTGCTGGATGTGCATCTCGGTCCGGGTGTCGACCGAGGACGTCGCCTCGTCGAGGATCAGAATCTTCGGATCGGCGAGGACCGCGCGCGCGATGGAGAGCAGCTGACTCTGGCCCTGGCTGAGGTTCGAGCCGCCCTCGGAGATCACGGTGTCATAGCCTTCGGGCAGACGGTTGATGAATTCGTCGGATTCCGACATATCGGCGGCGCGCTCCAGCTCTTCTTCGGTCGCGTCGAGGCGGCCGTAGCGGATGTTGTTGCCGATGGTGTCGTGGAAGAGGACCGTGTCCTGCAAGACGATCGCGATCGCGTTGCGCAGGGTCTTCTTCGGGATGTCGTTGACGTTCACGCCGTCGATGGTGATCTCGCCGGAATCGACGTCGTAGAACCGCGTGAGCAGATTCACGACCGTCGTCTTGCCGGAGCCCGTCGCCCCGACCAGCGCGATCTTCTGGCCGCGCTTGACCGAGAGGTTGAAGTCATGGAGCACCTGCTTCCCCGGGAGATAGGAGAAGTTGATGTGGCTGAATTCGATGTCCCCGCGGATGTCGTCGACCGTCATGCCGCTCTTGCCCTCGTCGACCTCGTCCGGGGTCTCGAGGATCGTGAAGACGCGCTCCGCGCCTGCCACCGCCGTCAGGATCGACGCATACTGGTTCGCGATCTGGTTGATCGGCTGGGAGAGCTGGCGGGAGTACTGGAGGATCGCCTGGATGTCGCCGACCGAGATCGCGCCCTTCATCGTGAAGTACGCGCCAAAGCAGGTGACGATCAGGTAGTTGAGGTTGTTGATGAGGTTGTTCGCCGGGCCCATGAGGCCGCCCCAGACGTTCGCCTGGATCGAGGTCTTACGGAATTCCTCGCTGATCTTCGCGAAGTCCGTGCACGCGTCCTCTTCCTTGCCGTAGGCGATGACCGTCTTGAAGCCCGAGACCATTTCCTCGACCTGCGAGTTCAGCTGGCCGAGCAGGACCTGCTTCTTCACGAAGTATTTCCGCATGTAGACCGAGAGCTTCATCGAGACGAGAATCGTCAGCGGGATCGTGACGAGGGAGATCAGCGCCATGCGCCAGTCATACCACAGGAGCATCGCGAACGCGCCGATGAGGGTCAGCACCGCCGAGATCAGCGAGGTGATCGACTGGGAGATGGAGTTCGAGATGTTGTCGACGTCGTTCGTCATCCGGGACATGATGTCGCCGCTCGGATGGCGGTCGGTGTAGGCGATGGGCAGATAGCTGATCTTGCGGAACAGATCCTGTCGCATGGTGAATACCGTGGTCTGCGAGATCTTCGCCGAGGCAAAACCCTGGAAGAGCTGCATCAGGGCACTTGCGATGTACACAAGGCCCATCAGCACGAGCGTCTTCACGAGCGAATCGAAGTCCACGTCGAGGTGCCCGTCGCGCAGGGTCATCGCGTCGATCGCCTGGCCCTGGAGCTTCGGTCCCGCGAGGTTCAGGAGCGTCGTGATGATCGTCGTCGCCATGATGAGGAAGACGAGATACTTCGACTTGCCGATGTACCGGATGAGCTTCAGGACCGTTTGTCCGTAGTTCTTCGGCTTCTCGCGGATCAGCCGCCCGGCCCCCGGACCGCGCAGCGCGGTGTTGTTCTTCTTCATCATCTGCCTTAGTTCGTCGGCAGTGGGTTCGTTTTCTTCTTCCTTCGGCCCCTTCCCTTTCGGAGGCTTCTCCGGTGGCTGGAAATCGCCTTTCGGGAAGTCCTGTTTCTTTAACTCTTCTTCCGGAAGGTCCTTCGGATCGAAATCCGGTCTCTTCTTGTCCGCCATTATGCTTCCCCTCCGCTGTTCTTCATCTGCGAGCTGTAAATGTCGCGGTATGCGGCGCTCGTCTGCATCAGATTGTCGTGGTTGTCGAAGGCCGTGATCTTGCCGTTTTCGATCACGGCGATCCGGTCGGCGTGCATGACGGACGCGATGCGCTGGGCGATCATCACGACCGTGGTGTCCGCGAATTCCCTGCCGAGCGCCGCGCGGAGCTTCGCTTCGGTACCGAGGTCGAGCGCGGAGGTCGAGTCGTCAAAGATGATGATCTCCGGACGGCGCAGGACCGCGCGGGAGACCGCGATGCGCTGCTTCTGCCCGCCGGACAGGGACGCGCCGCGTTCCGCCACGACGGAGGCATAGCCTTGCTCCATCGTCGAGACGAATTCGTCCGCCTGCGCGATCTTGGCGGCTTCGACGATCTCTTCGTCGGTCGCGTCGGACTTGCCCCAGCGGATGTTTTCATCGACCGTGCCGGAGAAGAGCTCGCTCTTCTGCAGCACGAAGCCGATCTTGCCGCGCAGCGCGTGCAGATCCCAGTTGCGCACGTCGACGCCGTCCACGTAGACGGTGCCGCCCGTCGTGTCATAAAAGCGCGGGATCAGGTTCACGAGGGAGGTTTTGCCGGAACCGGTCGCGCCGATCACGGCCACGGTCTCGCCGCGCTTCACGTCGAAGCTGATGCCGTCGAGCACGTTGTCGCCGGACGCGCCGGGATAGCGGAAGGATACGTTCTCAAAGCGGATCGTGCCGATCTCGTCCGCCGTAGTGACGGAACCCGATTCGACCGTCGGATCCGCTTCCAGAACCTCGCGGACACGGTTGGCGCATGCCTTGCCGCGCGCGATCTGCTGGAACATGAAGGACATCATCATGATCGAGGAGAGGATCTGCGTGATGTACTGCACCGCCGCCATGACATCGCCGACGTCGATGCTGCGTGCCTGGACCTGCCAGCCGCCGATATAGATGATGGCGATGACCGCCGCGTTCATGACGATGGACATGCACGGGAAGATCGCCGACATGATATAGCTGACCTTGAGGTTCGTGCGGCGGAAATCGTCGTTTGCGACCTCGAAGCGGCCGATCTCATGCTCCTCGCGGGTGTAGGCCTTGACCACGCGCGCGCCCGTCACGCTCTCCTGCACGACGGAATTGACGCGGTCGAGCTTCTCCTGCACGACCGAGAAGAGCGGCACGGCCTTGACCACCATCACGATGACGATGATGAGGATCAGCGGCAGCGCGACCACGACGACCCGGGCAAACGCGATGTCCAGCGAGAGGCACATCGCGATGCCGCCGATGAAGAAGATCGGCGCGCGCACGAACATGCGCAGGACCATCTGCACGAAGTCCTGCAGGGTCGTGATGTCGTTCGTCAGACGGGTGACGAGCGAGCCCGTCGTGAACTTGTCCGTCTGTTCGAGCGAGAGCGACATGACCTTGTTGAAGGCGTCGACGCGGACGTCCGATCCGAAGCCCTGCGACGCTACCGAAGCCGTGTAGCAGCACATGATGCCGCAGAAGCCGCCGACGATCACGAGTAAAATCATCTCCACGGAGGTGAGAAGGATCGTCTTCATGACGGGTTCCATCTCGCCGCCCGCCACGACCGTATTCACGATGCGGGACATGAGCTTCGGCTGGAAGAGGTCCACCACGACTTCCCCGACCATGAAGAGCGGGGAGATGATCGTGAAGAACCAGTATTTTTTCAGATACGATAGAAGTCTGACCTGATGTCGTTCTGTTTTCAAAGCGTTTCTTCCTCCCTGTCCGATCCGGCGAGGTTTTCGCGGATCTTTAAGAGCAGCTTGACGAGCGTGTCCGATTCCTCATCGGTGAGGTTGGCGGTCGCAAGCGCTTCTTCGCGGCGGATGTGTCCTTTGATGGTGGCGTCGAGCGCGCGTCCCTTTTCGGTGAGGAAGACGCGTGTCGCGCGCAGATCGTATTCGTCCGGGCGGCGGCTGACGTAGCCTTCCTTTTCGAGCTTCTGGAGGGAGACGCTGATCGTCGGGGCTTTCAGGTTGGTCGCGTTCGCGAGATCGAGCTGGGTGCGCCCGTCGCGCTTGGCGAGTTCGAGGAGGATGAGCTGTCCGGATTTCTGGGAGATCGGGTGTTCGATGCCGTGCTCGCGGACGTTCTTCCAGAGCAGGCGCGACAGGTCGTTGATGAGGACCATCGGCGTCTTCCGGTAATCGTTCTCGTCCGTTGTCGGCTCGGGACCGCGGCCGTTGACTTTGAGATTCATGGGACGCTCCTTTTAGTTTATTGATAAATTGTTTACATGTAAATTATATCACCGAAGGAAAGCGCAGTCAAGCCTTTTGTGCGCGAAAATTTCGATTTGTTCAAACTGCGCACATATTCCGTATATACATCCGTCTTACGCCGCAGAATGCCGGAGAGGAGAGTTGCGAATGAAGAATTCAGAATGAAAAACTGCCGCGCAGCGGCAACTTCACCCGCAGAGCGGATTTCACTGCGCAGCAATTTCACCGCGCAGCGATTTCACTCGTATCTCTTTAAAAAACTGTCGCATCTCTCCCATGTCAGGAGTACATACGACAGTCTTTATAAGTTTCAGTCATCCTTTGCCCTGCGCAGGATGAGACGCGACAGCGCCCTGCCGTCGAACGGGATGAGAGGATACAGATACCGCCGCCGACCGTCGAGGGTGACGTTCGTCGCGGCAAGGATCACGGCCAGCGCGATCCCGGACAGAAATCCGAGCAAGTCAAAGGCCGCCGTGAGGAGCAGCGTGAGGATTCGCAGGAATTTGAACGCGTACCCCAGCTCATAGCTCGACTGCGTGAAGTTCGCGATCGAGACGAAAGCCATATAGAGGATCACGTCCGGCGACACCCATCCGACCGTCACGGCGAAATCCCCGAGAAGCAGGCCGCCGACGACCGAGAGCGAGCTCGCCA
The DNA here is from genome assembly GCA_017550315.1 of Clostridia bacterium. Classification (GTDB taxonomy): domain Bacteria; phylum Bacillota; class Clostridia; order Oscillospirales; family CAG-272; genus UMGS1696. Next base: position 11,262 of record JAFZPN010000048.1, read on the forward strand.
GCACGTTCGGCGTGTTCAGCGACGCGAGCTTGAGCCCATCGAGCGTCAATTCCGTCACAATCAGCTGAACCAGGATCGGCAGGTCCCCCGGATGCGAGGGGATCACGAAGTGCAGCGCGGGCGGGAGGATGTCTGCGTGATGCAGGGCGAGGAGCCAGAGCGGCGTGACGATCATCGTGAGCCAGAAGATGAGGTGGCGCAGAAGCCGCAGATAGGTCCCGACGAGCGGGGAGAAATAGTAGTCGTCCGTCTCCTGCAAGAAGTGAAAAAGGGTCGTCGGAAAGATCATCGCCTCCGGGCTGTTGTCGCAGAGGACGATCACGCCGCCCTCGAGGATCGTCGCCGCCGCCGCATCCGGCCTCTCCGTCGCCCTCACCTTCGGAAAGGGGTTGAACCATCCCCGCCGCCGCATCGATTCCGCGATGCTCGCGTGCCCCATCACGAGCGAATCGGTCCGGAGCCCGCCGATCTTTCCGGCGAGCTCTTCGACATAATCGGGATCGGCCTTGCCGCGCAGATACACGAGCGCGATGTCCGTGCGGGTGCTCTTCCCCGCCGTGACGCGGCGCACGGTGAGATCGGGCGTGCGGATGCGCCGGCGTATCAGGGAGACGTTTGTGAGGAGCGTCTCGACGAATCCGTCCCGGCTCCCGCGCATGACCTTGTCGTTCTCCGGTTCCTCGGAGTTCCGCGCGGGATAGATCCGGAAATCCGCGACGATCCCGGCGGCTCCGAACGCGTCCGAGAGCATCGCGAACTGCCCGGACAGGACCGCCGATACCAGCGTGTCGAAGGACGTCACGGCGGATGCTTCCGAGGCGGGCATGGACGTCTCGGCAAAGGTCCGGGCATCCGAGAAGACCGCGCCGTTCTCGAAGGAGAGGAGCAGCTTTTCGAGCGAATCGGACCGCGTCATGCCGCTGAGATAATACATCACCGCCCGCGCATTCTGTCCCGCGAATTCCCGCCGCACCAGGTCGAGATTCTCCTCCGGCCGCAGGATCGCGTCCATCCGCGCCACGTCCGCCGCGAACTCCCCCGTCAGATCTCCTCGAACATCATCCATTAGGCACCCCCGAAAACCGTGAATTCATTCTGCATTCTTCATTCTGAATTCTTCATGAAAAAACCGTCCACACGTGAGCATGGACGGATCGATTAAGGATTATTCATTTTCTGTCCGGGTTCTTGAAGAACTGGTAGTAATAACACGGGATCATGCCGTTGTACAGCTTGCGGATCTTGTCCGCGCGTCGGCCGAAGAGCTTCTCGAATCGCTCGCTCTGTGTGATGACGTAGATCTGCCACCGTCCGAGGCGCGCGAACGCCTGTCCCATCGCGCGGTAGAGATCCTCGGCCTCCTCCGGGGTGAGCAGCCGGTCCCCGTAGGGCGGATTCGTCACGACGGTTCCCCGCCGCCCAAGCGTGTCGATGTCGAGCGCATCCATCTGGAATACGTTTACGTGATCCTTCACGCCCGCCCGTTCCGCCGCCGCCGTTGCGATCTCGACGCATTTCGGATCGATGTCGGTTGCGTAGGCCTCGAAGGCCGAATCGCGGTTGACCGACGCCTCTGCCGCCTCGCGCGCATCCTTCCAGGAAGAGGCCGGGAACGCCGGGTAGACCTCCGCCGCGAAGGAACGCCGGAGCCCCGGTGCGATCCCGAGCATCTGCATGGCCGCCTCGATTGCGATGGTACCAGAGCCGCAGAACGGATCCCAGAGCAGCACGTCTTCGCGCGGCCTGGCCAGCTTGACCATGGCGGCGGCGAGCGTCTCCCGGATCGGCGCGTCGACAGTCTCGGGGCGGTATCCGCGCTTGTGCAGCGGCACGCCGGAGAGGTCGATCATCAGGTTCGCCCGGTCCTTGAAGAGAAAGAATTCGATCCGGTATTTCGTCCCGGTTTCCGGCAGGCGCTCGAGGCCGTAATGCTCCCCGAGCCGCACGGAGACTGCCTTCTTGACGATCTTCTGGCAGTCAGGGACCGAGAAGAGTTTGCTTTTCACGGCGTGTCCCGTCACCGGGAATTCGTCGTCGCGTCCGATGAAGTCCTCCCACGGCAGGGCCTTCGTCCCGTCGAAGAGTGCGGTGAACGTGGTGGCCTCGAACGCGCCGAGGTTCAGATACAGCCGCTCGGCAAAGCGCAGCGCGATGCTCGCCCGGGCAGCCGTGGTCTCGTCGCCCTCGAAGGTGATGCGCCCGTCGATGTTCTCGATCCGGCGGCATCCGAGGGCTTCGATCTCCTCGCCGAGCAGGCCTTCGAGCCCGAAGAGGCAGGTCGCGGTATAGCGCAGCATCATTTGTCCCTCTCTCCCTTGCTCTCGGGTTTCGGCGCGGCGGATTTCGGCAGGCAGAACGCGAATCGGCACCACTTGCCGTATTCGCTCTCCACGCGGATCTTCTCGTTGTGCGCCTCGATGATCGTCTGCGAGATATAGAGCCCGAGTCCCGCGCCGGTCTTGTCGAGTCCTCGGCTCTTGTCGCTCTTGTAGAAGCGGTCAAAGACGTATGGCAAGTCGTCCGGCGAGATGCCGTCGCCCTCGTTGTAGACGCTGATCTCGACCTTCTGCCCCGCGTCGTGGATCCCGACGATGTACTTCCCTCCGGGCCGCGAGAATTTGATCGCGTTGTCGCAGAGATTATACAGCACCTGATGGATCGCGTCGAGGTCCGCCGTCACGTACATGTTGTCGCGGTCGGCGTCGAACTGCACGTCGAGCTCCTTTTCTTCGAGCCGCTGTTCCGAGGAGATGATGATCTGCCGCGCCATCTCGCAGATGTCGACCGGGGCCATCGTGAACTTGCGCTCGCCCGCCTGGATCTTCGTCAGGTCGAGCAGCGACGACACGAGCCGCGACAGCCGCAGCACCTCGGAGCGGATGACTTCGAGGTAGTGCGGGATCTTTTCCTTCGGGATCACACCCTGCAAGATCGCGTCGATGAAGCCGGAGATCGTCGTCATCGGGGTGCGCAGGTCGTGCGAAATGTTCGCGAGGAACAGCCGCCGCGTCTCCTCGCTGTGCTGCAGAGTCGCCGCCATGTTGTTGAACGCGACCGCCAGCTCCGCCACCTCGTCGTTGCCGCTGACCGGCACGCGCGCGTCAAAATGACCGCTCGCAAATTCCTTGGCCGCGCGGCTCATCGAACGCAGCGGGGACACGAGCCGCTCGGTGATGAAGTACACCGCAATGAGCGCCGCGAGCATCAGCCAGAGCGTCGAGACGATGATCGTCTTGATCATCGCTTCGAGCAGCTCGTCCATGTCGGTGTTCGCCGTCGTCGCCATCACGGAGCCCACCACGCGGCCGTCCGTCGTCGCGATCGGGGTGATATAGATGCGGTGCTTTTCCTCGAAGAAGCCTTCGATCCTGTCGTAGCGCGAGATCTGCTCGTTCGCCGCGACCACCTCGTTCAGCTCCGCGGGATAGACGTGATCGCCGGTGATCTGCGCCTTGTCCGCGCCGCCGACGAGCATCACACGCCCCATGCCGTCCGCGACGTACAGGGTCACGTTGTCAAAGCTCGCGACCATCGCGTCGAGCACGGGCTCGAGCAGAACGACGCGGCGGGTCAGATAGTCGTTGAAGACCATCTCGCCGCTCTCCTTGTAGTCGTTGACGATGAACTCGGAGGTGTTGTAGGTGATGTTGGCAAGGGTCCGGGTCTTGTTGTTGTCATCGTAGACGTTCACAAGGCTTGTGATGATCGACGTCGAGAGGAAGATGCTCACGATGTTGATGAGCATGAACGCGGTGATATATTTAACGAAAATGCTCTTAAACATAACTCCGTCACGGGAGGACCCGATTTCCGTCAAATCCCCCCAAAAACACAGGGCGGTTGTCGCGCCGCCCTGCTTTATGCCTCTGAATGCTTACTGGATCAACTCAAATTTGTAGCCGACGCCCCAAACGGTCTTGAGCGTCCACTTGTCGGAGACGCCTTCGAGCTTTTCGCGCAGTCTCTTGACGTGCACGTCCACCGTGCGGGAGTCGCCGAGATAGTCGAAGCCCCAAACCTTGTCGAGAAGCTGATCGCGCGAGAACACGCGGTTGAAGTTCGACGCGAGGAAGTAGAGCAGCTCGAGCTCCTTCGGCGGGATGTCCACCGCTTTGCCGTTGAGCTTCAGCTCGTACTTCTGCTTCGAGATCTCCATGTTCTCGAACTTGATCGTCTCGTCGTCGCTCTGGTTGTCGTGCGCCGTATACCGGCGGAGGACAGCCTTGACGCGCGCCGAGAGCTCCTTCATGTCGAAGGGCTTGACCACATAGTCGTCCGCGCCGAGCTCGAGCCCCACGACCTTGTCGAGGACCTCGTCCTTCGCGGTGATCATGATGACCGGTTTCGAGGAGATCGCGCGGATCTCGCGGCAGACCTGATTCCCGTCCTTGTTCTTCGGAAGCATCAGATCGAGCAGGACGAGATCGGGCTCGTACATCTTGAAGAAGCTGATGCCTTCAATGCCGTCCCCGGCCGTTTTGACTTCGTAACCTTCGTTCTCGAAGAAATAGCGCAGCAGATCGCAGATGTTGGGATCGTCGTCAATCACAAGCAGTTTGGTTCCCATTGAAAATACCTCTCATTCTTATGTAATATTCAATATCGCAGATTCCGCAGCATCCGGTCCGGG